>DASZPU010000308.1:0-9869 GCA_035550195.1 Nannocystaceae bacterium
GACCCAGCTCGACACGCAAGGCATCGCGATCGGCAAGATCGAGAACATCACGATGTCTGGCCCCGCGGGCTCCATCGCTCTGCGCACCTACACGCCCGTCGCCAGCGGCGGCACGGGGCTGCCCGCGCTGATCTACTTCCACGGCGGCGGCTTTGTCATCGGCGATCTCGACACCCACGACGTCGTCTGTCGTCGACTCGCGGCGGCGACGAACATGGTGGTGGTCGCAGTCGACTATCGACTCGCGCCCGAGCACTCGTTCCCGGCCGCGTCCGACGATTGCCTGGCCGCGTATCGCTGGATGCTCGACCAAGCGGAGCGGCTCGACATCGATCGCGAGCGCATCGCGATCGCCGGCGACTCGCAGGGCGGCAAGCTCAGCGCCGTGGTGTGCCAGCTCGCGCGCGACGTCGGGCTGCCGCAGCCGAAGCTGCAGGTGCTGATCTATCCCGGCACCGATCTCGTGGAGAGCTGGCCGTCGCATCGCGTGCATGCCGACGGGCCGTGGCTCACCGAGGCACTCGTCGCGTGGTTCAAGTCGCACGGCTTGCACGGCGTGGACATCCACGACGCCCGCGCGTCACCGTTGCGTGCGCGCTCGCTGGCCGGGCTCGCGCCTGCGCTCGTGGTGGTCGCGGGCTTCGATCCGCTGCGTGACGAAGGGCTCGCGTACGCCGAGCGTCTGCGCAAAGACGGTGTGCCCGTGCAGCTGCGCGACGAGCTGTCGCTGCCCCACGGCTTCGTGCAGATGGTCGGCATCTCGGCGGCCGCACGCGCTGCGATGGATGCGATCGCGGCCGAGCTCCGCGCGGCGTTGGGGTGAGCCGATGGAGACGCTCGACGATCGCCGGCTCGGTCGCGCCACGCTCGCGCGCCAGCTGTTGCTCGCGCGCGCGCAGCTCGACGTCGCGAAGGCGGTGAGGCAGGTGCTCGCGCTGCAGGCCCAGTGGCCGCGCCCGCCGTTCGTCGCGTTGTGGTCGCGACTGCAGGGCTTCGCACGCGAGCAGCTCGCCGATCCGTTGCGCGCGCGCAAGCTCGTGCGCGCGACGACCTTCCGCGGCACGCTGCACGTGGTCACGGCGGCCGACTATCTCGCGCTGCGCACGACGCTGCAGCCGGCGCTCGCGAAGGGGCTCCACCAGGTGCTGCGTGCGAAGAAGGCCGAGCTCGACATCCCCGCGCTGGTGAAGCGCGCGAAGAAGTTCTTCGGCAGCGGCGCGAAGACGTTCGAAGCCGTGCGTGATCATCTCGCCGCCGACAACCCCGACGCGGACGATCGCGCGATGGGCTACGCGGTGCGCAACATGCTGCCGCTCGTGCAGGTGCCGACCGACGATGCGTGGGCCTTCCCGCAGGTGAGCGAGTTCGCCGACGCGGAGGCGTGGCTCGGTCGCGCGGTCGATGCGAAGGAACACCAGGCCGAGCTCGTGCTGCGCTACCTCGCCGCGCTCGGTCCCGCGACCGCGGCGGACGTGCAGGCGTTCACCGGCCTGGCGTCGCTGACGAAAGTGATCGCGGCGCTCGGCGATCGCGTGGTGACGTTCGCGGACGCACGCGGCAAGACGCTGTTCGATCTGCCCGACGCGCCGCGGCCACGCGCGGACACGCCCGCACCGGTGCGCTATCTGCCGGAGTTCGACTGCGCGATCGTGGCGCGCACCGACGGTCGCATCCTCGCCGAAGAACATCGCGAGCACGTGTTCCTCTCCGGCCTGCGCGTGTTGCCGACGGTGCTCGTCGACGGCCGCGCGATCGCGACCTGGAAGATCACGCGCACGAAGACGAAGGCCACGCTCGCCGTCGATGCGTTCGCGCCGCTCGCGAAGCGCGACCAGACCGCGGTCGCGGAGGAGGGCGAGGCGCTGCTGCGCTTCGCGGAGCCCGACGCGAAGGGCCACGACGTGCAAGTTACGGCCGCTGCGCGTCGTGGATGAAAGCCGGAGCGCGGCACGCCAGTGCCATCGCTCCGCCGTGCCGGTGCCCGTGCGCGTGCCCGTGCCCGGCGTTTGCGAGCGATGTGATCCACGAGGCTTGCGGACCGAGAGTGGATACAACCAAATTGGAGGCACAGTGATCGCGCCCATCCTTGCCTTGCTCGTCGCGAACGCGCCCGCGGCCCCCCGCGATCCCGCATGGCCAGGCACCGGCACGGTGATCACGTCGTCGAGCGGCGAGATACTCGCCGAGAGCTGCGATGGCGCGCGCCGTCGCATCGCCGATGCCGGCACCGCCGAGTGCTCACGCTGGAAGATCGAGTGGTCGAAGGACGGCAAGGTGTGGGGCGTCACCGCTGCCGAAAGCCTCGCGGCGGTCGTCGCCGAGCGCGAGCGCGTGCTCGGTCACGCGCGCCAACACGCACGGCTCTTCGATCTCGCGCTCGACTCGCGCTGGGCCACGCCCACCGCACCGATCTGCGAAGCGTGCGAGGTGAAGCCCGCCGCCGTCGCGCCGCCCACTGATCCCAGCCCCACCGCCGTCGACACCGTCGGCCCCGCGCTCGTCGAGGCGCGCGAGCTGCTCGCACGCTTCGAGACCACCGTGCTCGACGTGCACGCGCCGCGCTTGCGCGACATCGCCAGGCTCGCGCAAGAGCCCGGCACCGCCAAGCTCGCGAAGGCCTACGCGCACGCGCTCGATCTCGCGGTCGTCGATCTCGCGCACTTGCAGCTCGCGCTCGACAACGCGACCGTCTTCCACACCGCGGCTGCGGTCGGCAAGGCCCGCAAGGCGATCGAAGCGCGCAGCGCCGCGCTCGAGAAGAGCGCCGCGGGTCTGCTCGGCACGATCGCGAAGGCGGCAGCGCGATCGCATGCAGGCGTGTACGGCGACGACGCGACGCCCGGCCCGGGCGCGCAGATCGTGGTGAAGTTCAGCGCCGACAAGGTCACCGCGACGTTCGTGCAAGGCGAGGCCGAGACGCAGTGGTTCGAAGGCGCGGTGCAGCTCGACGGATCGATCGTCGGCCGCTCGCTCGTCGCACCCGAGAACGCCCAGCTCACCTGCAGCGCGTTCTCGCTCGAGTGCGGCTACGTGTGGGCGCCGGCGATGCTGCGCTTCGACGATCGCATCGACACCCGCGGCAAGCGCCACACCGTCGAGCTGTGGTTCCAGCAGTCGAAGTGGGTGCACGCGCGCCCGTTCTCCCGCTGAGCGATGCCGACCCACGGCCCGATCGATCGCAAGGCGCCGGTCGAACGCATCGCGCTCGACGACGCATCGTGGCTCGACGTCGTGCGTGGCTTCGCGAGCGACACCGACGCGACGTTCGCCTGGATGGTCGATCACGTCAGGTGGCAGCAGAACACCGAGATCCGCGGCGGTCGCAAGGTCGACGACCCACGGCTGTACGGCGGCCTCTCGCGCGCGGAAGCCGACGCCGATCCGATGTTCCGCTTCACGCGGCTCATCCTCGACGCGCGCTACCGCGTGCAGCTCACCGGCCCCGCGCTCGTGTACTACCGCGACGGTCGCGACAGCATGGGCTTCCATCGCGACGACGAGATGCGCTGGGTCGATCACACCATCATCGCGGGGCTCGCGTTCGGTGCGACGCGACCGTTGCAGCTGGTCGCACGCAGCGGTGGCCCGGTCACGTCGGTCGACATCGCCGCGGGCGATCTCTACGTGATGGGCGGCCGCTGCCAAGCCGACTGGTACCACGGCGTGCCGAAGATCCCCGAGGGGTGCGGCCCGAAGATCTCGGCGGTGTGGCGATGGACCGCGCGCACGGGTCGACCGATCGAGCCGTATCGCGGTTGATGCATCACTCCCACGGCGACGGATCGCCGACGTCGTAGCAGTAGTGATCGAGCATCCAGTTGCCGCCCGTGCCGAACGGATAGTTCGTCCACGGATGCGCGCTGCCGATGTTGGCGAGCCGCATGAACTGTGCACCTTCGCCGCCCATCGCCGCGGTGTGACCGGCTTGGTGATCGCACAGGAACGCCCAGTTGCCTTCGGCGAGCACGTCGGCCGCGAACTGCTCGGTCGGCGCGACGAAGTCGTAGCAAGCCGCGCCACCGGGGATCCCGGCGCCGCAGTAGTAGTCGTTCGGTCCGCCGTGCAGCGCCATCACCGAGGTCGGGCCCGCCGGCGTGCCCGGCTGTGCGTGCGCAGCGAGCCCGCCCGACCACGACACCGCCGACGCCATGTAGCCGCGTCGCTTCACGATGTGCGAGGTCATGATTCCGCCCGCGCTCATGCCCGAGACGTTGATGCGATCGGGCGAGGCGAGCCCGGCTTCGATGATGCACGCGACGGCTTCGTCGAACAGCAGGAAGTCGTCGTCGCGATCGGTGTGCATCGATGCATCCTCCGGATCGCCGACCACCCACCACGGAAACGGTGCATTGCGAGCGACCGCGTCGGTGTCGGCGTAGGGCAGCACCAACACGCCGTGCTCCGCGATCACCATGTTGCGGATCTGCTGCGTGGGCCAGTCCCACGCGAGCATGCCCTCGGGATACTCGTACGTGCCGTGCCAGTGCACCTGCAGCGGACCGCTGCTGTTGCCGCCCGCGGAGTTGCTGACGTTGATGTTGCGGCACTCGCTCATCCCCGCGGGGCACAGCGTGACGATGCCGTCGACGATCGCCGGACACGTCGCGGTGGGCTCGGGCACGTCGATGATCGTGCCGCCGCCGTCGTCGCCACCATCGTCGTCGGCCTCGGCCTCGGCCCCGCCGTCGTCCGCTTCGGCCCCGCCGTCGTCCGCCTCCGCACCGCCGTCGTCGGCCTCCGCTTCGCCGCCGTCGCTGCTGCTCGTGCCCTCGTCCTCGGGCAGCGCGCTCGCGCAGTCGTTCATCGACGTCAGCACGTCGAAGTCGACGTCGTCGAAGAAGGCCTGGAAGTCGCCGGTGGACGCGTACGCATACGCGATGGGACCGGCCGCGAGCGTCGTCGGCAGATCGCTGCGCGAGCGCTGATCGACCAGCGTCCATTCCGAGGCGCCGTCGGGGCGATAGATCGAACGCACATCGCTGCCGACGCGACAGATCCGGAGCTCGCCGCTGCCGCCCGCGAACGGGGCATAGTTCAGCGTGGACGAGCTCGCGACCGTGGATTTCCACTCGACGACGCCGCCGTTGTAGATCGAGGCGTCGACGGTGCCGAACGCGGCGTGATACGAACGGATCGGCCCCGCGGCCGGATCGCGGATCATCAGCCCGCCCAGGCGCCAGTTGGGCGCCGCGGCTCCGCCCGCGAGATTCGACACGCTGACGTGCGCTGTGATCGCGAAGTTGCCGGTCACCGGCACGTACTGATGAAATGCTTCACTGCCGCCGTACCACGCCGTCCATGCATGCGGCCGTACCCGCAGCTGACCGCCGACGATCGCAGTATCGGCGAGCTCGCCGTGCAAGACCTGCCACGGCTCGGGATCGGCGCCGCTGAAGTCGTCGTCGCGGAATTCGAGCGTATCGGGCTCGTCGATTGTGCAGGATGTGATCGCGAGCGCGAGCAGTGAACGGTGAATGGCGCGACGAGTCATTGCCACGATTCCTTTGGGCCTCGGGGTGCAACAAACGAAACTGCGCGCAAGGCAGGCACGCGCAGCTCGACTGCGAGTGGGGAGGGCGAGACGAATCCCGCTTGCGCGGACCACCGCGCTCTTCAGGTTGTGTGTAACGAGACGACCGATCGATCACCGAAATCTTCGGTGCGCGTCGTCACGTCCCCATTCGGGACTCGCGGCGGCCCGAACTGCGGGCCGGCCGACACGAATGACAGCGATCAACCCTCGGGGTTCGGATTGATGACGCCCGTGCCGGTGCCACCGATGTACGCGTAGCTGTCGGCACTGTCGTAACCGACCACGGTCACCATGAAGCCGACGCTGCTCTCGAGCGAATGCACGCCATCGGTGGTCGGCACGCGCGCGACTTCGTACCCACCCCCGGCGGGCAGGAACAGCGTGTCGTCGATCGCGACGCCGTCGATCGTCACCGCGGCACCGTTGGGCCGCGTGACCACGAAGAAGTCGAGCTCCCACTCGCTCGGCACCAGCAGGATGTAGCGCGGCAGGTATTGCTCGATCGGCGAGAGCTGCACCATCGCCGGATCACCGAGCGTGCTGGTGACGAGGTTCGCTTCGCCGGTCATGTAGTTCGCGAGCGCGATGGGCTTGTCGGCGTCGACGAGGAAATCGCCGGGATGCGCCGCAGTGCCGCCCGCGTAGAACTCGATCACGCCGCCCGCGTCGATGTTCTGCGGGCCGACCGGCACGCCGCTGACCTCGGGATCCGCGGTGAACGTCACGGTGGTGTCGTCTTCGGAGGCGACGACGTGCCAGAGCGTGGTCTCGGGGATGCCGTTGGTCTCGCGGATCGGCATGCGCGCGGCGACGAAGTGATCGCCCCACAAGCGCACGCCCGACAATTGATCCTCGATGTGATCGCAGGCCGGGATCATGTGCGGGATCCAGGCGCACTCGTGCCCGGAGAACACGCCGATCGGCTTGCTCGCGGAGTCGCTCTCGAGGCGCGTGCCGCCGAGCGCGGTGTTCTCGGTGGTCACCATGATCTCCGCGATGTCGCCCTGTTGCAGCGTCACCTCGAACGGCACGCCGGGCGAGCCCGCGGGTACGCCGGTGCCCGCTTCGGTGGCGACGGTGGGGATCACTTCGATCGTGGTGTCGTCGTACGCCGCCACCACGGTGAGATAGCCGCGACCATAGCCGCCGCCCCAGTGCACCGCGCGGTTGAGCGAGTCCCACGTGGTGACCGGGTAGAGCAGCGACGCATCCGAGCTCGCGGCGCCTTGGATGAGCGGATTGAATTGGTACGCGACGATCGGCACGTCGGAGGTGACGCGATACGAGCCACCCTCCATCACGCCCGAGCCTTGATGGTGCTTGTCGGCGAGCTGGAAGGCGAAGAGCGTCAGCGGCGAGACCGTCGAGCTCGCGACCTCGGACCACGCGCCGCCGACCTTCTGCTCGACGACGACGTTCGCGTCGACACCGGGCTGCGGGTTCGACACTGCGATCGCGTACTGATCGAACTCGAGCCCGCCGTTCTGATCGAGATCGACGCCGAAGAACACGCAGCCCACCGCGCTCACACCCGCCTCGGCCTCTTCGCACGTCGTCGGGATGATCGGGCCCTTCGGCATCTCGACCATCACGTCGGCGTTGGTGCCCACGTCGAAGATCGGACCGTCGGTGCCGGGCCCTTCGCTGGTGGTGGTGCCGCTCGTGTCTGCGCTCGCGTTGCTCGTGCTGCCGCTGCTCGTGCCGCCGCTGCTGCCACCCGTGCTCGTCGTGCCACCGCTGTCGAGGGAGCCGATGCTCGCATCGCTCGCGGTGGTGCTCGCGTCACCACCCGAGTTGCAGCCGAACAGACACAACACGAAAAAGACAGGCTTGCGCATGAGCCCGTCGAGGATGACACGGATCGTTCAACGGTTGGCGCGACGCTGTCGGACCACGCGCGTCACGCCGTAGACCGCGAGCCCCAACCCGACGCCGACCAGAATCGCGCCGACGGCGACGAGCGCGGTCGTACGTCGCTGCTCGTGGCGCACGTACTCGTCCCAGCCCGAGACGTACGCGACGGTGGCGGGGTCTGCGGGCGGCAATGCGAGGAAGCGTGGATCGGCGAACGCATCGCGACGCGCTCGCTCGGCGGCGTTCGACAACGGTGCTCCGAAGCCGATCATCGCCGCACCACCGATCGCTACCGCCGCGCCGAAGCCGATCGCCAGCGGTCCGACCACCTTGTTGCGTGGCGCCGGTGGTTGCGGTCGCGGCGGTGGAACATCGGGCGGAGCATCGGGCACGATCGCGACGTCGTCGTCGGGCTCGCGCGCGCGCGCGACCCACTCGCGTTGCGCCGCGAGCGTCGCGGGCAGCGGCGCCTTCGTGTCGCGCTCGTACTGATCGAGCAGCTCACCCGCAGTGCGCGCGAAGGACGGATCGGGATCGGCGTCGAAGCACGCGCGTAGATCTTCCACCGCCGCGGTGACGATCACCTCGCCGAGTGCGTGCTTCTCCTCGGGGGTCATCGCTCGATACGCGCGCACGTAGAGGTCGGCGGACTCGCGGATGCGTCCGGCATCGTGCGCGGCGTCGCCTTCGACGGCGAGCGCGGTGGCGTCGGGCGCGAGCGTGAACGCGGACGCACGCGCGGGCGCGAGCACCAGGCTCGCCGCCAGGAGCCCGATGCTCGCCGCGCGCGCGAAGATCACAGCGTGAGGACCTCTCGACGCATGCTACCAGCCGGGAAGCGGGCGCCGTCGAGCACGTCGATCACGCAATCGGTCGCGGCCCCGCGACGATCGCCGCGCGGGGCGATCACTTCGCCGCGTTGACCGATGCCGAACGTGACGCGCAGCGGCTCCGTGCCCACGAGCGCGCCGCAGCGGCTCTTCGCTTGCCGCTGCAGCTTGCGCAGCACCTGCGCGTCGGTGGGCGGCTCTTCGACCTTCGGCGGCGCGGGCTTGCTCGTGGGCGGACGCGCGATCTTCTCGGGCGGTGCGTCGGTGCGCGCGGGCTCGACCTCGTCTTCGACGACGAGCTCGATGCCGGCATCGGCGGGCTCGGGCTCGGGCGCAGGCGCAGGCGGTTGCACGACGGGGGCGGGCGCGGGCGCGATCGGTGCGGGCACGGTCGCGGCCTCGATCGGACGCGCATCGGCGACCGGCGTGGTGGGAGCGGGGCGCATCATCGCGATGCCGATCGCGATCGCGACCGCGATGCCACCCACCGCGAGCAACGCGAGCACCGGTCCGCGTCGACGACCGACCTGCGTCGTCGAGTGCAGCGAGGGCGACGACTGCTGAGCGAAGAACTGCGGTGGCGGTGCGACGAACGGTTGGGACGGCGTCAGCGCGGGCGTGATCATCGTGTGCGGTGTCGGTGCCGGCGTCGGCATCGCGGGCGGCGGGGCGATCACGGTCACGTCGGCGAGCGACGGATGCGGGCCCGTGGTCGCGACCGCGGGCCCGAATTGCGATCGTCCGTGCTCGTCGATCGCATGGATCGCGGTGAGCAGCTCGCCCATGTCGGCGTAGCGATCGTCGGGATTCTTCGCGAGCGCGCGCATCACCATCGCCTCGACCACTTCGGGCACCGACGGCTCGAACGATCGCAGCGGTGGCGTGGGCTCGGTGGCCGCACGGAAGAGCGCATCGAACGGACTGTCGCCGCGGAAGGGCACACGACCGCAGAGCACCTGGAACGCGACGATGCCGACCGAGTACACCTCGGTGCGCGCGCACGCTCGCTTGCCGCGCGCGAGCTCGGGGGCCATGTACGCGGGCGTGCCCAGCAGATCGGCGGTGCCGGTGAGCGCCGCGGTCTCGCCGTCGGCGCTGCTCTGCACGCGCGCGACTCCGAAGTCGAGCACCTTCAGCACCTCGCGACCTTCGGCGCCGTCGCGCGTGAGGAAGAGGTTCGCGGGCTTGATGTCGCGATGGATGACGCCTTGCGCGTGCGCAGCCTTCACGCCACGCACGAGCTGCAGCAACAGGTCGCGCGCGCGCGACCACGGCAGCTTGCCGACCTGCTTGAGGTGACGCGAGAGATCCTGCCCGTGCAAGAGCTCCATCACCGAGTACACCGAGCCGTTGGGCAGCTTGCCGAAGTCGAGCATCTGCACCACGTTCTCGTGGCGGATGCGCGACGCGGCCTTCGCCTCCTGCATGAAGCGCGCGAGGTAGTCGTCGCGATGCATGAACGCGGGATTGAGGATCTTGATCGCGACCTTGCGATCCAACTCGAGCTGCATCGCCTCGTACACCGCACCCATGCCGCCGTGACCGAGCAGCTCACCGACTTCGTAGCGCCCGTCGATCACCGTGCCGCTGAGCTTGCGCAGCGGTGAGAGCGAGGCTGCGTCGGCGTCGGCGGGCAGCGTCACGACTTGGCA
>DASZPU010000309.1:0-2974 GCA_035550195.1 Nannocystaceae bacterium
CGAGCGCGAGCTCCTCGGGCAGATCGTGGTGCTCGAGCAGCTCGACCTGCATGCGCAAGAGCGTGCGGTGCTCGGGGATCGCCGCGAGCCCCAAGCGACAGGTCGCCAGCGCACGTGTGGCATCGCCGGTCGCGAGCTCGACGGCGGCGAGCTCGGCCGCACCGTCGGCGATCTCCGCTTCGTCGTCCGGCGACAGCTCGGCCACGCGCATGCGCAGCACCGGCAGGCGATCGTGGGGCGCGGCCACCTGCGCGAGCAGACGATCGAGCTCGGCGAGCGCACGATGACGGATCTCGCCCTGTTCGTGCTGCACGAGCTCGGTGAGCTCGGCGAGCGCATCGGCGCTGCGACCCAACAGGCGCGCGAGCTGGGCCCGCTGTAGCCGCAGGCTCGCGCCGGCGTGCTGCAGCGATTGCAAGCTGTCGTGGATCCGCAGCGCCATCGCATCGGTGCACGACAGCGCGACATCGCCGAGCAGGGCCGCGACCGATTCCTCGTCCGCGCCGGCATCGAGCGCCGCGAGAGCGTGTTGCGCAGCGCTGTCGGCATCGCGGAGGCGCTGCCACACGAGCGCAGCCGCTTTCAGCCAGGCCTCGGCGACGTGCGCCGGATCGCCGTGCATCGCGTTGCGCAACATCGCCGTGATCGCTTCGCGCGGATCCTCGGGCAGGTGCGTGGTCGCGGCCGGTACCGGCGGTGCCGCAGCCCTCGCTTCGCGCGATGCGTGCAGGCGCGCGACCAGCCGATCGACCCGCGCGCGCGCGTCGGGCTCGAGCGCGCGCGTGCGTTCGGCCGCGGCCCGGATGCGCTCGGCGACGCGTCCGACCAACGGCTCGACCTCGTCGAGCCGCAGCGCGAGCGCGGTGGACCGCCGCTCGATCTCGTCGTCGTCGATCTCCACGATCGCGGCGTCGAGCCGTTGCATCGCCCCCTCGGGATCGCGACCTTCGTCGAGCAGCACGTCGGCGATGTCGAGCTCGACGCGAGCACGCGTCGGGCCGGGCCCGAGCGGGCGCAACGCGGCCGACAACGCTTGCACGGTGAGCGGCCACTCGTTGCGCAGGCGCGCGAGCTCGAGCAAGAGCTGGCGCGCGCCGGGATGCGTCGGATCGGAGGTGAGCGCCTCGAGCACGTCGGCGATCGCGGCCTCGGCCTCGCGCCCGCGCGGATCGGCGCGATAGGCCGGCTGCAAGAGCGCCGCGTGGCGATGCAACACCTCCGCTCGCAGTGCGCCCGGCAACGCGAGGCTGCGCAGGTTCTCGAGCACGACGGATTGCTCGGTCGCGCGACCTTGGTGCTCGTAGATCTGTGCGAGCTCGAGCAGCACGCGCGCGTGGCTCGGCGAGTGGCGCAAGGCGGTGCTCAGCACCGCGAGCGCCTGCGGCTCGCGTCCGCTGCGAACCAGCGCGCGCGCAGCCGAAGCCGCTGCATCGGCGCGCTGCTGCGCGGTCGCCTGCGGATGCTCCGACACGGCGAGCAGCGCCGGGATCGCGGCTTCGAGATCGCCGCGGCGCAGCTCCACGCGACCGAGCCCTTCGAGCGCGGACAAGAGGCGAGGCGCGACCGCGAGCGCAGCGCGGTAGCGTTCGACCGCGAACTCGGCCTGGTCGGGATGATTCGCGAGCACGTCGGCGAACAGCGTGTCGATCTCCGCACGACGCTCGCCGTCGACGCGCGCCGCGATGTGCTCGAGCCGCTCGCGCACCGCGACGAGCGACGCGGCGCCCGACAGCAGCACGCGCGCGCGACGGATCGCGGCGGCGTGACGCTGGGGATCCGCGAGGAACGCGGCGAGGTAGCGCTCGGCGGCCTCGAGTGGCCGCGCGAGCGGACCGTCGAGCAGCTCGGCCACGTGTTGTTGCAACGCGGCCCAGCGCGCGGGGTCGTCCTGCAACGCGGACGCGCGCAGCTCGAGCACGCGCACGAGCTCCGCGTGTCGGCCCGCGCGACGATGCGCGCGTGCGAGACAAGCGAGGCCTTCGTCGGGCACGTGCCCGAGCTCGGCGAGTCGCTCGTAGATCCGCGCGGCGGCTTCGTCGTCGTCGAGCACCTCGCGCTGCAGTCGTGCGAGCCGCGAGAGCAGCTCGATGCGCACCGGATGAACGGTGGCGACGCCCGACAGCTCGGGCATGAGCTCGCGCTGGAGCTCGTGCGCGAGGTCGACCCAACGCCCCTGACGCTCGAGCAGATCGGCGAGCTCGAGTCGCATCGTCTGATCGAGCTCGTGATCGAAGTCGTGCTCGTCGCCCGGCTCGAGCGCCATCCGCAGCGCCTGCTCGGCGCGGGGCAGGTCGTATAGATGATCGCGCAGCACGTGCGCGAGCCAGCGCAGTGTGAGCCGGCGGGCCGTGCCGCGCTCGCGCGGGAACAGCCGGCGCAGCAGCTCGGCGAGCTCGTGCACGCGCTCCGCCGACGCCAGCAGCTGGGCGAGTCGCTGCGCGAGATCGGTGCGCTCCGGCGCCTCGTCGAACGCGGCCGCAAGATCCGCGATGGCTTCGTCGGGGCGATCGAGCGCTTCGGCGAGCAGACGCGCGCGCTCGTCGAGCGCTTCGACGCGAGCGGTGCCGCTGTTGCGCGCGGCCACCCGTGCGAGCAGGTCGACGCGTCGCTCGGGATCCGTCGTGGTCGCGAGCACCTCGTCACGGCGCGCGCGCGCCGACTCGTCGTCGGGCGTGCGCTCGAGGATTTCGTCGAGCAGCTCGATCGCGGTCTCGTCGTCGCCGATCGCGAGCGCTGCATCGGCGCCGCGTCGCGCCGTGGCTGCGAACGCGGCGTCGCCCATCGGCAAGCGGCGCAACAGCTCGCGCACCAGCGCGACCGCGCGCGCGAGGTCGCCGGTCGCGAACGAGAGATCGAGCCATGCGAGCCACGTTTCGGCGTCGTCGGGGGCGAGGCTGGCCGCGCGCTCGAGCTCCGCGAGCGCGCCTTCGCGATCGCCGAACCGCTCGAGCAGCTCGGCGATGCGCTTGTGGAT
>DASZPU010000310.1:0-6607 GCA_035550195.1 Nannocystaceae bacterium
CACCGACGAGCTCGACGCCGTGCTTCGCGAGGATGCCCTGACGATCGGCTGCGATCGCGAGGTTGAGCGCGGTCTGACCACCGACCGTCGGCAGGATCGCCTGCGGCTTCTCCTGCGCGAGCACTTGATCGAGCACCTCGGGCACCAGCGGCGCGACATACGTGCGCGCGGCGATCTCCGGGTCGGTCATGATCGTGGCCGGGTTGCTGTTGAGCAGCACGACCTCGAAGCCGTCCTGCACCAGCGCCTTCACGGCCTGCGTGCCCGAGTAGTCGAACTCGCAGGCTTGCCCGATCACGATCGGGCCCGAGCCGAGCACGAGAATCTTCTTCAAGTCGTCGCGACGGGGCATCAGCGCCGAACCACCTTCATGGTGCCTTCGGGTTTGCCCTTTTGGAGCGCGTGCTCGTTGCCCAAGTTCGCGACGATCGTCTGCTGGTGGGTCGAAACGTCCCAACCCAAGGTCGCGAGCCCGTCGAGGATCCGCGTACGCAGTCGCACGCTGTCCTCGTCCTTGTGACCCAACCGTGTGACCAGCGGTTCCTTCGCCGACTCGTCGCCGATGTCGATGAGCTGCTCGACCGCGTAGTAGCGCACGCCTTCGTCGGGATCACCGAGATAGCGCAGCAGGATGCCGACGACGCGCGGATCGTCGATCTCCGCGAGATGCGTGAGCACCTGCAGCTTGGTCTTGGGATCGCGCGCGTACTCGGGCGGATGACGCTCGAGCATCGCATCGATGATCTCCCACTCCTGCGGACCGTTCGCGACGTCCTCGAGGATGCGCAGCGCCCACGCGACGTTGTCGGACTCGACGCAGAACTGGCGCAGCGCGGGCAACACCTTCGTGCCGAGCGCGGACAGCTCGCGGTAGACCCAACCCTTTTCCTCTTCGTCCTCGATGCTCTTCGTCGAGACGACGGTGAAGCGCTTCATCAAACCGACCAGCGCTTCGTCGGAGCCGTCTTCGAGCAGCGATTGCATCGACGCGTAGCGATCGGCCGACTGCGTGTACGGGTTGGTGATGACCTTGACGTGCTTGTCGAGCCGCGACTTGGCTCGACCTCCGCTGGAAAATAGATCTTTGAGGCCCACGTTGAGGCTCGCCCCCGGTCGGAGCCCGAAGGCCTCCGCCGGTCGGGGGGCTTCTTATCCTGGCGTGCGCTCGCATTCAAGGGCAGCAGCGGTTCGCCGCCAGCGGCGCACTCGCGCGGCCGCTATGATGATGGCGTGCGATTGTGCCCGCCGGTCTTCGGGTCGATCGTCGCCGCGATCCCAGCGCTCGCGCGCGGTGCCGACGAGGTCGAGATCGTCGTCACCGAGCGCGTGTCCGAGCCGCAGAGTGATCATCGGCCAGCGGGGAGCAGCGCGCCGCCGTCGGGCACGACGACGCGCACCGTGCAGGTGATCGAGCGCGGTCCGCCGACGCAACGCACCACGTGGCTCGGGCTGTCGGTCGCAGCGGTGACGACACCGCTCTCGCGTCGTGGCGCGCTCGCATACCGCGAGCAGCTCGGCAGCGATCCGCTGCACGCGTGTGTGAACACCGACGGCCAGAAGTGGTGCACGCCGCTGCGCGGTGCGGACGTGCGATTGCAGATCTTCGCGACGAAAGGCACGTGGCACTACCCCCGCGTGATCGGCTACGTGCGCACCGGCTACGAGGCCGGCGAGGCGAAGCTCGAGCCCGCGCGCGCGGGCGGTCCGCGACGCGGCGAAGCGACCGGCGTCTCGTATCGCTCGGTGCCGATCTTCGCGGGCGTCAGCGCGTACGCGTTCGAGCGCTTCCCGGTGCGCCCGTTCGTCGGCGCCGGCATGGGCGTCGACGTGCTGCAGCTGCGCTTCGCCCGACACGAGCACGCGGCGCTGCTCGATCTCAGCCCGCGCTTCGGCGTCGAGCTGCATGCGGGCGTCGAGGCTCGCATCGGCAACTGGGTGTCGATCAACGTCGAGCTGCAGCAGCAGTGGAGCGTGCGTCGGCGTTTGCCGGGCGTGCCCGATTTCTCCGACAGTCGACTCGCGTTCGTCACCGGTGTCGCGGTCGCAGTGCCGTACGCGACCTACTCGCGGCGTGACCCGAAGGCGCAGCACGTGACCACGTCGACGCGCACGGTCGCGCCTACGGTTGCGCCGATGCCCGCGCAGATCCGCGTGGGTCCACCGACGACTGCACCGGTCTACGAAGTGCCGCCCACGCCGCCGCGCACGATCATCATCGCGCCGCCGTCGTCGGCGACGCCACCGACACCGGTCTCACCCGCCGCGGGCCAGTAGCCGTTCGGTCGGGAGCGCGACGAGGATCGCCTCGTCACCGACGCCCGCGCTCGTGCGGATCGCGGTGCGTTCTTCGAGCGCGCAGATGCGGGCGGCCGGCTCGAGCGTCGCGAGCACGCGGATGCCGTCGTCGGCGAGCGCGAGGCCGAGCGGGCGCGCACGCGCGCTGTCGGTGCACAGATCCCACGAGCCCAGCTCCACCACCCACTCGCCGCCGCGATCGATCGCGCCGACGAACACCGCGGCCTGCGACGTGACCCATGCGCGGCCGGCTTCGTCGATCGCCCACAGCTCGAACGTGCCGTCCTCTTCGATCACCCACTCGAGCTCGCCGTGGGCGTCGTAGGAGGCGAACAGCTCGCGCGCGCCGCCGTCGAGGTTGCGCGGCAAGAGCTCGCGACGTCCGGTGCCGCGCAGCTCGAGCGTCTCGTGGTGGTAGCCGTGCACGATCGCGCTGCCGTCGTCGCGCACGAGCGTGCCGTCGGTCCACACGCCGGCGCCGTCGCGATCGCCGGGCACGAGCGCGCGGCTCCACACCAGCGTGCCGTTCGGTTGCCAGTGCGCGACGAAGCCGTGCTCGCTCGCGATGCGCGAGCACGGTGGCGAGCGAGGCACGCGCTCCGACTCGGGGCACACGCCGGCGCCGACGATCGATCCGTCGGGTGCGAACGCGACCGACTGCAGCACGAACGGGCGCGCGGATCGGCCCCCGCCGATGTCCACGTGCCGGAGCGCGCGATGGTTGCGATCGAGCTGCACGAGCGCGAACTGATCGCGCTGGTCCTCGGTGTGGGGATCGGGTCGGCTGGTCACGAGCGCGAGCCCGCCGTCCCGCGTGCGCCGCAGATCCATCGGCAGGTTGGTGCGCACCGGGAGCATCGCCTTGGCGAGCGGTGAACCGGTGGCGATGTCGAGCGCCATGGTGGCGAGCTGCGGATCCTTGCCGTCGTGTCCGACGAGCACGAGTCGATCACGGTCGGCGAGCGCGTGTGCCGAGACGAAGCGATCGACGTGCGGCACGCGACCCGACGCGCGCCTGCGGCCGTGCGCATCGAGGCTCGTGAAGTCGAGCTGCAGATCCTCGGTGACGCAGCCGATCTCCGTGCTCGCGGTGCAACGGCTCGACCACAACACCGCGAGCGTCGAGCCATCGCTCGCAGTCGCGAGCGCCGACGCGGATGCGTTGCGCACCCCGAGCGCGACGACCCATGCATCGTCGTCGCGCTGCGCGGGCGTCGGGGTTTCGACAACCGGCGCACGCGCGAGCTCGACCTCGGGCACGAGCACCGGCAACGCTTCGTCGGCATGGCCGACGCACGCGCACGCGACGAGAAGGGAACAGAGGATCGCTCGCGCCATCGGGGCCGAGACGCCGCGGCGGGCTCCAGGTTTCCCGCCGACCTGCGGCATGGGCCGAACTCCCCGCCCGCGCGCAGCTGGACGGCCGTGCGAGCCCAATTTTACGAATGTTCGATTTGCCGGCTATGATGGCTATCATGCGCCTCATCCTCGCAGTGACATCGGCGCTCGCAGTGCTCGCTGCATCGCCCCGCGCCGAGGCCTGCGGCGGCACGTTCTGCGACGCGGGTCCGATGACCGCCGCGGTCGATCAAGCTGCGGAGACGATCCTCTTCGTGCGCGACGCGGGCATCGTCGAAGCGCACATCCAGATCGCGATCGATCCCGACACCGACGCGCAGAAGTTCGCGTGGCTGGTGCCGATGCCCGCAGTGCCGGAGTTTGCGATCGGATCGCAGCCGCTCTTCGATGCGCTGCTCGGTGCGAGCGCGCCACGCTACGATCTGCGCGGCGACTCCTGCGGTTATCCGCAGACCACGATCGCGTTCATCTCGGATCCCGATGGCGGTGGCGCGAGCGTCGATCCCGACATCCACAGCGAGACCGTCGGTGCATTCACGGTCACCACGCTCGAGGGCGGCACCGCGGACGCGGTGATGACGTGGCTGGGCGACAACGGCTACGCGCAGGACGAAGCCGCCGAGCCGATCATCGCCTCGTACCTCGCCGACGACTTCGTGCTGGTCGCGTTCCGGCTCACGCCGCAGGCCGGTATCCGTGACGTGCATCCGATCGTGTTGCGCTACGCGGGCGACGAGCCGTGTGTGCCGCTTCGGCTCACCGCGATCGCGGCACAGGACGACATGGGCGTCCGCGCGTTCTTCCTCGACGAAGCCCGGTGGGCGCCGACCAACTATCGCCACGTCGTGCTCAATCCACTGCAGGTGCGCTGGGGCGGCGGTGGCTACGACTACGCGGCTGCGATCACGCTCGCGGTCGACGAGGCGCCGCAGGGCCACGGCTTCGTGACCGAATACGCGGGCACCACCAGCATGGTGCCGACCGGCGGCATCTACAGCGACACCTGGGCGTCGCTGCCGTTTTCTGCGGCCGCGCCGACCAGCGTCGTCGATCTGCTCAATGCGCAGGGGCTCGCGATGTGTCCGAAGGGTGGGCCGTGCATCGTGCCGCATCCGCTGGTGGTGGCGCTGTTGCGCGAGTACCTGCCCGCGCCTGCGGACGTGTCGGAGAACCAGTTCTACGAGTGTCTGTCGTGCTACGCGGATCAGACCGACTTCGCGGAGTGGGATGGTCCCGCGTTCGCGGCGGATCTCGAGACGCGGGTGATCGAACCCGGTCGCCACGGTGCGCTGCTGTTGGAGAGCTGGCCGTACGTGACGCGACTGTTCACGACGATCTCGCCGCACGAGATGACGCTCGATCCCACGTTCGAGGTCGCGCCCGATCTACCCGACGTGCCGCTGTCGCAGCCCGCGATCGCGACCTGCGTCGACTGTGAAGGCGACGCGATCGGCGAGCTCCCCGATGGTCGCGAGGTCTATCTCGAAGGCGCGTCGTGGCCGAGCTTCGCGCGCACGATGCCGTTCGCCGAGCGCATCGAGCAGATTCCCGCGCAAGGTGCTCCGATCGTCGAGCTCGACAACCGTGCCGACATCGATGCCGCGCTCGCGGCCTACAACGCGAAGTTCGAGTGCATGCCGGGCGGCACCGGCAGTGGCAGCGGCAGCGGGCAGGTCGACGGCTCGGGCACCGCGAGCGATCCCACGGGCGGCGGCATGCCGCTGGACACAGGCACGGGCGGCTCGGAAAGCGAGGCGGGCCAAGACGGCGGCACGGGCGGGCAGGGCTGCGCATGCACGAACGCGCCGGCGCCCGGTTTCTCGCCACTTCTCGCGCTGCTGGTGCTCTTGCGCCGACGCGCGCGGGGCTGAACCAACCCAGCGCGGCGCGAGGCGGGTAGGGGGAGACGGAGCCCCGATGCCCATGCCTTCGCGATGGTCCGTGCCCGTGCTCTTCACCCTTGCCGGGCTCGCGCCGCTCACCGCACGCGCGACCGATCCGGTGCAGATCACCGTCGTCGACGAGGACGACGACGACGACGAAGACGACGATGTCGAGGTGACGGTCGTCGCGCCGCCGACCCCGAGCACGACGACGACCACGGTCGTGCACGATCACGATCACCACACGCGCACGACGTGGTTCGGTATCTCGCTCGGCACCGTCGCGACGCCGATGGGCCCCGACGGTCACGTGCGTCAGGGACGACGCGTCACCAGCGATCCGTTCCGCGCGTGTCTCGAGCCGTTCGGGCAGCGCTACTGCAGCCCGGTGCGTGGCTTCGACGTGCGCCTGCAGTTCTACAAGACCAAAGGCGCGTGGGACTACCCGCGCTGGATCGGCTACTTCCGCACCGGCTACGGCGCGGGGCATGCCGACTTCGATCCGCGCAATGCGAGTGGCTTCCGACCGGGCGAAGCGCGATCGCTGTCGTACCTCGCCGTGCCGCTCTTTTTCGGCGGCAGCGTCTACGCGTTCAAGAAGTTCCCGGTGCGGCCGTACATCGGCGCCGGCGCAGGCTTCGACGTGGTGAAGCTGATGTATCGCCGGCACGAGTCGCGCTCGCTCGTCGATGCGAGCGCGCGCATCGGCTTCGAGGTGCACGCGGGCATCGAGGCGCGCATCTCCAACGTGGTGGCGCTCACCGCCGAGGTGCAGCAGCTGTGGAGCGCGCGTCGACGCGTCGAAGGCCTGCCCGACTTCAGCAATCAAGGTCTCACCGTGATGGCCGGCATCGCGATCAGCATCCCGAGTCGCGACACGTTGAGCCGTCATCGCCACGTGCATCGCGTGACGACGACGAAGACCACGAAGCCCGCGCCGACGCCGGTGATCGTCACGCCTGCGCCCGCGCCGGTGATCGTCGCGCCCACGCCCGCGCCGGTGATCGTCGCGCCCACGCCTGCGCCCGAGCCGGTGATCGTCGCGCCCACGCCTGCGCCCGAGCCGGTGA
>DASZPU010000311.1:0-4675 GCA_035550195.1 Nannocystaceae bacterium
TATCAGAACCACAGCAGCGAACGCGCGAGCTTGTTCTGCTGCGACACGCCGCCGTTCATCCCGTCCGACGAGATCGACGTCGAGGAGCCGCGCTAGTGGCCGAGACCGTGCTCGTCACCGGTGCGACGCGCGGGATCGGGCGCGAGATCGTGCGGCTGCTCGTGCGCCTCGGCCACGATGTGATCGGCGTGTATCGCCGCGACGAAGCGGCCGCGGCAGCGCTCGCCGCCGAGATCCCCGGCGCGCTGCGTCTGTTGCGTGCGGATCTCGGCGACAGCAGCGAGCGCGAGAACCTCGTCGACGAGCTGCACGGTGCGCTCTTCGGTGCGGTGCTGTGTGCGGGCACGACCGCGCGCGGCGAGATCGCGCAGGACGAAGGCGCGCGCATGCTCGCTTCGCAGCTGCGCGACAATCTCTTCGCTCCGCTCGCGCTCGTCGGTGAGCTCGTGCGCGCGCGCGCGCTGGTCGGTCCGGCGTCGCTCGTGCTGGTCGGCTCCAACCTCGCGCATCGCGGGCTCGCGGGTCGTGCGGCCTACAGCGCGGCGAAGGCCGGGCTCGAAGGCGCGACGCGCTCGCTCGCGCGCGAGCTCGGCCCGCAGAAGATCCGCGTGAACACGGTCGCGCCCGGGCTCGTGCGCACCGACATGACCGCGTCGTTGCCGGCCGAAGCGCACGCGAGCGCGGTGGCCGAGACGCCGCTCGGACGCATCGGCGAGCCCACCGACGTTGCGCCCCTCGTCGCGTTCCTGCTCGGGCCCGGCGCCGACTGGATCACCGGGCAGGTGATCGATGTCGACGGCGGCTGGGCGTGTTGATCACGTCGCGAGTGCGACGATCACGAAGGCGATCACGAGCACGAGCGGCACGAACGCGAGCACCGGCGAGCGATCGAGCATGCGCTGCCAGCCGACCATCATGCGTCGCTGCAACGTCACCGGGCACTGCACGCGCACGTCACCGGTGCGGATCGCATGCAGCTCGTCGAGCGCGATGCCGGCGTCGGCGGGACGCTTCGCGGGATCCTCTTGCAGACCCCAGCGCAGGAAGTGGCGCAGCTCGGTGGGCACCGCGCGTTGATCGTCGCGCTGCCACGTCGCACCCGCGAGCGGCGGTGGCGTGCGCGGAGCGGTGACGTAGGACAGCGGATTCGAGTCCGCCGGCAGATCGATGAACGGCCGCAACGCGAGCAGCTCGTAGAGCACCACGAACGCGCTGTAGAGATCCGAACGACCATCGAGCTCGCGCACCTTGCCCGCGGCCTGCTCGGGCGACATGTAGCGCAGCGTGCCGAGCAGCGAGCCGTCGGCGGTCTCGTCGGCCATGCGCTTGCTCGGCGTCGCCGGCGAGGCGTCGTCGTCGGCGCGACCGATCACGTGCGCGATGCCCCAGTCCATCAGCATCACCTCGCCGCAGGGACCGACGATGACGTTGTCGGGCTTCACGTCGCGATGCACGATGCCGCGTTTGTGCGCGTACTTCAGCGCGCGCACGATGCCGGCGAAGATGTCGAGCCGGCGATCGAAGCCGAAGCGCTCGTGATAGTCGCGATCGCCCGCAGACAAGCGCTCGATGATGCGCCGCAGCGTGTCGCCTTCGACGTACTTCATCACGAAGAACAGCCGGCCCTGATCGTCGACGCCGATGTCGTGCACCGGTGCGATGTTGGGATGCTCGAGCTTGCCGACGATGCGGGCCTCGTCGACGAAGCGCGCGATCGCTTCGGGCGAGTCGGAGATGAGCCGCTTCACCGCGATTTCGCGATCGATGTCGCGATCGAAGGCCAGCGACACGGCACCCATGCCGCCGCGCCCGAGCTCACGGCGCGTCGCGTAGCGATCGTTGCCGCCGAGCATGGTGGCGTGCCCACCGGGCGTGCTCGACTCGGCGGCGCGCGGCGTGCTCGCGCCGCTGGTCGCCAGCTGCGTCGCATCGTCGGCTGCGCTCGCGGAGCTCACTCTTCGCTATGCTATCCGCGATGTTGCTCGCGCGCGAGACCATGCGCCGCTTGTGTCGCGCCCGCGCGCTGCTCGAAGACGAAGCGCTGTCCATCGCCGCGATCGCGCGCACCGTGGGTCTGTCGCAGTTCCATCTCATCCGCACATTCGATGCGGCGTTCGGCGCGACTCCGCACCAGTATCGAATCGTCGCGCGGCTCGAGCACGCGAAACGATTGCTCGCACTCGGTGAGCACTCGGTCACCGAGACCTGCATGGCGGTGGGCTTCGCGAGCCTGGGCAGCTTCAGCGATCTGTTCGCGCGTCGCATCGGTGTGCCGCCGTCGGTGTGGCGCCGACGGGTCGTGCAGGTGCCCGGTGCGATGCCGCCGGCGCTCGTGCCCGGCTGCCTCGCGCTGATGGCGTGCTTGCCCGCCGGTGCCCTCCGCAATTCCCGAGAAGCGCGGGCGGCCGATGTGGTGCAGGCTGACGCGCGATGAGGATCAAGCTCGTCAGCATCATGGTCGACGATCAGGCGAAGGCGCTCGCGTTCTACACGGACGTGCTGGGCTTCGCGAAGAAGACCGACATCCCGGTCGGCGAGTATCGCTGGCTCACCGTGGTCGCGCCCGAGCGCGACGATCTCGAGCTCGTGCTCGAGCCCAACGCGAATCCGGCCGGCAAGACCTTCCAGCGCGCGCTGTTCGAGCAGAACATTCCGGCGACGGCGTTCGAGAGCGACGATCTCGACGCCGACGTGAAGCGACTGCGCGCGCGCGGGGTCGCGTTCACGATGGAGCCGACGAATGCGGGCGCGGTGAAGATCGCGGTGCTCTCGGACACCTGCGGGAATCTGATCCAGCTGTATCAGCCGCTCTAGCGCAGCCCCATGCTCAGCGCTTCGTCGATGCGGCCCAGCGCGCCGAGCACCGCGATCGCGACGCCGAGCACGAGTAGCGCGATCACGGACGCGAGCGCTTCGCCGCGCAGCGAGCGATCCTCGTGCCAGTCGCGACCATCTGCGCGCCAGCGGTGGAAGAACGTGACGAGCGTGCGGCCGCACAAGAGCGCCGCGATCGCTGCGAACGCGAGCGCGAGCCCGCCGAGCGCGGCGATGCGCTGATCCTGCGCGAACATGCCGACACCTTCCAAGACTACGCTGGTGCCGAGCGCGATCGCATGCGCATGGAACCAACGTCGGCGGCGCGTGAAGTCTTCGGCTTCGTCGAGCGGTGGCTTGCCGTCGTCCCAGCGCTCGATCGGATGCACGTGGGTCGTACCCGGGAGCGTCGGCGGCGATTCCCTCGACCGCACGCACGTGAAATCTCCGGCGTGCTCGATCGTTGGCTCGAGCGGTGCCGCGGTTCGTGCAACTGCTCGTGCTCGGCGCGATCGTGTCGTGCGGTGAGATCGGGCGGGGTTCGCCCCACGAGCACGAGCCGCCGCTGCTGCGGGGCGCCCTCGTCGCCGAGAACTTCGGCTGTGCGCGGGGCTGCGACGAGATCGGTCGCGGTGAGATGCTCGTGTCGATCGACGGCGAGCCGATCGACGATGCGGCTGCGCTCGATCGCGTGAGCGTGTGGGACGGCGAGCGACACGAGCTGCGCGTACGTGCGCTCGACGAGCTGCGCACGCGCAAGGTCGAGATCGTCGCGCACACACAGCCGTTCGTCGGTGCGGATCCGTGGTTGTTGAACCGTGCGCCGACGTGGGCGCGGCGGCGGATGTTCGCGCACGCGAGCCCGATCGTGCAGCTCGTGAGCATCGACGGCCATCGCATCGACGGGGTAGCGCTGGTGGGTCGCAAGCGGCTGTTGGTGTACTGGGACCGTGGCGACCGCGTCGAGGAAGCGCAGGCGGTGGCGTTCATGCAGGTGCTGCAGAAAGCGCAGGCGGATCTGCGCGCCGCTCACGTCGACATCGCGTTCGTGCACGTGCAGTTCATGACCGGTCAGCGCGCGGCGATGAACGACGCGGAGCTGCGCGAGTGGAGCGAGCACTGGGTGGTCCGCGAGGGCGGCATACCGTTGCCGATGATCCCGCATTATCGCATCCCGACGCCCGACGAGCGCGATCCGAAGCTCGCGCGCGGGCTCGCCAAGGATTACCGCGTGCTCGACAACCTCGGGCAGAGCCCCGCGATCGTGATGCTCGACGAGCGCGGCATCGTGCGCTGGCACTCCGAAGGCGTGCAGCTACCGCCCGGCGACGCCGACGTGCAGGACTCCTGGCAGTACACGATCATCGAAGCCGTGCTCTTCGCGCTGCAGCAGCTGTGATCACCGGCGTGATCGCGGCGCGGGTGGGGTCGCGTGCAGCGGGTCTTCGGGCCAGTCGTGCTTCGGGTAGCGGCGCATCAGTGCGCGGCGTAGCTCGGGGTAGTGGCGCGACCAGAAGCCCGCGAGGTCGGTGGTGATCTGCACTGCGCGTTGGTTGGGCGCGAGCAAGTGGATCGCGAGCGGCTCTCGGCCTTCGGCGATCGCAGGCCCGCGCGCGGTGCCGAAGAAGTCTTGCAGGCGCGACTCGATCCACGGGCCGCGGTCGACTTCGTAGTGCACGCGCAGACGTCGGCCGCCGCCGAGGGTCACGTGCGCGGGCGCGAGCTTCTCGAAGCGATCGCGGTGCTCGGCCAACGCCGCGAGCAGCAGCCCGGGTAGATCGGCCTTGCGCAGCTCGGCGAACGTCTTCTTGCCCACGCACGCTTCGGCGAGCGCGGCGTCGATCGTCGCGTCGTCGATGCG
>DASZPU010000312.1:0-5913 GCA_035550195.1 Nannocystaceae bacterium
CGAAGACGTCGCGGCGGTCAGCGTCGGGCCGTTCCAGATCTGCGCGCTGCTCGACACCGGCAACCTGCGCTGTTGGGGCTACGGGCTCTGGGGAAATCTCGGCTACGGATCGGTCGAACCGATCGGCGACGACGAAACACCGGCGAGCGCCGGCGACATTGCGATGGGCGGCGAGATCGCGTTGCTCGACGCGAACGGGTACGGCCACGCGTGCGCGGTGCTGGAGCACGGCGGCGTGCGTTGCTGGGGCTTCGGTGGCGCGGGCGAGCTCGGACAACCATCGATCTTCCCGCAAGGCATCGGCGACAACGAGACGCCCGACATGATCGGCTACGTCGAGGTGTTCTGACGCCAAACCGAGCTACGATCGGCGCGTGCCGCAGACGATTCGTTGGACGCTCGCGCTCACGGTGCTCGCATGTGATGCCGATCCGCCCCCGTCGAGCGCGAGCGTGCCCGTCGAGCCCGTCGCAGCTCCGCCTGCGAGCGCGCCGATCGATCCACCGCCGCCCGCCGCACCGAGCTTGCGTCCGCACGGCGTCGCGATCGTGCGCAGCGGCGCGACGCTGCGTGCCGGCACTTCGGCCGATGCACCGACGGTGCGCGTCGCAGACGCGAGCGCGAACGGCTTCGTGGTCGCTGCGGTCGGGTTGCAAGACGGCATGGTGATCGTCGAGAGCGCCGAGGTCCCGCACGTCGTCTGCGCGCGCACGCTGTGGGGCGTCTCGGACTTTCGCTTGCGGTGGTTCGTCGCGCCCGAAGATCTCGCGTCGCTCACGACACGACGGGTGCGCGTCGAGTACGACGACGGCACTGCGGTGACGCTCGCGCCCGGCGTGCCGCTCGTCGCCGACGGCGATGCCTGGCAAGCCGATGCGTTGGGCGTGAAGCTGCGCGTCGCGGTGCCCGCCGATGCGATCGATCGCTTCTACGAGCGCAGCGACGAGCCCTTGCCCACGCCGGGCGTGAAGCTCGATCCGGGCCTGCACAAGGACGGCGACGCGTTGCAGTACGACCACGGACGCGCGCTGCCTGAGGATCAGCTCGAGCGCTCGTGGGATTTCGAGCAGACCTCGATCAGCGCGTGGGATCTCCGCGAGCGCGACGGACGTCGACTGGTCGACGTGCGCTCGGCCTGCGCTGCGCTCACGGTGGTCGTATCGGCGGATCGCATCGCGACGCCGAGCAAGCGCGACGCCGCGACTGCGCTCGCGGAGGCGAGCATGCTCGGTGCGCTGCTCACCGCCTCCGACGAGGGCTCACCCGCGCTGTGGCGCGTCGCGGTCGGTGTCGACGTGCGCTGGCGCGACGGATCGGTCGCCGGTCTGGTCACGCGCGAGCACGACTTCCGCACCGCGCCCACCGTGATCGACGGGCGCAAGTGCTTCGCGATCGCACCGACCGACGCGACGATCGAGCTGTGCTTCGCAGCGCGCGACGTGCAGGAGATCCCCGCCGTCGAAGCGCCGCCGCTCGGCCCCGGCGACCTCGGCGGTTTGATCGGCAGCGGCGGCAGCGGAGCAGGCGGGCTCGGGCTCGGTTCGCTCGGTGGCAGCGGCGTGAAGGGCTCGCTCGACAAGGACATCATCCATCGCATCGTCAAAGCCCACCGCAACGAAGTGCGGTTCTGCTACGAGCAAGGCCTCGCGAAGCATCCGAGGCTCTCCGGCAAGATCACCGTGAGCTTCACGATCGGCCCCACCGGCAGCGTGATCGTCTCGAAGGCGAAGTCCTCGACGCTGAAAGACCGCGACGTCGACGCCTGCATCGTCAAGGCGGTGAAGCGCTGGAAGTTCCCCAAGCCCGACGGCGGCGGCGCGGTCGATGTGACGTATCCCTTCGTGCTTTCGAGCATTTGAACGTGCGCGCGTCACAAACTCCCGGCCGTGCATCGGTCAGGGCGAATGGACGAGATGCTCTGGTGGTCGCCGCTCGAAGGGTTCGCCGTCGTCGATGCGATGACCGCCGACGCGAAGAGCCGTGCACGCGCGCTCGCACCCGACGACGGCGCGTGGTGGTGGATGACGCACTCCGATCCGCGCGACGCCGACGCGCGCGAGATGCAGATCGCACGGCTGCGTAGCGGCCTCGATCTGCTCGTGCTCGACGCTCAGTCGTAGTACTGCGGCAGATCGTCGGCACCGTTGCCGCCGGCGTGCTCACCCGCCGCGATCGCGAAGTCGTCGACGTAGATCCACCAGTCGCCGTGCGTGGTCTGCATCTCCGGCACCTGATACCAGTTGCTCATCGTCGTCGGGAACCGCAGCCCGCGATGTCCTTCGGTGGTGTTCACCGGCGTCCACTCGACGACCGGGCTGGTCAACGAGTCGACCAGCTTGATCCACTCGCCGCCGTAGGGACGGATCCACACCTGCGCGGCCGCGGGCGCCGTGGTGTGATCGACGTGCATGCGAACGAGCCACCAACGGTTGGTGTCGATCGTGCTGAGGTAGTCGGGATCGTCACCGCAGTGCCCGAGCGCGTGCGCACCATCGGGTCGACCATCGGTGTACACGCTGTTGTCGGTGTCGGTCAGCGCGAAGTCGAAGCCGAGGCTCTTCGTGCCGATGTCGATCATCGCCGAGCTGCCGAGCTCGTAGGTCTCGGAGTCGATCATGATGCCGCTCAAGCTGAACAACCACTCGAGGTTCTGGCTGGGGTAACCGCTGCGCGTGGGATAGATCCACTTGCCCAGCCGATTCGTGGGCGGGAAGAGCGACGGTTGCTCCTCGGTGTCGGCGACGTACAGCCAGTGTTGGAACCACACGTCGGCGGGGATCGTGTCGAGCGGACCTTGCTCGACGTCGCCGTACTGCAGATAGAAGTCGGTCTGCCGCCACGCGCCCTCGATCACACCCGCGTACGTGCCCGCGCCCGACTCGACGCAGAGCACGTGCGTGGAGTCGACGCCGGGTAGCGCACCTTCGTAGCCGGGGATCGACGTGCTCGTCCACAACCATCCGCCCGCGCCTTCTTCGTCGAGCACCGCGTCCTTGCCCCACGACCACCCGTGCTCGACGAACGCGCTGCCGGGCACGAACTTGTCGCTCATGTCGCGTGCGACGTCGTAGTCGAAGCCGTCGAAGAACAGCACGCCGTCGGGCACGTGCGCCGTGCCGCCGGTGTCGCTGCCACCGTCGCTGCTGCTCGCGGCGTCGTCACTCGCGTCACTGCTGCTCTCGTCGCTCGACGACGTGGTCGAGCCCGCGGTCGTCGTGCTCGCCGCGGTCGTGCTCGCCGCGGTCGTCGTCGCCGTGCTCTCGCCGCTCGGCGCGGTCGTGTCGAGCCCGGTGTCGGCATCGTCATCGCCGGCCGGGCATGCGGTGAGCAGGAGCGAAGCTACGAGCAAGCGATCGCGATGGGCCATGCAGCGATCGACACGCCGCGCGTCCGCCTGTCGCGTCAGCCGTTCACGAGCTCGAGCCCGTAGCTCGTGCAATCGGCCGGCGCATCGTCGACGGAGACCACGATCTTCGCGCTCGTGTCGCCGCCGCACACGAAGGCGAGCGCGAGCTCGG
Organism: Nannocystaceae bacterium; assembly: GCA_035550195.1. Taxonomy (GTDB): domain Bacteria; phylum Myxococcota_A; class Polyangia; order Nannocystales; family Nannocystaceae; genus Xiheibacterium. The sequence continues at coordinate 3,519 of DASZPU010000312.1, forward strand.
GCCCACCGCAACAACCGGGATCGCCGTTCTCGTTGCCACCCGACAGCCCCATCGTGCACTCGACCTGCGGGGCTTCGACGACACCTTCGCAGCGCACGAAGCCGCACACGCGCACGTCGGCATCGGCGGTGGCGTGGAAGAGCTCGGGCGCTTCGGGAGCGACCCACAGGCTGTAGGTGTCGATCGCGTCGACGGTCTCGAGCACGAGCGTGAACGTTCCGAACGGAATCGCTGCGCTCTGCAGATCGTTGGGCTCATAGCCGTCGGCGAGACAGCTCGCTTCGGTGGTCGACTCGCCCGCGCCATCCGCTGCGCTGCTGGCCTCGCTCGCGGGCCCGTCGAAGTCCGGATTGGGATCGAGGCAACCGTTCGCGACGATCGCGAAGATCGCCCCGGCGCACGCCCTGGCCCGGCCCCACACGCGATCAGCATACGCGCGCGCCCGCCCGCGCGACAATCGTCCGCGAGGCGTGTCGAGATCCACCATGACCCCGATGACCCGATCTTCTCTGCTCGCGATCGCGCTCGTCGTCGCATGCGGCGCGAACGACGACGATGCGACGCCCGACGATGGCGGTAGCAGCGGTAGCGCAGCCAGCGAAGCCGGCAGCACGGCAGCGAGCACGATGGCCGACTCGGGCAGCGACGAAGCCGGACCGGGATCGAACGACGCGAGCGATTCGTCCAACGATTCCGCGACGAGCGACTCCGCCGACAGCGGTGATGATTCCACCGACACCGGGGATCCACCGGGCGCGTGCGGTGCAGTGCCGTCGATCGAGGACGGTCGCGAGCCGACCGCGGAGATCCACGTGGCGACCAACGGCAACGACGGTGGCGGTTGCGGTGCGGAGGCCTCACCGTGCGCGACGATCGAAGGTGCGCTCGCATCGGCACAGCCGGGCAGCGCAGTGCGGATCCACGCGGGCACGTACGCCGGCGGTGCATACATCGCAGGGCTCGCCGGCACTGCGGACGCACCGATCTGGATCGGCGGAGCGCCCGGCGAAGATCGTCCGGTGTTCGACGGCGGCGGCACTGCGTTCCAGCTGAGCGGCGTGCGCTACCTCGTGCTGCACGACCTCGAGGTGCGCAACATGACCGACAACGGCATCAACATCGACGACGGCGGTGCGGTCGATGACCCCGAGGCGACGCGCGGCTTGTTGATCCGCAACCTGTTCATCCACGACATCGGCACCGGCGGCAACAACGACTGCTTGAAGCTGTCGGGCGTGAACGACTTCGTCGTGCGCGACACCGAGTTCTCGGTGTGCGGCGGCGGTGCAGCGGGCAGCGCGATCGATCACGTGGGCTGCCACCAAGGCGTGATCGCGTTCAACCACTTCCACGATCTGCAGGAGTCCGGCAACTCGGTGCAGACCAAGGGCGGTAGCGAAGACCTCGAGATCTACGCGAACGTGTTCGAGAACGCAGGCGAGCGCGCGGTGAACATGGGCGGCTCGACCGGCTTCGAGTTCTTCCGTCCGCCGCTCGACGGCGGCGCGGTGAATGCCGAGGCCCGCGACATCCGGACGGTGTCGAACGTGTTCATCGGTAGCTTCTCGCCGATCGCGTTGGTGGGTTGCACCGGCTGTCTGGTCGCGCACAACACCATCATCGATCCCGAGCACTGGGTGTTCCGCGTGCTGCAGGAGACCTCGTCGACGGCCGAGTACATGTTCGCGCCCTCCGGCGAGAACACCGTGGTCGACAACCTCGTGGTGTACTCGCGCGCGCTCGTCGGCGTGGTCGTGAACGTCGGCGAAGGCACCGCGCCCGAGACGTTCACGTTCGCGAACAACCTCTGGTACGCGAGCGATGCGCCCGATCAGTCGGATCCACAATTGCCTGCGCCCGAGAGCGGCGGCGTGATCGGCGTCGATCCGATGCTCGCCGACGATCACTCGATCGCCGCGGGCAGCCCGGCCGCCGGCGCGGGCATGGACGTCGCGGGGCTGCGCGGCGATCACCGCGGCGAGTGTTGGGGGATGCCGCCGAGCATCGGCGCCTTCGAGATCGCACCGTGATGCTTGCGGCGCGCGGTCGCGAGCAACACGATCGCGGTAATGATCGCGGCGCCACCGATCGCGAGCGCCACTGCGCCGCCGGTGCGCGTGCCGTAGGTGAAGCGGCAGTCGCCGTCGCCGTCGATGTCCATGCCGCTGCACTTGCGCTCGTAAGGGCGACCGTGCAACGCGACGAGCGGCGCGCCCACTGCGGTCGCAGCGAGGCCGATGCCGAGGAGCGACCAACCCGCGACGCGTTGCGGCGTGCGACTGCGCTTCGGCAGCGGCGAGAGCTCGAGCAACACCGCATCGTCGGTGCCTGCGACCGCATCGAACTGCACCTCGATCGGCAGGTAGCGCTCGAGCTCCGCGCGCGCGCGATGACG
>DASZPU010000313.1:0-4443 GCA_035550195.1 Nannocystaceae bacterium
TTCGACACCAGCGGCTGTGGCCTGTGCGGCAACGACGTGATCGACGGCACCGAGTTCTGCGACGGCAGCAACCTCGCGGGCAACGACTGCTTCACGCTCGGGCTCGACTTCGACAGCGGCACGCTGTCGTGCGCGGCCAACTGCACCGGCTTCGACACCTCCACGTGTGGCACGTGCGGCAACGACATCGTCGATGGCGACGAGGACTGCGACGGCATCTCGGTCGGCGGCGAGACCTGCGTCAGCCAGGGCTACGACGGCGGCACGCTCTACTGCGGTGCCGCGTGCTCGGGCTTCGACTTCGCGCAGTGCACGACGTGCGGCGACGGCATCGTCGAAGGCGCAGAGGTCTGCGACACCGACGACCTCGGCGGTGAGACCTGCGCGTCGCTCGGGCTCACCGGCGGCACGCTCGCGTGCTCGGCCGCGTGCGGCTACGACGTCAGCGAGTGCGACGTGCCCGGCCTGCCGTTCGGCGGCGACGTCGGCTACAACGGCTACTACTTCACGCCGCCGATGCTGCCGTGCGACGACATCACCGGCACCGGTACCTCGACCGGGCTCTTCGACGACGACAACATCGAGGTGCCGATCGGGTTCACGTTCCCGTTCTACGACGTGAACTTCGACAACGTCACGATCGAGAGCAACGGCGCGCTGCACTTCGGCGGGGACATCTACCTCACGCTGGGCAACGAGTGCTTGCCGAGCGTGACCATGCCGTCGGACTACAACATCTACATGTTCTGGGACGACCTCAACCCGTCGGCGGCGGGCGGAGTCTGGTATCAGACGATCGGTGCGGCCGGCGATCGGCGCTTCGTCGCGCAGTGGAACCTCGCGCACTACAGCGGCAATACGATGGACCTCATCGACTTCCGCGTGGTGCTCTACGAGGCCACCGGGCAGATCATCGCGTGCTACGTGGACACGCTCAGCGCCGCGAACCCCGGCGACAACGGTGCAGAGGCGACCTCGGGCATCCAGCGCGACAGCGCGAACAGCCTCGAGTACAGCTGCAACACCCCCGACCTCACCGACGGGCTGCAGCTGCTCTACGTGCCGATCTGATTCACTCGTCGAAGCCCAGCGGCAGCAGCCTGATCGCGGCCAGCGTGATCATGGCTGCTGCTTTCATGCGATCGGGCTCGGCGCGCTGCACCCACGCCCACTCGGGGCGCGACAGCACCATCGCCGCGACCACGCGCTTGCCGTGGCGCACCTGTGCGACCGGCTCGGCGAGGTGACGCGAGATCAGCTTCACGCGCTTCATCCACAAGAGGATCTCGACGGTGCTCGGCGCTGCGCTGGCGTCGTCGGCCACGAGCTCGCCGAAGATGTTGCCGTCGAGCCGACCGCCCGCGACAAAGCGCCACTTCATGTCGCCGCCGTCGAGCTCGCAGTGGATCGCGACGTCGTCGTTGGCGACGCCGGCGACGGTGCCGAAGTCGCTGTCGATGTTCGAGCGCCGCGTGCCGGTGCAGCGGCCCTTCCACCGCGCACCGTGATCGATCGCGAGCTCGAGCTCGAGATCCCAGCGCCAGGTCGGACGCGGCGGGCCTTCGATCGTCGCCGACGGCCCGCGATCGAGCGCGTGCTCGCGGAGCTTGCGTTGCACGATCGTGTACGGCCCGAGACGGAAGCCGCCTTGCGCCCGCGCGCGCACGAGTCGGGGTTGCTTCTGCACCTCGGGGTCGATCGCCTTGAGCGAGTCGCGGCGCAGCGTCGCGCAACCCGAGGCGATCCCCAGCACGACGAGCGCGAGGCCGAATCGAACGTGCATCGCTGGTGGCTCGCGTAGCACTTCGGGCGCGCCGCGTCACCGTGCGCCTGCGCGCGCACGATGCGCCATTGTCGGCCGCACGAAAGTCGCGGTAGGGGTCGGCGCATGCTCGCTCGCCTGAAGCTTCCCCACGTGCTCCTCGCGATCCTCCTGCCCGCGTGCCTCGATCCCGGCACCGACGACGACACCGAGACCAGCGGCAACTCGAATCCCGAGGAGTCGGGGACCGTGTCGGCCGAAGGCAACAGCATGTCGAGCACGACGATGAGCATGACGACCGGCATGATGGGCGACGAGAACACCGACATCGCGTGCGGTGACGGCTTCGACAACGACGGCGACAGCTACGTCGACTGCGACGACTTCGATTGCGACGGCACCGCACCGTGTGGTGGCAGCACCGCGACCGGTGGCGACGGCGAGAACACCGACGCCGCGTGCATGGACGGCATGGACAACGACGGCGACAACTACGTCGACTGCGACGACTTCGACTGCGACGACACGATGCCGTGCGGTGGCGGGCAGGACACCGGCAACGGCGAGCCCGAGAACACCGACCCGCTGTGCATGGACGGCCTCGACAACAACGAGAACGGCTACGCCGACTGTCTGGACTTCGCGTGCGCGCAGTCCGAGGACGTCACCGTGTGCAACGGCCCCGAGGACAACGACGAGGCGTGCAGCAACGGCTGGGACGACGACGACAACGGGCACACGGACTGCGACGACTTCTCGTGCTCGATGAGCGAGACCGTCACCGTGTGCGAGAGCGTCGAGGACACCGACGCGGAGTGCATGGACGGCATGGACAACGACATGAACGGGTTCGCCGACTGCGAGGACTTCTCGTGCTCGCAGAACCCGAAGGTGACGATCTGTCCCCACGAGGACACCGACGAGATGTGCATGGACGGCATGGACAACGACGGTGACACCTACGTCGACTGCGACGACTTCGATTGCTCGAACAACGACAACGTGACCGTCTGTCCGTGACGCGATGTTCATCGGGCACTTCGCGGTAGGGCTCGCGGCCAAGCCGGCCGCACCGCGGGTGCCCCTGCCGTGGCTGCTCTTCGCGCCCAACTTCCTCGACGTCGTGTGGCCGGTGCTCGTGCTCGCCGGCGTCGAGCAGGCGGAGATCGAGGTGGGCAACACCGCCTTCACGCCGCTGCACCTCGTGCACATGCCGTGGTCGCACAGCTTGGTGATGGCGATCGTGTGGTCCGCGTTGCTCGCGTTGCTGTACTGGCTGCGCGCACGTGACGGCCGCGGCGCCGCGGTGCTCGCCGCGCTGGTGACGAGCCACTGGGTGCTCGACTGGATCACGCACGCGCCCGACATGGCACTCGCGCCGGGCAACCCGACGAAGCTCGGTCTGGGCCTGTGGAACTCGATCGCGGGAACCTTGATCGTCGAGCTCGCGCTCTTCGGCGTAGGCGTCTGGCTCTACCTGCGCGCGACGAGGCCGATCGATCGCGCAGGGCGACGTGGGCTCGCGGCGCTGGTTGCATTCTTGCTGATCGCGTACTTCGCGGCCGCCTTCGGGCCGTTGCCGCCCACCATCGTCGCAGTGACGATCAGCGTGCTCGTGCTCACCGTGATCCTGGTCGCGTGGGCGCAGTGGCTGGAGCGTCATCGTGCTATGACGCGGTGATGTCGCGATTCGCACGTAGGCTCGGGCTGTTCGGACTCGTCACCCTCGCGCTGTCGGCCTGTGGCCCGCGCGGGTCGAAGACCAAGACACCCGATGGTGGTGGTGCGACGGCTGCGATCGATCCGAAGGATCGGCCAGCGATCTTCGCCGCGTCGGATCTGCCGGAGACGTTGGACAAACCGCTCGCCGACGATCCGATGCAGGTGACGATTCATCGCCTATCGAACGGCATGACCGTCTACTTCAGCGTCGATCGCGAGAAGCCGCGCTACGTCGGATGGGTCGGCGTGCGTGCGGGCAGCCGTCACGATCCCGCGGACTCGACCGGGCTCGCGCACTACCTCGAGCACATGTTGTTCAAGGGCAGCGACGAGTACGGCACGCTCGATGCGGCGGCCGAGGCCGCGCACGTCGAGCGCGTGCGCGAGCTCTACGTCGAGCTGCGCAAGGTCGGCGACGACAAGGCCGCGCGCGAGCGCATCTTCGGCGAGATCGATCGCGAGACCCAGGCGATCGCCGCGACCGCGGTGCCCAACGAGCTCGACCGCATGTACTCCGCGATGGGCGTCGAAGGCGTCAACGCGTTCACCTCCGACGAGCAGACCGTGTACATCGGCGAGGTGCCGGCCAACCGCATGGAGGCGTGGGCCACCACCGAGGTCGAGCGCTTCGCCGACCCTGTGTTCCGGCTGTTCTATCCCGAGCTCGAGGCGGTCTACGAAGAGAAGAACCTCTCGCTCGACGATCCCGAGAACCGCGTGTGGGAAGTGATGATGAAGGGCCTCTTGCCCGATCATCCCTACGGCGCGCAGACCACCATCGGCGAGTCGGCGCACCTGAAGTCGCCGGCGTACCAGGACATGGTCGACTTCTTCGAGCGCTGGTACGTGCCCAACAACATGGCGATCGTGCTCGCGGGCGACGTCGACCCCAAGATCGCGCTGCCGCTGCTCGAGCGCACCTTCGGTCAGCTCGAGCCCAAGCCGGTGCCCACCGAGCT
>DASZPU010000314.1:0-3106 GCA_035550195.1 Nannocystaceae bacterium
CGTCGAGCTCTGCGAGCTGATCGGCGCGACCACTGGCCGCGAGCTGCTCACGCTGACTCTCGAGCTGCTCGAGTCGAGCGAGCGAGTCCTGAATCCACGCCTCGTTGCTTGCCTGCATCGCCGTCGCTTCTCCGTCGGGGGCGTTGGCCCACGATGACCAGCACAGACTATAAACGCAGGTGCGGGCTCGATGCCATGGAGCCGTGGGGGTGCGCGCCGCGGATTCGTCCGCCTGCGCGGCGCGGGCCGAGTGCCCGGCGTGGCGAGCCCCACGGCGATTGCAGCGAGTGGCCAAAACGCGCGCGCGGGAACCTTCGCGGCGCGGTGGCGTCAGGGCGTGGACGCCCGCCGTCGCGGGATCCGCCGGGACGCCGCGCCGCTGGCGATCGCGCCTCGAAACGGGACAGGCCTGCGCCCACGTCGTCGCCCGGATCGCTGATGTGTGCGCGCCCGCGATCGCGGCGCGAGTCCGGCAGCGCGCGAGCGCATCTCGTCGTCGAGCTCGACGAGGACGAACACGACGCGGTCGTCGGCGCGTGCACACGCGCGAGCGACTCGCGTTGCTCGCGGCTTCGCGCGGCGAGTCTATCTGCTAATGTTCGGGCGAGCGTCGATGGCGGACGACGAAGCGAAGCACGACGAGGCGGTCTCCGAGAAGGCGTCGGAGCCGGTGGCGTCCGAGGCCGCAGCGCCGGTCACCGACGATGCTGCAGCGCCGGTCACCGCAGGCGCCGCGAAGGCGACGACGACGGCCGCCAAGCCGCGTACGCGTCGCGCGATCCCATGGTGGTCGTTCGTGCTCGCGGCGCTCGTGATCGAGTTCTACGTCTACGGGCGGCAAGGTCACATCGAGGTGTGCGTCGGCAAGCAGGGCGAGACCGACTTCGCGCTCACCGGCAACGAGCGCACCGACGAGAACCGCTGGAAGTTCCCGCGCTGCGAGTCGCGGCTCAACCTCGGGCTCGTCAGTCATGCCGATCAGCTCACCAAGGAAGCCACGCTCGTGGCGTGTCGCGGCGCGACGATCTTTCGCCACCAAGGCGAGGGCAAGGCGTGTACCGAAGGCAAGGCGAAGTGGGAGCACCGCATCGATACCCACCAGTGCCCGCCTTGGCACGGCCATTTCTACGAGCACCTCTTCTGGTTCCTGAAGTGAGCCGCTGTCGCCCCGCGTCCGTCGCGGGTGGAACCGGTGCATGATCGGGCGAGGTGGCGGACCGACTGCAGACGACCGGCATCGGCGCGAACGAGTCGTCGGCGATCTTCGACGAGACCGTCGTCGGCGGTGAAGAGATCGAGCGCATCGAGGAGCCCCATCCCGCGGGCTCCAAGGTCGGGCGCTATCTGATCCTCGAGCGCATCGGGCAGGGCGGCATGGGCGTCGTCTATGCCGCGTTCGATCCCGAGCTCAACCGCCGCGTCGCGCTCAAGATCCTGCACGGCAGCAACAGCGGCCCCACGCGACAGTCGGGCTCGGCCCGCGCGCGGTTGCTCCGCGAGGCGCAGGCGATCGCACGCGTCACGCATCCCAACGTGGTCTCGGTGTTCGACGTCGGCACCGTCGACGACTCGGTCTTCGTCGCGATGGAGTTCGTCGACGGACCCACGCTCACGCAGTGGCAGGCCGATCGCCGTGACGTCGCCGAAGTGGTCGGCATGTACCTGCAGGCTGCGCGCGGGCTCGCGGCTGCGCACGCGACCGGCATCGTCCACCGCGACTTCAAGCCCGACAACGTGCTCATCACCTCCGACGCACATGCGCGCGTGCTCGACTTCGGGCTCGCGCGCACCGACCCGAGCGTATCCGGCATCGACCCCATGCCCGACGACGACGACGACGTGCCGAGCAGCAGCGTGTCGCTCGATGCATCCGACGTGCTGTCGTCGCCGCTCACCATGGTCGGTGCGGTAGTCGGCACGCCGCGCTTCATGGCGCCGGAGCAGCACGCCGGTGTCTCCGCCGATGCGCGCAGCGATCAGTTCAGCTTCTGCGTCGCGCTCTACCAGGCGCTCTATCGCCAGGATCCGTACTCGGCCTCGAACCTCGAGCGGCTCGCGCTCGCGAAGCAGCTCGGGCAGATCCGTCGCCCGCCGCCGGACATCAGGCTTCCGGTGCACATCGCCGCGGCGCTCACGCGTGGGCTCGCGACCGATCCCGCCGATCGCTGGCCCGACATGGCCACGCTCATCGACGCGCTCGAGCGCGATCCCGCGGCCGCGCGTCGACGCGTGTTCTTCGTGCTCGGCGTCGCCACGCTCGCCGCCGCGACTGCGGGTGCCGTCGTCCACTTCGCGGGCCGCGGAGCCGAGTGCGAGGACGGATCGCTCGCCGGCACGTGGGACGATGCGCGTCGCGATCGCGTGGTCGCATCGCTCTCGGCGGTGCAGGTGCCGTACGCCCAACGCGCCGCGGCGACGGTACGCCAAGGGCTCGATGCCTACGCGCAGTCGTGGATCACGATGCAGCGCGACGCATGCGAGGCGACGCGACGACGCGGCGAACAATCCGAGGCGCTCTTCGATCGCCGCATGCGTTGCCTCGAGCAGCGTCGCGGTGCGCTCGCAGCCGTGGTGGACGTGCTCGCCGAAGCCGATGCCGACGTGGCCCAACGCGCCGTGCAAGCGGTCGGCTCGCTGCCCGCGATCGAGAGCTGCGGCAATGTCGAGTTCCTGCTCGCCGCGATCGAGCCGCCGCCCGCCGAGCTCGCGATCGCGGTCGCGGCCGTACGCGAGCGCCTGGCCCAGGCCGCCGCGCTCTCGGCCGCCAGTCGCACGAAGGCCGCCGCCGAGATCGTGCGCGCCGCGGTCGGTGAAGCCCAGCAGATCGGCTACGCTCCGCTGCGCGCCGAAGCGCTGGTGCGGCAAGGCGGCATCGAAGAGCTGCTCGGCGACTACGCGCAGTCGGAGGCGCGCCTGCACGATTCGCTCGAGGTCGCGGTCGCATCACGCCACGACGAGATCGCCGCACAGGCCAGCAGCACGCTCGCGTCGGTGGTCGGCGATCGACTCGCGCGCCACGCCGAAGGGCTCGCGTGGGCTCGACTCTCGCGCAGCTTGTTGCAACGGCTCGCGCTCGCCGGCATGGCACAGGCGCGGCTCGACGTCG
>DASZPU010000315.1:0-15670 GCA_035550195.1 Nannocystaceae bacterium
GGGGCGGGAGCGGCGGCGGGTCAGGCCGGCGCCTAGGCTGCCTAGGCCGGCGAATGCGACGAGGACGGCGGCGGTGCCGAGGGCGATGCGTTGCGGGGGGATCGCGTCGGGGGTTTCGGCTTCGACGAGCGCGCGGCGGGCTTGGGCGACGTGGGGATCGTCGGGGCGCAGCTGTTCGGCGCTGCGCAGCAGCATGCTGCGGCCGGCGGTCGGCAAGCCTTCGGTCGCGGCTTCGGCGAGCAGTGCTTGCACGCGCAGCGTCTCCGCGAGCGCGGGCTCGTTCTTCTCGACCAACACTGCGGCCTTGCGGCTCAGCGCGGCCGCACGCCCCGCGTCGCTCTTCGCGAGCGCTGCGGTCGCGCCCTGGCGATAGACGTCGGCGAGTCGCTGCGGTGCCGCGAGCTCGGGTTGCTCGGCGAGCAAGCGATCGAGCTTCGCGATCGCCAGCTCGGGATCACGCTCCGCGAGCGCAGCGTCGATCGTCGCGGCCTCTTCCGCGGCGCGACGGCGATCGAGCCAGTCGAAGTACGCGTGGGCGTGACGCGACGGCTGATCCTCGCAGCGCGGATCGATCGGCTGCCCCGGTTCGGGCGGACCACACCACGCCTCGAGCAGCTCGGGATTCTCGCGCGCCAACGTGTCGCGCACGGCGATGCCGGCGTGCTGACGGAAGTTGAGGAACGCCTGCGCGCGCCCGGTGCCGCCGCCGAGCAGTCGCACGTTGCGGCTGATCACCTTCGCCGGCTCGCCGTCGACGAGCGCGAGGAATGCCGTGCGCGCGGCGTGCCGCACCGCGGGGATGCGTGCGTCGACGTGCATGAGCATCATCTGTGCGGCCTCGCCGGTGTGCGCGACGCCCCACGCACGCAAGAGCGCCGCGAGCCGGCGCGGATCGCTGCGCAACGCCGCCTCGGCGCGCTCGGGCACCCAACGATCCATGCGATCGAGCTGGTGCGCGGCGTACTCGGCCCGCTTCATCGCGGCGTCGTCGCGATCGTCGGCCGGCCGAATCGCCGCGAGCACGAGCGGCGCGACCGCGTCGTCACCGACCGCCTGGATCGCACGGCCCACCTCGTCGCGGAACGTGCCCTCGTGCACGTACGCGGCGTCGAGCAGCGCCGCGACCACGTCGTCGGCGAGCTGCGGATCGCGACCGATCGCCGACGCTGCGCGCAGCATCGCCGTCTCGATCACGCAGTCGCGGTACACCTGCGTCAGCATCGGCGAGAGCTTGCTGCGTGGGATCGCGAGCAAGTCCTCGAACCAATCCGTCGACACCTTGATGTTGTGGCCGTGGGCCTTCTTCCACGCGAGCTCGAAGTAGCCGTAGCGGTTCGGCACGTCGCCGCCGATCGCCCGCAGCATCGAGCGGTAGTCGCCCTTCGGGGCCTTGCGCGGCGCGAGGATGGCTTTGCGCAGCTCGGGCCACAGCGCGCGCGGGGCCGCAGCGATGCGGCGCGCGGGCCCGCCGATCTCGTCGAGCGGGCCCTTGCGGATCGCGGTCATCAGCTCGTCGAGCTCGGAGCTCTGCGAGGGTGCGTGCACGGGCTGCGCGATCACGTCGGTGGGCGCGAGCTTCGGATCGGTGCGCGCGAGCAACGTCTCGGCGACCATGCGCACGTCTTTGACGACCGCTTGCGGATCGTCGCGATGCGATCGCGATCCGACCGCGGTGCTCACCTCGACGTCGAGCTGGTGCTCGCAGCCGACCAGCGCGAGCAACATCAGCGCTGCGCACGATCGCGTCATCGTGCGCGCTCCTTCAGTGCAATCGATCCGACGGCGGCGGCATGCCGGGCTCGGCGACGAAGCGGACGAACCGCAAGCCGACTCCGGTCAGCGCACGCAGCCCGTCGCGATCGGCGTACTGCAAGTAGTAGTGGTTCTGCACGCGGGCCATCGCGCAGATCGTCGGCTCGCCGTCGCCCGCCGAGAAGCGCACGATGACGCGCGTCCGCAGCGGCAACGGATCGGCCATCTCGACGAACATCCCGGTGTCCGAGATGTTGCGCGCGACGTGCCAGACCTCGCCGTGCTGGTCGGTGGCGATCAGCACGCGAAAGACCTTGTCGATGCGCGCGGCCCCGCGGCGCTCGGCGGAAAGCTCCTGCATCCCAAGACGATGCCTGTTCCGCGGCCATGGGAGCAAATATCCTACATGTAGGCACTGGCCGTCACCCTCCCGGGACCATGACCGCCGCGGCCCACAGGAGCGCGAGCTGGGCTCCGCCGGTCAGCGCGGCACCGCAGCCCATCACCGTCGCCGCAGCCCGCGGGCGGATCGGGCCGCGCTGCGCCGCCATGGCGAGCGCTGCGAGCCCGAGCGACGCCGCGGGCCAGCCAGGGAAGAACAGGGCCGGCCACAGCGAGGCGATCGCGGCGGCGGAGGCCGCGATCGCGACGAGGGCGGCGGCATGGGCGAGCACCACACGGCCGTGCAGCATGCTTCGGCCGTTATCAGGAAGCGCCGCCCATTGCACGAAACCGGCCGGGTCACCACACTCCGCCCGCCGTGACCGACCCCGCTGACAACCACCGCTTCGGCTTCGTGGCCGTGTGCGGTCGGCCCAACGTCGGCAAGTCGACGCTGGTCAACGCGTTGCTCGGCGAGCCGGTCGCCGTCGCGACCGAGCATCCGCAGACGACCCGCGAGCGCATGCTCGGCATCCACACGCGCGACGGATTCCAGATCGTGCTCGTCGACACGCCGGGGTTGCACCGCGCCAAGAGTGCGCTCAACCGCACGATGGTCGCGCAGGCGCTCGCGGGCTGTCGCGACGTCGATGCGGTGCTCTACCTCGCCGAGGTGCCGGTGGTCTCCGCCGCCGCGGCCGAAGAATGGGAGCCCGGCGACGTCGCACGCGAAGGTCTCGACGCGCTCACGAAGCTGGGGCGACCGATCGTGCTCGTGCTGACGAAGATCGATCGACTCGTCGATCCGCGCGTGCTCCTGCCGATCACGCGCGCGTGGACGCAGCTCGCCGAGTTCGCCGCGATCGTGCCGGTCGCCGCGTTGCAGGGCAGCGGCCTCGACGTGCTCGAGCGCGAGCTGGTCGCACGCTTGCCGCCCGGCCCCGCGCACTATCCCGCGGATCAGCTCACCGATCGTCCGCTGCGCTGGCACGCCGCCGAGCTCATCCGCGCCGAGCTGTTCGTCCACCTCGCACAAGAGCTGCCCTACAGCTGCGCCGTCGTCGTGGAGCGCTACGAGGAGCGCAAGCACGGCGATGCGATCGCGGCGACGATCCACGTCGAGCGCACCAGCCAACGCGGCATGGTGATCGGGCGCGCGGGCACGATGATCAAGGCGATCTCGATGGGCGCGCGCCAACGCATCGAGCGGCTCACCGGTCGGCCGTGCGATCTGCGATTGCGCGTCGACGTCGCGCAGGACTGGACCCGCGATCCCGCACGGCTCGCGACGTTCGGCTACGTCGAGCCGGATGCGGTCGAGCTCGCGCCGGGCGAGCCCGAGGGGGACGCGCAATGAACGACGTCGAGCTCTCGCCACGCGCGCCCCTGGTCGCCATCGTCGGTCGCCCCAACGTCGGCAAGTCGACGCTTTTCAACCGCCTCGTCGGCGCGCGCAAGGCCATCGTCGAGGACAATCCGGGCGTCACGCGCGATCGCCTCTACGGCGTCGCCAACTGGATCGGCAAGGGCTTCATCGTCGTCGACACCGGCGGCATCGAGCCCGACGTCGAGAGCGGATTGCCGGCGCAGATCCGTGCGCAGGCCGAGCTCGCGATCGCCGAGGCCGACCTCGTGCTCTTCGTCGTCGACGCGCACGAAGGTCCGTCGGCCGACGACACCGAGGTCGCGGAACGACTGCGTCGCTCCGGCAAGCCCGTGCTCGTCGTCGCGAACAAGGCCGACTCGCCCGCCCGCGAGCGCGCGGCGTCGTGGGCGTGGGAGCTCGGGCTCGCCGACGTGTTCGCGATCTCGGCGGCGCACGGGCGCGGGGTCGCCGAGCTGTGCGATGCGATCGTCGAGCGCGCGTGCAACGAAGGTCCCGGCGACGACGTCGAGCTCATCCCACCGGGCACGCGCATCGCGTTCATCGGCCGACCCAACGCGGGCAAGTCGACGCTCGTCAACGCGCTGCTCGGTGAAGCGCGCGTCATCGTCGACGACACGCCCGGCACCACGCGCGACGCCGTCGATCTGCCGCTGCGCTGGAACGACGAGGACTTCGTCATCTGCGACACGGCGGGATTGCGTCGCCGTCGTCAGGTCGCGCGCGCGCAGGAGCAGCTCGCCGCGATCAAGTCGATCCGCGCGATGGAGCGCACCTCGGTGGTCGTGCTCGTCGTCGACTCGATCTCGGGCGTGACCGATCAGGATCAGCGCATCGCACGCATGGCGTTCGAGCGCGGCAAGGGCGTGGTGGTGCTGCTGCACAAGTGGGATCTCGTCGCCGACGACAAGAAGAAGTCGCACGAGATCGTCGAGCGCACCGACGAAGCGCTCGGCTTCCTCGAGAAGCCGTACATCGTGAAGACCTCGGTGGTCGGGCGCGGGCGCGATGCAGGGCAGGGGCACGCGCGCAACCTCGACGCGGTGATGCGCGCGTGTCGAGCCACCGCGCGTGCGCTGAGCAAACGCATCGCGACGGCCGATCTCAACGACGAGCTGCAGCACGCGGTCGCGGATCTCGCTCCGCCCGCGTTCGGCGGCACCATCGTGCGGCTGTACTTCGCGACGCAGGCGGGCACCGACCCGCCGCTCTTCGCGATCTCCTCGAACCGAGGGCGATCGCTCACCCCCGCCTACGAGCGCTACCTGCTGCGGCGCTTCCGCCAGCGCTGGGACCTGCGCGGAGTGCCCATTCGCATCGTCGTGCGCGGCCGCGGCCGCGGCGGCAGCATGCCGGGTGAAGACTGATCGCGCGGGCAGGACGGGCCTAGCCAGTTGGCAGCGGTGCCGTAGAAACGCCAACTCGGTTGCGCCGCGGCTCGGACAAGCCTCGTGATCACGGGGGCTATTGCTGGCGGCCGGCTTGCTTTACGCTCCAGCTTGGGTGACCCGCGTGCCACGGGGATGCACGCCCAGCCACCCCATCGAAAGGGACTTTCACATGCGCCGCCTCTCCATCTTCACTCGCACGTCTCTGCTCGCCGGCGTCGCGCTCGCCCTGCCCACGCTGCTCGCGTGTCTCGACCATCCGCTCAAGCCCGTGAAGTACGAGGCCGCATCGGAGAAGGGCGGCACGATTCAGCTGACGGTCAACAAGGACGTCGACATCCTCTTCGTCATCGACAACTCGGGCTCGATGGGTGAAGAGCAGGGCCTTTTGTCGGGCAACTTCCCCGCGTTCATCAACGTGCTCGAAGACCCCGAGGTGAAGGCGAACTATCGCATCGGCGTCACCACGACGGACAACGGCAACCCGTGGTGCGGCACCACGTCGCCCGAGGCCGGCAAGCTGCAGATGTCGAGCTGCCTCGGCCGCACCGGCGAGTTCGTGTTCAACGGCAACCCGCCCGCCGACGCGACCGCGGCTGCGTGCACCGACCTCTGCCAGTTCGACACCATCTCCACGACGCCGACGTCGACCGAGTTCGATCCCGACGAGAAGCCGCGTCCGTGGCTGGAGAACATCGAAGGCAAGACCAACCTCGCGGAGGTCGGCGGCATGACGCCGTCGACGATCGAAGCCTTCCAGTGCTTCGGTCCGCAGGGCATCGCGGGTTGCGGCTTCGAGTCCCACCTCGAGTCGATGTACAAGGCCTTCCTCCGCGCGCAGAAAGAGGCCGAGGCGCAGTACGGCTTCCTGCGCAGCAACGCGATCCTCTCGGTCGTGATCATCACCGACGAGGTCGACTGCTCGTACAACAACGAGCACCAGTCGATCTTCTTGCCCGAGTCGATGGGCGGTGACCCGACGGTGTTCTGGTCGGATCCCACCGCGTCGGCGCCGACCTCCGCGGTGTGCTGGCGTGCCGGCGTCGCGTGCGAAGGCGGTCCGGGCACCTACGACACGTGCCACTCCGAGAACAAGGACAGCGCGGGCAACAACGGCGCGTCCGACAACGACGCGGTGCTGCACCCGATCGGTCGCTACATCGACTTCGTGCAGCAGCTCGAGGATCAGAAGCAGACCATCACGCCCGATCAGGAGGTCCTGGTCGCGCTCATCACCGGCGTGCCGCCCGGCTACGACGCGGGTCAGGCCGAGATCAGCTACGCCGACGCCACCAGTGCGACGGAGCAGAACGACTTCGGCATCGGTGCCGGCTGCGTGAACAATGCCACCACGCCGCCCGCCACCGCGCGTCCGCCGGTGCGCGAGCGCGAGTTCGCCGAGGCCTTCCAGGTCGGCACCGAAGACGCCGATCGCAACCTCTACTCGATCTGCACCGACGACTTCTCGCCGGCGCTCGGCGACATCGCCGATGCGATTCGCGATCAGATCAAGCCGGCGTGCATGCCCGCATGCGTCGCCGACAACGATCTCGTCGCGAACGGTCTGCAGCCGTCGTGCACGCTCGAGCAGGAAGCACCGAAGCCGAGCGGCGGTGGTGTCGACACCACCGTCATCCAGCCGTGCAACGCCGACGAGACGCTGCCGGGCGATGAAGACGTCTGCTACGTGTCGCTGGTCGACGCGAGCCTCTCCGACTACTGCGCCGACCTCGGGTGGAACCTCGAGTTCCGGCTCGTGCGTCGCGAAGGCGTGCCCGCACCCGGCGGCACGTCGGTGAGCGCGACCTGCCAGCTGTCGCAGAACAAGGACATGGACTGCCCCGGCTTGCCCTGAGCCAGACGGCAGCTCGATGCGCAGAAAGCCTCCGCTCGCGGGGGCTTTCGCGTTGGTTGCTCAGAAGCGGACGCCGAGGCGCAACCCGGCCTGCATGTAGACCGGGAAGACCGTCGGTGCGGTGAGGAGCGCGTAGTAGCGGATCGATGCGCCGAGGCTCCAACGATCGCCGAGCATCACGTCGATGCCCGCGCCCGCGTGCGCGCGCGGGACGACGCCTTGGCGGCACACGTTCTCCTGCGACGCGCAGGCGAGCCCGACGTCGCAGCCGCCACCGTCGAGACACTTGCCGCCGAGCTGTCCGTCCTGCACGCCCTTGGGCGTGCGCACGATCATCGCACCGAGCCCGGCCTCGAGCAGCGGACGCGCGCGCCCGAGATCCATCGCGAACACCACGGCGCCGCCGAAATCGAAGGTGTGCAGCGCACCACCGGGCGCGGCGAGCTTCGGCGGATCATCGCCGCTTCTCGTGTACGCCGACTGCAACCGATGGCCGGTGTACGACGCGGAGATCCGCACCGACACCGGCTGGACCAGCAGCACGTCGAAGTCGACACCCACGCCGCCACCGCGGATCGGTCGCGTCGGACGACCGAGGAATCCCATGCGATACGCGGCGAACAGCGGCACGACGGTGAGCGCGAGCCGTCGTCGTGACGACGCGCTGCTCGCCCACGGACCATCGGGCTGGCGATCGGTCGTCTGCCCCTGACCCGCCGGCGCGCGCATGAACGGCCGCGCATCGGGATCGCGGGGCCGCGATCCCGGCGGTGCTGCGCTCGCGGGCATCGCGAGCATCACCGCTGCGAGCGCGGCGAGTGCACGCGAAGCCCGGACGACGGAGCACACGCGCGGCAGTATAGCTCCGGGGGCGGCCCGGCCGCCCTCGCGCTGCAGTCGACGAAATCACCGCGTGGGCGCGCCGCACACCACCGCGATGGACACGGCCACCGCCTTCGCGGTAGACCGTCGCGACGAGCGAGCCTTGAGCGACGACGACAAGCCGAGCGAGGACAAGCCCGCAGCGACGACGCCCGAAGGCACGGGCGACTCGCCCGATCGCATGGATCTCCCGAAGTGGAACCGTGCGCGCGTGAAGCGGTCGCAGCCCGCGGCCGGGGCCGAGCCCGACGCGTTCCAGCAGGGCGTCCGAGACGCCGGGCGCACTGCGGTGCGTCGCGGTCCGCTGGTCATCGGCATCATCGCCATGCTCGCGGCCGGCATCGGCGGCGGCATCTGGTGGCGCAAGCACAGCGCGGAGAACACCGCCGTCGCGTCGCGCACGCTCGCGGTCGCAGCGGCATGGCGTGCACGCGGTCGCGTCGATCCGCAGGCGGTCGCGCAAGCGGCCAAGCATCCGCCCCGCATTCCTTCGGCCCGCGACGAGGACGAGCTCGCGAAGAACGTGGAAGACGCGCTCGCCGAGGCCGAGAAGGACGACGGCAAGGCGCGCACGCTCGCGCTGCTCATCCGCGCGTCGACCCAGCAAGAGCAGGGCGACTTCGCGAGCGCGCAAGCGACCTACCGCGACTTCCTCGCGAAGGCCGGCGACGGTCACCAGCTCGCGTTCCTCGCCCGCGAAGGGCTTGCGCTCGCGCTCGAAGCCGCGGGCGACACCGACGGTGCGCTCGCCGAGCTCGTGAAGCTCGCGGGCAACGCAGGCGATTTCTACCGCGATCAAGCGCTGTGGCAGCAGGCCCGCATGCTCGAGCAGCTCGGTCGCACCGACGAAGCGCTCGCGCTCTACAAGCAGTACGCGGCCGAGTATCCGCTCACCGAGCGATCGATCGCGCGCAACGAAGTGCGCGAGCACCTCGGCAAGCTCGATCCGTCCGCGGTGCCGCCCGAGCCGATGGCCGGCAATCCGCTCGCGGGCATGGTCCCGCCGTGATGCGCACGCGCTGCGCTGCGATCCTGCTCGCGGCAGCCTGCGCCAACGGCACGGAGCCGCCACCGATCTACGCCGAGGGCGACGACGGTGCGCGTCGCTTCGGCACCATCGCGCTCATGCGTCCGGTCACCGTGCCGGACAACTTCATCCTGCGCCCCGACGAGTTCGGCAGCGTCGCCGTGGATCACACGCGCGGGCTCGTCTACGTCGGCAGTCGCGAAGGCACGTTGCTCGCGCTCGCGCAGCAGACCGGCGACGTCGTGTGGGAGCTGCCGATGGGTGGGCCGGTGTCGAGCACGCCGGTGCTCGCGGTCGTCGACGAGGTCGAGCACCTGCTGGTCGGCACCGACAACGGTGCGATCTTCTCGCTCGATCCGGCGACGCAGAAGGAACGCTGGAGCTACCAGACCGACGGACGCATCCGCAATCCTGCGCTCGTCGCCGAAGGCGTCGTGTACTTCGTGAACTCGCGCGATCAGATCTACGCGCTGGATGCTCGCGGCGGCGCGTGGCGTTGGCAGTACGAGCAAGAGCTGCAGACCGACTTCACGGTGCTCGGCCACGCCGGGCTCGCGTTCGTGCCCGCGGTCGATCCCACTGCCGGCGATCCCGGCACCATCTACACCTGCTTCGACAACGGCAAGGTCGCGGCGCTGTCGGCCGGCTCGGGCGAGGCGCTGTGGCTGGTGTCGGTCGCGGCCACCGACGATCTGAACTTCGTCGACTGCGACTCGACGCCGTTGCCCGATGTCGAGCGCGGTCGCGTGTACGTCGTCGGACAATCGACCGGCGTGCACGCGCTCGCGCTCGAAGACGGCGCGAAGTTGTGGCGCTTCCCGCTCGAAGGCGGCGGCACGATCACCGAGGGGCCCGGCGGCGCGCTGTGGATCGCGTCGTCGCTCGAAGGCGTGTTCGCGCTCGATCGCGAAGGTCGCTCGCTGTGGCGTACGCAGCTCGATCCCGGCACCGTGTCCGCGCCGATCCTCGCGGGCGACACGATGGTGGTGACGCACTCCGATCACGGCATGCTCGCGCTCGAGCCCGCGACCGGCGAAGTGCTCGGCCGCATGTTCACCGGCAGCGGCATGTCGAGCACGCCGGTGTACGACGCGAAGTCGCGGCGGCTCTACGCCATCACGAACCGCGGCATCCTGGTCGGCGTGCAATTGTAGTTTTGGTCGCGCCGTCCGGCGCTCTTCCTGGTGCGGGCAGTCGTGCTCGCTGTCCGCCGTGGCAAAGCCACGGCGGGCTCGGGCGCAGGCGGACGATCAGCGCGCTTGGGCTTCGTCGGTGCCGCGCTCGTGCACGCGCACGAGCTGCTGCAGTCGCTCGGCCTCGCCGCGCGAGCGCACCAGGAAGCGCACGCCGAAGCCGACGTCGGGTCCGTGCCGCTGGATCCACGAGACCACCGCGGCGATGCGCAGGATCGGGGTCGACTTGGTGCCCTCGAGCTCGACGATCACGCTCGCGCCGACGCGCGGCTGCAGGTGGCTCAGGATGAATGCACCGCCGCGGCTGAGATCGCGTGCACGCGTGCTCTGCAAGAGCTCGCCGCAGCGCCAGTGCACCATCACGTCCACGGCGATGCGTCGATGCGCGCGCGCCGACGCTCGCCGCTCGCCGCGTACGACACCCTGCACGTAGGCGACCTGCGCGGCGTGACGGCGATCGATCGCGATGACGACGATCGGCGCGAGCCCGTGATCGCGCGCGCGCACCTCGACCACCGTGCCTTCGAGCTCGACCTCGTCGACCAGCGCACCGAAGCCGATCTCGATGCGCACGCGATCGCCGATGCCCACCGTCTCGCGCGACGGGGCCTCGAGCCGCGCGGCTTCGTCGTCGTGGCCAAGGGCGAGCATCGCCGCGAGCTGATCGTCGGCGCGCAATCGCAGCCGTCTCGGCGCACGGTCGTCCATGCGCGGAAGCGACAGGCTCGAAGAGTGCCGAGGCACGGTGGGCAGCATAGCGGAGCCGTCTCGGGTGGGCCCGTGCGGAACCGCCGAGCGCGCGGCCGCGGCGCGAACCCGAGGAACACTGCGGGTTCGCGCGGCCGCGGCGTGCCGCTCGCCGGGGGCGATCTCAGGCGTGCACGGCCTGCAGGATCGCGTCGGCGTGGCCGTCGACCTTCACCGGCGACACCACGTGCTCGATGCGTGCGTCGGGGCCGACGACGAAGGTGCTGCGGATGACTCCGATGGTCTTGCGTCCGTACATCGACTTCGCGCCGACCACACCGAACGCCTGCGCCACGGTGCGATCCGGATCGGACAGCAGCGTGAACGGCAGCGAGTACTTGCCGCGGAACTTGCCGTGGCTCGCGAGCGAGTCGCTCGACACACCGAGCACGCGCACGCCCGCAGCTGCGAAGCTCGCGTGACGATCACGGAAGTCGCACGCTTCGCGCGTGCACCCCGGCGTGTCGTCACGCGGATAGAAGTACAGCACGAAGCGCTCGCCCTTCAGGCGCGCGAGCGACCAAGTGTCGCCGTCGTCACCGGCGAGCGCGAACGCGGGCGCACGATCGCCGACCTTCAACGCGGCCCGCTTCGCGGCCCCGTCGTGGCTCGACGTCGCTGCACGCGACGAGCTCGCTGCCTGCTTCGCGCGCGTGCGCGTCGAGGCCCGCGGTGACGACGGCTCGGCTAAACCGTCGTCGTCGTCGTCGCCGCCGAAGTCGTCGTCGCCACCGTCGTCGTCGTCATCGTCGTCGCCACCGGTGTACGCACCGACGGCCGACGCGAGTTCCTTCGCGGGCTTCGAGGCCTTCGGCTTCGTCGCGCGCGCGACCTTTGCTCCGCCGCCTTCGACGTACGGCGCATCGGTGTACGCCTTCGCAGCGTCACCCACCGCGCTCGCACGCGATGCACGATCACCCTTCGCGGCCTTCTTCGCGGCGGGCTTCTTCGCCGCCTTCTTCGCCGGCTTCGCTGCACCACCGCCGTACGTGTCGGCGATGCTCGGTGCGGCGGCCTTCTTCGCGGCGGGCTTCTTCGCCGCCTTCTTCTTCGCGCTCTTCTCCGCCGCAGGTGCAGCAGCGGGTGCAGCCTTCGCGGCCTTCTTGCCGCCCTTCTTCGCGCCCTTCTTCGCGCTCTTCTCCGCAGCGGCAGGTGCAGCCGCGGGTGCAGCCTTCGCGGCCTTCTTGCCGCCCTTCTTCGCGCCCTTCTTCGCGCTCTTCTCCGCAGCGGCAGGTGCAGCAGCGGGCGCAGCCTTCGCGGCTTTCTTGCCGCCCTTCTTCGCGCTCTTCTTCGCGGGCTTCTCAGCTGCTGCCTTCGCACCCTTCGCAGCGGGCTTCGCTGCCGCAGGTGCAGCTGCCTTCGCGGCCTTCTTCTTCGCGGCCTTCTTCGCGGGAGCAGGTGCAGCGCTCGCGCTCGATGCGTCGGAGCTCGCGGCCTTCTTGCTCGCCTTCTTTCCCTTCGCGGGAGCAGCCGGCGTCGTGGCTGGCGTGGAGGTCTTCGGACTTCGATTGGAAGTGGTTGCCATGGGTCGGTTCCAGCTCCTGGGCGAGATGCTCCAGTTCGGTGCAGATGCTGCCACGGCTCTTTGCGAAGCGACAAGCGATCACGCGACGAAGATCGATCGAAGCTCGCGTCGTCCGACACGAGGTCGCGGTGTGCCGACCCTCGGGTCCGAGTGGTGCACGCGAGGTCGGCATCGCGTCGCGTCGCTTCGTCCCCTCGCGTGCTCGGATCGCGAGCAGGGGATCGCCCACGCCCGCGACGTGTCGACGCGCGAAGATCCGCCGCCGAAGTGCCCGCCGACCGTGTTCCGGCGCCAACGCCGATCGTCTCGGCCACGCACGGCGCTTGCCGAGCGCCAGGGTGCTGGGCGCGACTGGACAGCCGGGCGCGGCCCTCGATAGAGTGTCTCGCCGACGATGGGCGCCCCAGCGGCCCCCTACGTTTCGGTGCGCGGAGGTCGTTTCTCGATGTCGTCCACAGCTCTCCATCCGAGCGTGTTTCCGGCCCGTCTGATGGGCCTCTTCGTCGCCTTCGCGCTCGGTTCCGGGTGCGATCAGAGCAAGGCCGACCAGCCGTCGGTGGCCGAGGCGTTGGCCAGCAAGGCACCCGACGCACCGCCCGACTACAAGCCGAACCCGAAGCCGCGCCCCGAAGATCTCAAGCCGCCGACCGATGCCGAGTTCGCGGCGTGGAACCGCAAGGACCCCGAGGGCGAGAAGCACCTCTACAAGTGGGACAAGGCCAACGGCGTGCGCATGCTCGGGTACTGGGAGGAGCTCTCCTGCTTCCGCGAGAAGGTGGTGGAAGAGGGGCAGAAGGCCTTCGGGGCCGAGCCCGGCAGCCCCCAAGAAGAGCAGTGGTTCCAGTTCAAGCGCATGTACGTCACCCACCTCGACGGCTGGCAGAAGCGCCTCTTCGCCGAGGAGCCGCGCATCCTCGAGAAGTCGAAGTTCATCGGCAACATCCTCGAGGGCCACGAGGCGGTGATGAACAACTACCCCCAGGCCTTCAACGAGGGCGACAAGACCGAGCTCGAGAAGGTCGAGGCGCACTGGACGATCGTCGACCAGAAGATGCGCAAGTACGCCAAGAACCTCGGGCTCGAGTTCACCGGCTACAACAAGGACGACCCCAAGGACGTCGAGCGCCACGCCAAGGTCTGCGAGAAGGCCTGGACGCCGCCGGATCGCACCGGCAAGGCCAAGAAGGGCAAGGCCGCCAAGAAGAAGGGGCCGATCTAAGGGGATGTTCGAGCCCGCGTCAGGTGAGCCCGAGCGGATCCTCTCGGAGCTCAGCAACGAGCTGATGTCGCCCTACTGTCCGGGGCGCACGATCGCGAGCTGTCCGTCGGAGCAGGCGCGCAAGCTCGAGGACCAGATCCTCGTGCAGGCGCAGTCCGGGAAATCCCGCGAGCAGATCGAGCAGTCGTTGGTCGAGCGCTTCGGGCCGCAGATCGTCGGGTATGCACCGCAGCCGATCGTGCTGTGGGGTGCGACCGTGGCCGGGATCTGTGGGCTCATCGTGCTCGCGTGGGTCGGCCGTCGCTGGCTGCGGCCCTCGCCCGCGCGCGTGACCGCGAGCGCGACCGCGCCGGTTGCCGCGGCCCCGGCCGCGGGCGGCCCGAGCAAAGCGGAGCGCGCCCGGCTCGACGACGCCCTGGACGACCTCGACGAGTTCTAGTCCCGCGGTCGAGGGGGCCGCGCGGGCCGAGTTGAAGCCGGCCTTGCCCGTGAGCGGCCGCCCGCGGTAAGCGATCTCCCGTGCTGCGCGTCGTCGTGCACGAAAAGGGTGGTCGCACCCAACGCTTCAACTTCGAGGGCGACCACTTCGCGGTGGGCCGCGAAGAAGACAACGACCTCGTGCTCGACCGGGTCAACGTCAGCAAGCACCACCTCCGCTTCCGCCGGCACTCGGGCGCCGTCGAGGTCGTCGATCTCGGCAGCACCAACGGCACCTACGTGAACGGGCGCAAGGTCGCGGAGCCCCGCGACGTTCGCCGCTCCGATCGCATCTACGTCGGCGACTACATCCTCATGCTCGAGGGCGACGACGACTCGATCGCACCGCTCGAGCGCGCCGAGGTCATCGTCACCGGCAACGACGGCAAGCCGCAGAGCCGCGTGATCGCGCTGCCGCCCGACGTCGCGGGCGACGATCCGTTGCCGCCGCACATCGCGAAGCTGGTGCGCGACGGCGGCGACGACAGCGGGCTCTTCACCTCGGCGCGACGCATGCCCGGGCCGGGCGTGCAGAGCAGCTACCTCGATCGGATCAGCAACCGCGTGTTGCAGGCGGTGCTGGTCAACCTCCACAGCCTCGATCCGATCGGCGGCGGCGACATCGGCGAGCGCGAGCGCGAAGAGGCCGGCATCTTGGTCGACGGCCTGCTCGGGCAGATGCGCGAGAGCGCCGAGATCGAAGAAGGCATCGACATCGCGGCGCTGCGCAGCGTCATCGTGCGCGAGCTGCTCGAGTGCGGGCCGCTCGGTGAGCTGATGAAGGATCCGCAGATCCAGGAGATCCAGGTGGTCGGCAACGCGCCGATCCGGGTCGTGCGCGACGGCGGTGGCGCGCAGTCCGTGGAGATCTGCGACAAGCGCTTCAGCGGCGATCGGGCGCTCACGCTCGCGGTGCAACGGCTCGCGCGCAAGTGGGGCTTCCTCAGCGAAGGCGCGCAGATCCTCGAGGGCAAGGTCGACGACGGCTTCACGATGTACGCACTGCTTCCGCCCACGCAGGTGAAGCAGGCCATCGTGCACTTTCGCCGCAACCGCACCGATGCGAATACGCTCAACGCGTTGGTCGACGAGCACGTGCTCAGCTCGGAGATGTGCGAGCTGTTGCAGGCGGCGATCCGCGGTTGTCGACGCATCCTCATCGTCGCGTCCGGTGCGGCCAACCTCGATCGCTTCATGAACGCGGTCGCGGGCGAGATCCCCGAGGAGCTGCGCGTCGCGTGCATCTCCGACACCGGTGCGCTCGGGGCTGCGCGACCCGGTTGGGTGCAGGTGCGCCGCATCGCCGACGTCTCCGACACCATCGCGCTCTCCGATGCGCTCGGCGTGCTCTTGCGCGGCGGCATCGATCTGCTGGTGTCGCAGCGCTGTCGCCACGAAGACGCGGCCACCGTGATGGATGCGTTCGCGGGTGCGACGCGCGGTGCGATCGTCTCGCTGTGGGGCATCGACTCCGCGCACGGCCTGTGGCGCATGGCGGGCCTGTCGACGGTCGCGTCCGGTGCGATCTCGGCGCTCATGACCTCGCTCGCACGCTCCGTCGATCTGCTGGTGCGCTTGTCGGTCGGTGTGTCGGGCGAGCCGATGCAGGTCATCGAGATCATCGAGCCGCGCGTGAAGGACGGCGGCGAGCTCGTGCACATGCCGATCTTCCGGGCCCAGCGCGGCGAGGGCGACGTCACCGAGTTCAAGGCCACCGGCACGGTGCCGAGCTTCATCCGCAAGCTCGCGGAGGCCGGCATCGCCGTGCCGATGCGCATCTTCCAGGTGTGAGCGTCGTGGGCAAGGCGGGGCGCAAGCGGGCCGAGCAATCGAGCTCGCG
>DASZPU010000316.1:0-8004 GCA_035550195.1 Nannocystaceae bacterium
CGACCGGCGGGCGAAACTCGTCGGTCGCCGGAAAGAGCGTGTCGCGATCGCGCCCGCCGGACGACTCGCGCGCGAGCGTCGGTGCGCGCAGCGTCGCACCCGCGGGCTCGGCTCCGTCGTCATCGTCGTCGTCCGTGGGGATGCCGGTCGTCGGGTGCGCGCGCACCTCGGTGACCTCGCGCTCTCCGCCGGGATCGTAGGTCGGAAGATTCGCGGTCGATCGCAGCGACTCGAGCTCGTCGTCGTCGTCGGGTGGACGCGCGACGATGG
This sequence comes from Nannocystaceae bacterium, assembly GCA_035550195.1. Lineage (GTDB taxonomy): Bacteria > Myxococcota_A > Polyangia > Nannocystales > Nannocystaceae > Xiheibacterium. The sequence continues at coordinate 271 of DASZPU010000316.1, forward strand.
TGACCTCGCGGCTGTCGTTGGGGCTCGGCGCGGGCGCAGCACGTGGAGGCGCAGCGCTCGGTGGTGCCCACGGCGCGGTGGGTCCGGAGCGCTGCGGTGCTTCGCGACTCGCCGACACGATGGTGCGGCCCGCGGTGACGGACGGCGCACCTTCGATGGACACGAGCGTGATCGTGGTCGCGCCGCAGCGGAAGCTCTGACCCGCATGCAACGCGAACTGCGGCAAGCGCTCGGCACCGCGCCACGTGCCGTTGCTGCTGCCGAGGTCGCGCACGATGACGTGACCCTGGGTGCAATCGATCTCCGCGTGCACCGCCGAGGTCTCGGGATCCTCGAGCACGAGGTCGCCGGTCTCGCGCCCGATCAACGCCCGCGCGGCGGTGATCGTGCGCATCTTCTTCGGTCGTGCAGGGTGCTCGATCGCCAGCGTGATCGTGGGAGGCGTGCCGGTGTTCACCACGGATCCGTTCGCGACCTCGTCAGTATTCCAGCGGGGCCGCTACGGCGCAAGCCGAGGGCGGTCCGCGATGGCAATGCTCGGAGGTCGCAACCCCGCTCGAACGCACGACACCTGGATTCGATCTCGCGCCCGACTCGGCTCAATACGGCGCGATCTCGGCGAGGTGCGCCGCCGCAACGTCCCACGTCACCGGCATTTCGTCCGCCGACACGGCGAAGTGCGTGACGCGGCCGGCGACACCGACATCGAACGCCTGGCTCGCTGCGTTCGTGTGCACGTCGCCCGATGCGAACGCGACCATCGCCGCCGCGTCGCGCCACACGGTGATCGTGCGCGCGAAGCCACAGTTGGGCTCGAACCCCAGTGCGTACGCGATCATTCCGTCGCGCTGATCGAGGTCCATCGTCACTTCCCCGACGAGCTCGAAGAAGCGCGCCTGCTCTTCGGGCTTCGGAAGGATCTGCGTGGTGCTGACGATGTACGTGTCCTGCAGCGGCTCCATCAAGCCCATCGCAGGATCGTAGCCGGGGCCCGCGAGTGGACGCGCATCCATGATCATGTCTTCGCACTCGAACAGCGCGTCGATGTCGGGGCTGCCTCCGCTCGACGAAGACTCGTCGGCGGCGCTCGAAGAATCGCCGGCGGCGCTCGAAGAATCGCCGGCATCGTCGGCGACGGGATCGTCGTCGTCGGACGCAGGGCAGGCGGTGGTGAGCGCGACGAAGCAGAGCAGGTGAGGGGCACGGATCATGTGTTGGTCCTTTCGGGGTTCGCGGCGGGGGAGACCACGCCGAAGACGAGCTCGTCGAAGCTCCGGTCGAGTCGACGGGAGTGGAAGTCGTGGCGCACGCCCATGCTCTGCACGCGCACGCGCGTGCCGAGCTCGGCGTCCGATCCGGTGGTCGCGATCCAGCGCAGGCGATCGTCCTGCTCGACTGCGAGGTAGAGATAGCTGCCCGCAGGCAGACGCTCGCGCACGATGCCTTCGAACTCGCGATCGGCATCGGCGACGGGCGTGACACCGACGAGTGGCGAGCCTGCGATCGGCGGCGCTGCGACGGTGGTGGGAGCAGACGGCGACGCGCCACAGGCGGCGAGCGACGTCCACACGAGGAGATGGATCGACCAGCGCACGTCCCCAGCCTGCGTTCGGGCTTGCCATTCGTCCAACTCATGCGTTTCATGGATGCCATGAATGCGGTGAATACCCCGCCCTTGGACCTCAATCTGCTGCTCGCACTCGATGTTCTGCTCGAGGAGCGCAACGTGACGCGGGCGGCGGCGCGGCTGGGGCTCACGCAGAGTGCGATGAGCCACAAGCTGAAGAAGCTGCGGGAGCTACTCGACGATCCGGTGCTCGTGCCCGGCGGCGCGGGTTTGGTGGAGACCGAGCGCGCGCGTCGGCTCGGGCAGTCGCTGCGCCGTGGGCTCGAGGAGATCCGTGCGGCGCTGCACACTGCGGAGAGCTTCGATCCCGCGACGAGCCGCCGCACGTTCACCGTGGTGAGCAGCGACTTCTCGGAGATCGCGATCCTGCCGCGGGTCTACGAGTACATCTCGAAGCACGCACCCAACGTGTCGACGATGATGCGCGAGCCGTTCCCCGGGTTGATGGATGCGCTCGATCGCGGCGACGTCGATCTCATCATGGGCCCGTCGATGCCCGAGCGCAGCGGGCTCGTGCAGCGGCGCGTGTCGAGCGACGTGTGGATGTGCGCGGTGCGGCTCAACCATCCGCGCGTGAAACGAAAGCTCGATCTCGGGACGTACCTGTCGCTGCATCACCTCGTCATCAATCCGACCGGCAGCACGTCGGCGTCGCCGATCGACGTCGCGCTCGAGCGCGCGGGCAAGACTCGCCACGTGAGCCTGCGGATACCGCACTTCCTCGGCGCGCCCTTCATCGTCGCGAGCTCGGAGCTCGTGGTCACCGCACCGCGCTCGCTGCTCGTGCACGCAGCCGACGTGCTGCCGCTGCGCATCGTGGAGCCGCCGATCGAGCTGCCACCGGTCCGCACGGTGATGACCTGGCACGAGCGCACCAACGCCGATCCGGCGCACGCGTGGCTGCGCGAGCTGTCGGCCCGCTGCACGCGCGAGGTGGTCGAGCGCAGGCGCTAACCGTCTTGCTTGCGCGCGAGCGCTTCTTCGGCGCCGAGGCGCTCTTTCGGATGATGGATGACGCCGGCCACCGTGCCGCCGCAGCGCGGGCACACGGTGGTGTCGGGCTTCAGCGGCTCGCCGCACTTCGGCTCCGAGCAGCGCGCATCGGGAATCAGACGGCCGACCGCGAGGCCGACCAGCGCGAGCGCGGCGGCGATCGCCATCACCTTCCACATCTCGAATTCGAAGCCGCTGTGGGCCATGCGACCGGCGAGCATGCCGAGCAAGAGCACCGGCAAGCCGAACGTCTTCGCCAGCCGCACCGACTTGCTGCGTTCGACGCGGAAGACCGGCTTGTCCTTGTTCATGCCGAGCACGCCGCGATCCTCGTCGCGCCGCATCTCCTGCGACACCGCGGGGCCGTCGTCCTCGAGCGGGCCGGCGAGCAGCGACAAGGTCGGCGCGTCGGCCCAGCGCTCGCGTGCCGGGATCGCGAGTCGCTCGGCGAGGCCGGGCTGCAGGTCCGCGAGGAGCTCGCACGACGCGTCGACGAACGCGGACGGGGTGTCGCCGATGCACTGCGCGATCGCATCGCGCTGCGCATCGCCGAGCTCGCGCGCTTCGACCACCGTCGCGAGCGCGAACGCGAGCGAGCGTTGATCGGTGACGCCGAGGCGACTGACCATCGCACGCGGACGTGCACCGCTCTTGTCGGCGTAGCGGCGCAACGCCGCGGGCACGGTGAGCAAGCCGAAGCCGAGGTAGATCGAGGTGAGGTCGACGAGCGATTCTTCGCGCGTGGGGTCGCCCACCGCGATGCGATGGTGTGCGCGGAAGGCCGCCGCGACCGCGCGCGCGAGCGCGGGCACGAGCACGAGTGGCTCGCGCAGGCTCGACTCGCGCACGGCGATCACCGCGACGTCGCCGTCCAGCTTGCCGAACCATGCGGGCGCGCCGACGCCGGCCGGCGTCATCGCACCGAGCCCGCCGTCCTGCTCGATCATCACCTTCACCTTCAGCTGCTCGAGATCGGCATAGATCGCGAGCCGACGGATCACGCGCACGACGCTGGGCTCGCCGCCGACCCAGCGATCGGGGAAGTGGCGCGCATCGGGCTCGACCAGCGGCGCGAGGACGAAGTGCTCGTAGCCGCGCTTCGCGATCAAGTCGCGCAACACCCCGAGGATCGCCTCGCGCTCGCTCGCGGGCGGAACCAACGCCTCGTCGGGCTCGTCGGCCATGCGCGAAAGACTACCGCGACTTGCAGCGCGTCTGACCCTTGCCGCACGTGAAGCGCACGTGCAGATGGTCCGTGTGTCCGGGCACGTGCTTGATGACCGTGCCGGATTGACCCGTGGGGCGCGGGTACTCCATCCACCGCGCGAGCGCGGACTTCTTCACGACGCCCGACTCGACCGCGTAGTCGTACAGCAACTTCTGCAGCGTGCGGTCGATGTAGATCTCTTCGACCGCGCGCGTGTCGACCAGCATCTTCAAGAGCTCCCACGTCTCGGCCGCGTCGAGGTTGCGATCGTTCATCTCCTGCCAGTTGAGCTCGGCACCTGCGGCGAGCTTCTGCGGATAGCCGAGATCGACGTCGCGGCCGGACTGGTGCGTGCTGTGGGGCTCGAGCTTGCCGCCGGTGCGATTGGAGATGTTGCCGACCAGGATCGGCTGCACGTCGCCGCGCGCGGCCCAGCGATCGAGCACGCGATCGAGCAACGCGATGGTGCTGGCGGTGCCCCACGTCTTCCAGGGAATCGCGAGGATGCGCCGACCCTTGCCCTCGACCATCGGCACCGCGCCGGCGAGCGAGCCACCGCTGGGAAAGCCGATCGACTCGCTCGCGACCGCGGGATCGCGGCGATAGACGACGATGCGCGTGTCGGGTGCGAGCCGCTGCTCGAGCCCGACGCCGGGATTCATCTCGAGGATCTCGTGGTGATAGATCTTGAAGAGGTTCGCGACGTTCTCGAGCGAGCCACCACGACGAATCGTGTAGCGGATCGTGTCGGGCACATCGAGGCCTTCGGGCCAGTCGTCGCGCGGCGTGGGTACGCTGTCGTCGACTGCTTCGTCGGGCGCAGCGTCGCTGGGCTCCGCATCGGGTTGCTGCGGTCGTGTGCCGGCGGGCTCGGGCACGGCTTCGTCGTCGATGCGCGGCGCCGCATCGGCGGGCTCGGGCGAAGCATCGGCGATCGGCTCGGGCAACGCGGCCGGCGGCACCTCGGGCCGGCAGCGCAAGACCATCACCGCGGCCCACAACGCGCCGGCGCCGAGCAAGAGCAGCGCAGCCGTGCGCGCGCCACCACCACTTTTCGCGGGCCGCGGCGCGGCCGTGGGCGGTGCTTCATCCTCGGCGTCTTCTTCGCGCGCGATCTCTTCGAGCTCGTCGTCGTCGCGTGCGTCGGGCTCGTCGTCGTCGTCGCGTGCGTCGGGCACGTCGTCGTCGTCGTCGTCCGGCGCGGGGTGGTCGTCGCGCGCCCTCAACCGCTCGCGCGCGCTGACCCGCCCTTCGTCGGGCACGTCGTCCTCGCCGGCGGTGCCGACGTGGATCCGAGGTCGCTCGCGTAGATCCGTCACGGGGGCGGTGGCGACGAGCAGTCTCGACCGCCCCCGCGTGGCCGCGCAAGCGATTTCGATCGCTCCATCACCGCGCGCTACCCCGCGCGCTAGCATTTCCATGATGCCGAACGCACGCGGACTGGCGCTCTTCGCAGCGTGCATTCTCGCGTGCGATCGCGGCGCTGAAACTCCGGTGCCCGAGCCGACACCCCTGATCGCCGACGTCGGATCCGGAACGCACGCGCAGCCCGACCCGAGCGCCGCGCCGCCCCGTGCCGCGCGGCCCGGCGGCTATGTCGTCGTGAAGGGCGGCGCGCAGATCTTCGCGACTGCGGATGCGACGACGCCGGTGATCACGTTGCCGGTGGCGACGCCCGGCAGTGGCGGCATCGCGATGGCGATCGTCGGACAGAGCGGCGATCGCATCGCGCTCGAGTCGCTGCCGAGCGGCGAGCGCTGGGCGCACTGCACCGACGAGCCCAGCGGATGGCGAGGCCTGCGGATGTCGCTGTTCGTCGCGCGCGACGAGCTCGCGCAGGTCACCACGAAGACGAGCGTGCATCGCTTCGACGACGGCAGCAGCGTCGAGCTCGATGCGGGCGCGGTCGTGAGCGGTCAGAGCGACGAGCGGGTGATCGATGCCGCGGGCTGGCGCGTGCGCGCGCCGATCCCCGACGACGTGCTCGGCGATCGCTACGATCCCACGGCGCCGCGCGTGATCACGGGCGCGCTCGGTCGAGTGCCGCGCAGCGATCTCGCCGGTGAAGCCGCGAGCCGTGTCGAGGCGGATGCGCAGCGCTTCGCGACGATCGCCGGCGATCCGGCCGTGTTCGCGAAGCGCAGCGATGCACAGACGCATCACGAGGTGCGCGGTCGCTGTGCGTCGCTGTGGATCGCGGTGCCCGGTGTGCAAGCGCCGACCGTGGCCGCGACGCTCGCGTCGATCGCGATCACCGAGGGCCGCGGGCCGCGTCACGAGGTGGCCGAAGGCACTGCGATCACGTGGCCGGACGGGCGCGCGGCCGGATTGGTGGTCGCGCGTCGCGAGCTGCCCGGCGTCGCGACCGAGCGCGACGATCGCAAGTGCTTCGCGCTCGCGGTCCGCGAAGGCGCGCCCGAGGCCGCGACGTTGTGCTTCGCGAAGTCGGGCCTACGCGAGCTCGAAGCGTCGCACGAAGTCGAAGCGCCACCGACGATCGAAGCACCGCCGACCGAAGCACCGCCGACCGAAGCACCGCCGACGATCGAAGCACCACCGACGATCGCAGCACCACCGACCGAAACACCACCGATCGAAGAGGTCGTGCCGACGACGCCGCCCGCGACACCCGGCACGACGCCGCGCGCGAGCGCGAAGATCGGCAGCGCCGACATCCACGGCAGCGTGGACAAGAGCGAGCTCGCTGCGCTCACGAAGAAGACTCTGCCCGCGCTGCGTCGCTGCCACGCCGCCGCGCTCGCGAAGAACCCCACGCTCGCGGGCAAGCTCACCGTGCGCCTCACGATCGACGTCGACGGATCGATCCGCAACGTCGACACCAAGGCCAGCACGCTCGGTGATCCCACGCTCGAGTCGTGCGTACGCAAAGCGATGCGCAAGCTGAAGCTCGCAGCACCGCTCGGCGGCGGGCTAGCGGTCGTCGACATCCCGATCACCTTCACCCCGAGCTAGTTTTTGGTCGCGCCGTCCGGCGCTCTTCCTGGCGCGGGCAGTCGTGCTCGCTGTCCGCCGTGGCAAAGCTACGTCGCGCTCGATGCTCGCTGAGCGCGATCTCGCTCGCACGAAGGAACGTCGTTCGACCTCCGCCACGAAAACGCTCGCGGTAGGGGGCTTGCGTACCTGAGCGCACCTCGTGTTAGGGTCCGCGGCTCATGTCGAAACGGCCGGCCTTCTGCGAATTCGTCGTCGTCGCGCTCGCGATGACGGGCTGCGCTTTCGATTCGCAAGGCTACGGTCCGCACCACGGCTCCGTCGCAGAAGACAGCTCGAGCGACGGCGCTGCTGCAGACGACGACGATGCTGCACCCGACGACGGCGGCAACGAAGTCGGCGGCGACACGCGCACGAGCGCCGACGATCGCAGCGACGACGGCGGCGCAGCGACGAGCGACGCGAGCGATGCCGGTGAAGCCGGCAGCGATCCCGCGACCGACGACGGCAGCGCGGTGGATGCCGGTGCCGACGACGACGATGCCGGCACGAGCGGGGCCGTCGAATCCGAGAGCGGCGGCATCGAAGAGCCGACCTGTCCCGCCGAAGTGCTCACGCTGTTGTGGTCCGAAGGCGCCGACGTCGGCGCGCCGATGCAGCTCGTGCCCACCGACGCGAACATGGATCCCGACGTCGCCGCATCCGCGGTCGCGGAGTCCGGCACGATCACGTTCGCGATCGACTTCGCGTGCCCCGGCGAGTACTCGCTTTGGGGCCTCGTGTGGGACTACTCGCCGGGTGCCTACGGCTCCGACGATCCCGATTCCTTCTACGTGGGCATCGGCGGTCCCGAGTCGACGTGGCGCTACGGCTGCCAGACCGCGGAGATGAGCAGTGGCTTGTCATGGCAGCCGCTGCAAGCGTTGCAGACGCAGCCGTGCGACGCGGCGCCGCT
>DASZPU010000317.1:0-6882 GCA_035550195.1 Nannocystaceae bacterium
AGAACTGATCGGTGCAATCGCTCTTGCACGCGGCCGTGTCCGCGTTGGCACCGCCCTGATCGCACTCCTCGACGCCTTCGACGACGCCGTTGCCACAATTCGGATCGGGATCGCCGGTGCTGCCGTCGTCGGTCGCGCTCGGATCGGTGCTGTCGACCGCCGTCGACGCGCTCATCGAATCGGTGCCACCTTCGCTGCCGGTCTCGCCGTCGCTCTCGGATGCGTCGCCTTCGCTGCCACCGATCGTCATCGGGCTCGTCTGTCCGAACGTGCCGAGCGTCGCAGTGGCAGTCGCTGCGCCCGCGCCGACGCCCTGGCTGCACGCCAGCCCCAACACCGGGACCACCAAGACAAACCGCCGCATACTCTCGTCATCATCGGTGGTCCGCCCACGCGACGCAAGCGCAGCGCAGCTGGGGGTGCAAGACCGCGCGCCGCGATGCTGCGAGCCGGTGATTCAGCGCGGACGCGCTTCGATCGTCAGGCGCGTGCGTGCGGTGTCGAAGCTCGCCGCGATCGCGTACGCGCGCTTGCCCAGCTGCTCGCGCAGACCCGAATACACCTCGGGCTCGTCGGTCGGAGTCGCGGCGCCGGGCCACTCGAGCCGCCAATGCGAGAGATCGCCGAGCAGCGAACCGGGCGCGAGGATCTCGAGTGTGTTGGCGAGCGATGGAAGGCGCTGCACGCCGTGCAAGCCCCAGCGCGCGGTGGTGCTGCCACGGAGCGTGAGCTCGACGTCGTCGACGGCGGGCTCGAACACCGGCGACTTGTCGGCGAGGCCGAGCGCACCGAGGTTGCCGATGAGCGGCGCGTCGGCCAGCGTCTGCGCCCACGCGGTGCCATCGAGCGACAGCGCGTGCTCGACCACGAGCACACGGCCCTCCTGACCATACGGTGCCTGCCACGCGACGCGATCGAACAACGCGGGTGGTTGCTCCCAGCGCTCGTCATCGACGACATACGCCTCGCGACCGAGCACCGATGCGGCGATCGTCGCGCGATCGATGTCGGCGAGCAGCGCAGCGTCGATCTCGATCGTCGTGCCCTGCTTCGGCGACAACAACAACGGGCGCGCGGTGTCGGGGGGCGCGAGCGCGGCCGCCATCGCAGTGACCTGTGCGAGCTCGATGCGATCGACGAGCGGTAGGCGTCGCATCGCCGCCGCGGGCTGCTCGAAGTGATCGAGCACGAGCTGCCCGTCGAGCTCGCGCACGATCAAGAGCGCACGCCCGGCGTCCTGCCGCACCACCAACGTCACGCCTTCGAGCTCGAGCAACACCGGCACGAGCGGATCGACGCGCGTCGGCAACGCGACGCCGCGCACGTACGCGGTGGATCCGCCGCCGTGATGGGCGAGCAGTGTGTCGAGGTGATCGGCGATCCAGCCCGGGCGATCGGTGGGCCCGACCAATCGCCAGTGCGTCCAGGGCAACGTCGTGCGATCGATCGCCGCGAGCACGGGTGCGAGCGCGGCAGCGATCGCGTCTGCACGCTGGGTGGGATCGCAGCCGGCGATCGTCGCGGCGTCGACACAGGTCGGGATCAGCTCGCGCAGCTCGAGCGCACGCGCGACCTCGCAGGTGCAGCGACCACCGACGCGCAAGGCCTCGCGTGCGGCTTCGTCCTGCACCTCGACGAGCTCGGCGAGCGTGCGCGCGGATTCCTCGATCACCGCTTCGGTCGGCGCCTCGAGCATCGCGCACACGGTGGTGTCGCGCTGGAAGCCGAGATCGTCGAGCGCGACCGGATCCAGCGCGCGCACGAGCAGTCCGCTGGGGGGCAGCGGCGCGGGCACGCCGGCGATCACCGGCGGCGGCGGATTGCGACCACCGCTGCCGCACCGCACGACCGCAGCACGTGCGCCGATCCAACGCGTCGGATCCGGCGTGCCTCCGCATGCCGCAGCGAGCAGCAAGAGCGCCGCGACGCGTGCCTTCGACACCGGCTGCGAGCCTACCATGGCGATCGCCCTGCAGCTTCCCATGTGCGCGCGACCGCAGCGCAGGATCAAGCACGCTAAGCTCTGCGCATGTCCGCGGCGATCCTGACCCGTGCGATCGCGGCTGCTGCGATCCCCGCGGCGATCGCCGTCGTGCTCGCGCCCGTCGGCCTGCTCGTGCTGGTGCCGGTCGCGGTCGCGGTGCTCTGCGCATTCGTTGCGCGCCCCCACGCGGGCCGCACGCGCGTGTGGCTGTTCGCGATGGCGCTCGCCGCCGTCGCGACGCTCGCGGGCACGCGTGCGCGCGAGCTCGTCGACGCGACGATGCGCCAAGACGCATGGCCGACCTTCGAGCTCGCGAAGACGCCGATGCCCGCGAGCCCTCCGCGTTGGGTCGCGGTGACGGGCGTGTTGCGCGACGGCTTCGTGCTCGCGGAGTACGGCGTGCCCGACGGCGGCATCCCCGATCAGTCGAAGCCCGCCGAAGCGGTGCTCGTGCCGATGACCGGCAGCAGCGATCCGAGCGTGCAGCTCGAAGGTGCGATCGTGGTCGCGCGCGTGAAGAGTGGCGCGCAGCCGAGTGGCACGGTGACGCTGCGTGGTCGCACCGATCGCCTGCCGCCCGAGCTGCTCGCGACCCTCGTCGATCTCGGCGGCGGCGATGCGCGCGACGTGCCCGGCGTGTTGCTGGACACGCTCGCCGTGCCCGCGCCGCGCGAGGCCTGGATCGCGATCGCCGTGCTCGCGCTGCTGGTGATCGGATCGACCGTCGCCTACGCGTACGCGCGTCGGTGAATCACTTCTTGCAGCGGCCCATCTCGCAGCGCTTGCCGTCGGGGCAGCCCGCATCGACGACACACTCGCGCTCGCCCGATACGCACACGCCAACCTGACAGCGCGCGCCCTCGGGGCACTCGTCGTCGATGGTGCAGCTGCGCTCGCCCTGCAAGCAGCGGCCGAACTCGCAGCGCTTGCCCTCGCCGCAGTCGACGTCGCCTTCGCACTGGCGCTGGCCGGCCATGCAGCGCCCGAACTCGCAGCGTTTCTCGCCGCCGCAATCGCGATCGACGTCGCACTCGCGCTCGCCCTCGGTGCAGCGGTTGAACAAGCAGCGCTGGCCTTCGCCGCAGTCGGCGTCGCGCAAGCAATCGCGCGCGCCCTCCATGCAGCGGCCCATCACGCAGCGATGGGTGTTGCCGCAGTCGTCGTCGAAGATGCACTCGCCGGCCGACTGCGCGCACACGCCGAACAGGCACAACTGATCTTCACCGGTGCACGGCCGCTGTTGATCGCACGTGCGCGCTCCCGGCATGCACGTGCTCTGCTCACAACGGGCATGCTCGCCGCAGTCGGTGTCCTTGCTGCAGTTGCGCTCGCCTTCGACGCACCAGTTCATGAAGCAGCGCTCGCGCTCGTCGCAGTCGTCGTCGCCCTCGCAACGATGCAACACGACCTCGACGTCGCTGCCGGGCCCCGGCGGCAGTCGAACCTCGCGCGGCAGACGATCGCCGTTGGGCATGCGGATCGAGTCGGGTCGATCGGTGCGCTCGATCTTCGGCCGAGGCTTGGGCTTCGGTGCCGCACGCTTCGCCTCGGGCTCGCGCTTGCCCACCGACACGGGGGTGGGCGCGGGCCCTTCCCACGGACGCAACGCGACGACGGCCGCGATCGCACCACCCGTCGCGATGACGGTCGCAGCCGCGAGCATGCCCGCACGGTTCACGCGAGACGGTTCCCCAGCCCGAACGTTAGCAGAGCTCCGGCCTTTGTTACGATGCACGGGTGAGTCGCCATGCGCTTCACTCGTCCGGTTGCGCGCTCGCGTGGCTCTGCTGCGCGATCGCGTGCAGCGAGAGCCCGCCCGCGGACGGCGGCACGTCGTCGAGCAGCACGAGCACGGGCAGCACGAGCTCCGGCGTGGTCACCAGCGAAGGTGCGGCCGACACGAGCACGGGTGTCGTCGGCGACGGGATCCTGCAGTGCGTCGAGACCTGCGAGGTGCCGTCGGAGTGTTGCTTGCCCGGCACGGCGTGCCCGGGGCCCTACCCGTACAACGTCGACTGCAAAGACGGCCTGTGCGTGAAGCCGCACTGCGAAGGCGACGAGGACTGCGCCGCGATCAATCCCGACGGCGTGTGCCGAGTCGTGCGCGGCACACCGAGCTGCGTGGTGCCCTGCGCCGACGATGGCGCGTGCGCTCCGATCGGAAGCCACTATCTTTGCCTGGGCACCACCGACGAAGGCGAGTCCGTTTGCCTCGAGCACTGCGATCAAGAGGGCGTCTTCTGCGGCAACGCGACCTGCGATCCGACGAGCGGCCTCTGCGTGTGCACGACCGACGGCCAGTGCCAATCCAACTGGTCATGCATCGATTGATGTTGGTGGGTCTGCTCGCGACCGCGTGTCGCAGCGGGCCCGCGTCGCCGCGCGAGGACTCGACGTATCGCGTCGATCCGGCGCCGCCGGTGCGCGTCGACGCCACTGGGCTCACCTTCCCGCTCGATCCGCCGGTGCTCACGCCGCTCGTCGCGGTGCGGGCGTTCCCCAAGCTCGACTTCGATCGGCCGGTGTGGATGGGTGCAGCGCCCGACGATCGCGAACGACTGTTCGTGCTCGAGCAGAGCGGACGCATCCTCGTGTTCGATGCGAAGGACGACGTCGCGAGCTTCGAGGTGTTCCTCGACATCGCGGATCGGGTGCGCACCGAGCACAACGAAGAGGGTCTGCTCGGGCTCGCGTTCGAGCCCGATTTCGCGAAGACCGGCGGCTTCTACCTCTACTACTCCGCGTCGCGTCCGCGGCGCGTGCAGATCTCGCGCTTCGTGGCCGATGCCGATCGCAAGCACGCCGATCCGGCGAGCGAACGCAAGCTGCTCACCATCGAGCAGCCCTACGGCAACCACAACGGTGGTTGGATCGCGTTCGGTCCCGATCGTCACCTCTATCTCGGCGTCGGCGACGGCGGTGCGGCCGGTGATCCCGAGCGCGCGGGTCAGGATCTCGGGCAAGCGCTCGCGAAGATCCACCGCTATCGTCGCGAGCCCGACGGCACGCTGGTGCCCGCGCCCGACAATCCGTTCGTGAAAGTCGCGGGCGCGCGTCCGGAGATCTGGGCGCTCGGTCTGCGCAACCCGTGGCGCTGCAGCTTCGATCGCATCAAGGGCACGCTGTGGTGCGGCGACGTCGGCCAAGACGCGCTCGAAGAGATCGACATCGTCGTGAAGGGCGGCAACTACGGCTGGCGACTCTTCGAAGGCACCGAGCGCTTCGGCGAAGGTGCGGTGCCGTCACCTGCACCGATCGCACCGGTGATCGAATACGGCCGCCGCGAAGGTCAGAGCGTCACCGGCGGCTACGTGTATCGCGGCACGCACCTGCCGTCGCTGCGCGGCGCGTACGTCTACGGCGACTACGGCAGCGGCAACGTGTGGGCGCTGTGGCACGACGGCGAGCGCGTGCAGAAGCACGAGCTGATCGCGCGCGTGCCCGAGCCGTCGTCGTTCGGCGAGGACAACGACGGCGAGCTGTTCGCGGTCTCGCACAAGGGTCGCATCTATCGCTTCGAGCCCGCGGAGGCGAGCGCGTCGGCGCCCGCGTTCCCGACGATGCTCTCGCAGACCGGCATCTTCACCGACACCGCAGCGCTCACGCCCGCGGCCGGCGTGATGCCGTACGACGTCGCGGTCGAGCTGTGGTCCGACGGTGCGCAGAAGCAGCGGTGGATGGTGTTGCCCGCGGGCGCGACGATCGGTTTCGCCGAAGACGGTCCGTGGCGCTTCCCGATCGGCACCGTGCTGGTGAAGCACTTCGAGATCGACGGCCGTCGACTCGAGACGCGCGTGATGGTCCACGAGCGACCGGGCTGGTCGGGCTACACCTATCGTTGGAACGACGCGCAGACCGACGCGCGATTGCTCGCGAGCCCCGAGACCGAGACGCTCGCGAATGGATCGCAGTGGTACTACCCCGCTGGCGCGGACTGTCTGCGCTGCCACACGCCGGGCTACGGCGAGATCCTCGGGTTGCGCACGCGACAAGTGACGGCTGCGCTCGTCGCCGACTGGACGGCGCGCAAGCTCTTCGATCGCGCGCCGCCTGCCGAGCTCGCGGCGCATCCGAAGCTCGCCGACGAGCGCGCGAGCCTCGAAGCGCGCGCGCGTGCGTACCTCGATGTGAACTGCGCGATCTGTCATCACCCCGGCGGGCCCGCGCCGGGCTCGATGGACATGCGCATCGAGACGCCGCTCGCGAAGACCGGGCTCGTCGACGTCGTGCCCGACGAGAAGCTCGGCTTGCCGGATGAGCACCGCATCAGCTCGGGTCGACCCGAGGCGAGCGCCGTGCTCGCGCGCATGTCCACCCGCGAAGCGCGAGCGATGCCACCGCTCGCGAGCCATCGCGTCGACGAGGCCGGCGTCGCGGTGCTGCGCGCGTGGATCGAAGCGCTGCCGCGTTGACGTTCGCGATCAGCTCGCGCGAGCGTTGCGCGTGAGGATCGCGATCTCGGTGCGCCACTTCGCGGCGTCGCGCTCGACCGGCGGGCCCGCGAGGTAGTGCTCGACGCGACCACCCCAGCGGGTCACGCCGTGATCGTCTTCGTCGGCCCAGTCGAAGCCCTCGCGCTGCGCCGAGTCGAGCAGCTTCGCGGTGGTGTGCACGAGCTCGCCGTAGTCGCCTCGGTGCGTCGTCGTCGCGTAGACGCCCGCGGGCAGCATCGCGAGCCGCACCTGCTCGTCGGCCGGGATCGCATGCGTGCCGATCGGGTAGCCGATGTCGACCTCGACGTCGCCATCGGCGTAGTCCACGACGAGGTAGCGGATGAGCGCAGGGCCCTGCGCCGCGATGTGATGGCTGTCGAGGAACGTCGACACGCGCGCGAGCGCATCACTGGCGATGTCGGCGATCTCGGTGCGGAGGAGTTTCATGCGCACCGCGGCGTACGG
>DASZPU010000318.1:0-12549 GCA_035550195.1 Nannocystaceae bacterium
GATCATGGGCGAAGCCACCGGTCGCCTGCGCCACCTGCTGAAGCACAGCTGAGGACACGATGGCCAACGGCATCTACATCGGCATGTCCGGCGCCATCGCGGCGCAGCGTCGACTCGACGTCGTCGCCAACAACGTGGCGAACGCGAACACGCCAGGTTTCCGCCAGCAGCGTGCGCAGTTCGAGACCTTCTTGGTGCAGACGAACGATCAGCGCCCCATCGAGAAGGGCTTCGTCGCCGCCACCGCGACGCACACCGACGACAGCGCCGGTGCGATCATGCAGACCGGCAACCCGCTCGACGTCGCGATCGACGGCAAGGGCTGGTTCGCGGTGCGCGGTGCCGACGGACAGCCGTTGTTGACGCGCGCCGGCAACTTTCACCTGGGCAGCGACGGCACGCTGCTCGACACGATGGGCAACGCGGTGCTGTCCGGCCCGGGACTGAACGGTGGCCCGATCCAGCTCCGTTCCGATGGCGGACAGCCCAGCGTGGGCAGCGACGGCAGCGTCTCGCAAGATGGCACGGTCGTCGCAACGCTGTCGGTCGTGGACGTCGAGACGTCAAAGCTGCAGCCGGTGGGCAACACCCACTTCAGGTTGGTTTCGGCAGCGACTGGCGTCGCTGACATCCGCCCGCTCGAGAACGCGACCGTCGCAGGTGGTGCGCTCGAGTCGAGCAACGTCAACCCCGTGCGCGGGCTCGTCGAGCTCGTGCAGCTCACCCAGGACTTCCAGAGCAGCCAGAAGGTGATGGCGGAGTACCGCCGTCTCGATCAGAAGCTGCTCTCGAGCAAGTAGGACGCGAAGCAATGATCCGTGCACTGCACACCGCCGCCACCGGCATGGACGCGCAGCAACAGCGCATCGATGTCATCTCGAACAACCTCGCGAACGTCAACACGACGGGCTTCAAGAAGCAGCGCGCGGACTTCCAGGATCTGCTCTACCAGACGGTGCGTGCGCCCGGCACGACCAGCGCGCAGGGCATGCCTGCGCCCACCGGCTTGCAGATCGGCACGGGCGTGCGCACGGCCGCGACGCATCGCAGCTTCTCCACCGGCGATCTCATGCAGACCGCCAACCCGCTCGACCTCGCGATCGAAGGCAACGGCTTCTTCCAAGTCACGCTGCCCGGTGGCCAGCTCGCGTACACGCGCGCCGGCAACCTCGAGCTCGATGCGCAGGGTCAGCTCGTCACCACCGACGGTTATCTGATCGAGCCCGCGATCGCGGTGCCGCCCGGTGTCACCGCGGTGACGGTGGGCAGCGACGGTACGGTGTCGGCGACCGTGCCGGGCGAGACTGCGGCGACGGAGCTCGGACAGATCCAGCTCGCGAACTTCCCCAACGCTGCGGGCCTCCGCGCGATCGGTCGCAACTTCTACCAGCAGACCACCGCGAGCGGTGACCCGGTGATCGGCACGCCCGGCCTCGAAGGTCTCGGCACGATCAGCCAGGGCACGCTCGAGATGAGCAACGTGAAGGTCGTCGAAGAGATGATCAACCTCATCTCCAGCCAGCGCGCCTACGACATCAACAGCAAGGTCATCCAAGCCAGCGACGAGATGCTGCAGACGGCCGCGAACGCGACCTGAGGAATCCATGCGCACCTTCGTCATCACGCTGCTCGCGAGCTTCTTGCTCGCAGCCCCCGCCGCGGCCAACAGCAAGGCCACCAGCACGCGCGTGGTCGAGGTCGCAGGCGAGCGCATCACGCTCGGCGATCTCTCGCCCACCGCACCCCGCGAGCTCTTCGGGCTCGACGTCGCACCTGCGCCCGCGCCCGGCGCGAAGACGCAGGTCTCGCGCGCGGCCGTGGCCGACGCGTTGCGTCGCGCCGGTGCGGATCCGGAGCTCGCCACCGCCCTGCCCGCGCGGCAGTCGGTGAAGCGCGCGTCGACCACGATCGACGCCGAGACGCTCGCGGAAGAAGTGAAGGCGAAGCTGCTCGGCGAGCTGCCGGTCGGCGTCGAGATCGAGTCGGTGCTCGGCCTGCGCGAGGTCGTCGTGCCGGTCGGGGACCCGCGCATCGACGTGAAGCTCGGCAAGCTGCGTCGCTCCACCGTTGCGACCGTCGACGTCAGCGTCGGCACGCGCCGCTGGGCGCAGCTGCGCGCCACCGTTCAGCTCTCCGGCGACGCGCAGACGCCCGTGCTCGCCGGCGACGTCGATCCCGGCACCACGATCACCGACGAGCACGTGAAGCTCGCGAAGGTCGATCTCGATGCGCTGCCCGAAGGCGCAGCGATGCGCGCGGACCAGCTGGTCGGCAAGCGCATGAAGACCCGCCAGCGTGCCGCGGCACCGCTGCGCAAGAGCGCCACCGAGGATCTGCCGGTCATCACGCGCGGCAGCGTCGTCGTGGTGGTCGCGAAGATGCCCGGCCTCCGCATCACGCGGAAGGCGGTCGCCCAGCAAGACGGCGCGAAGGGCGAGACCATTCGCCTCAAGCTCGACGACGGCAACACGCTGCTCGGCGAGGTGCACGGGCCCGGTGAAGTGCGCGTCGGCGGGATCGGAGTCGGCCGATGAGCCGCACGCTCCTCGCTGCGCTCGCGATCGCGACCGGCTGCGCCGGACCGATCAGCAACTACAAGTTTCCCACCCGCGAGTACAAGCCCGGCAACTACGCTGGCGAGGGCGCGGGCGAGAACGGACTACTGTGGGGCGAAGCCACCGCAAACGTGCTCGAGGATGCCCGTAGCCGTCGGCTCGGGGATCTCGTGCTCGTCCGCATCGAAGAATCGGCGGACGCGGTCGGCAATGCCACCACGAAGACGAGCAAGAAGAGCAGTGTCTCGGGCGGCGTCAACAACTTCATCGGCGTGCTCGAGAAGTTCGCGAAGCGTCATCCCAACGTCGACACCTCGGCGATCGTCAAGGCGATGTTCGAGTCGTCGTTCGAAGGCGACGGCAGCACGAAGCGCCAGGGCAACTTGACCGCGATGATCCCGTGTCAGGTGAAGCAAGTGTTGCCCAACGGCGACCTCTTCATCGAAGGCACCAAGACGATCCAGATCAACGCCGAAGAGACCCACCTCTACCTCTCCGGTGTGGTGCGGCCCTTCGACATCGACATGAGCAACACGATCCCCTCCGGGCGAATCCTGGATGCGCGCATCGACTTCTCGGGCCGCGGTGTCGTCAGCGACAAGCAGCGCCCCGGCCTCTTGCATCGCGGCCTCGACCACGTGTGGCCGCTCTGAGATTCGCAGCATGACCAATCCGCTGAAGCTGTTGCGTGGACTCGGACTCTTCCTGATCGCCGTCGTCTTGATCGGCTTCGCCGGCAACGCGCGCGCCGATCGCTTGAAAGACCTCGCCACGATCCGCGGCGTCGCCAGCAACCCGCTGGTGGGCTACGGTCTCGTGGTCGGCCTCGCGGGCACCGGCGACAACCTGCAGAGCGCACAGACGCAGCAGATGGTCGCGAACCTGCTCGGTCGGCGCTTCGGCACCATCATCACGCCGCAGCAGATCAAGGCGCGCAACGTCGCGGTCGTCATGGTGACCGGACGCCTGCCCGCGTTCGCGCGCATCGGCGGTCGCCTCGACGTCACGGTGTCGTCGGCTTCGAACGCGAAGTCGCTGTTCGGCGGCACGCTCCTGCCCACCGCGCTCAAGGGTGGCAACGGCGACATCTATGCGTGGGCCGAAGGTCCGCTCATGACCGGCGGCTGGTCGGCCGGTGGTCAGAGCGGCAGCGGCGTCAGCAAGAACCATCCCACGGTCGGTCAAGTGCCCGACGGAGCGCTGGTCGCGAAGGAGCTCGGCTTCAAGCTCTCCGCCGACAAGCCGATCGTCGTCGCGCTCACCGAGCCCGACTTCACCACCGCCGCGCGCGTGACCGAAGCGATCAACGCTCGGCTCGGCGAGGTGGTCGCGAGCGCGCCCGATCCGGGCACGGTCGTCGTCGAGATCCCCAAGGCGCGCCGCAAGGATCTCGTGCGCCTCATCGCGACCATCGAGAACCTCGAGGTCACGCCCGATCAGAACGCGCGCGTCGTCATCAACGAGAAGACCGGCACCATCGTCATGGGCGCCGACGTGAAGGTGATGGCGTGCGCGATCAGCCACGGTGCGCTCACCGTGCAGGTCGACGAGCGCCCCGAGGTCAGCCAGCCCACCGCGCCGTTCGGCAAGGGCGACACCAAGGTGGTGCCGCGCAGCGAAGTCGGCGTGACCGAGGGCGGCAGCGACATCGCAGTGATCGAGCAGGCGCCGACGCTCGGCGACGTGGTGTCGAGCCTCAACGCGCTCGGGGTCAGTCCGCGTGATCTCGTCGCGATTCTCCTGGCCATGAAGAAGGCCGGGGCGTTGCGCGCCGAGATCGAGGTGCAGTGATGACCGCTCCGCTTCGTGCGCTCTCGTTGCCCGGCGTCGCGGATGCGCGATCGAAGCCGAGCACGAAGCAAGACGAAGCGAAGCAGGTCGCGAAGCAGTTCGAGAGCTTGCTGCTCACCGAGCTCGTGAAGGCGATGCGCGCCACTGCGAGCGTCGGCCCCGACGACGGTGGCGGTGCGTTCGCGAGCGGCACGTATCAGGAGATGTTCGACCAAGCGCTGGTCGATGCGAGCGCCGGCGGGCTGGGGCTGTCGACGTCGCTCGAGCGTCAGCTCGGTGGCGCGATCGCGGGTGCGGTGACGACCCAGCCACGATCGTGGCAGCCACGCGCCGCGATCCCCGAAGAAGTCGGAGCGATCGGCGATGCGCATCCGCTGCCGCGCAAGCACGGCACGGCGCGGCCGGCCACACCGATCGATCGCAGCGCGATCATCGGCACGAGCTTCGAGTCGGCCGCGCCCGAGCCCGGGCTGTGGCCGGTCGACGGTGGGCACCAGAGCAGCGGCTACGGCTGGCGCATGCATCCGATCCACAAGGAGAAGCGCTTCCACGGCGGGCTCGACATCGCGGCGCCGGAAGGCCGCGAGATCCGTGCCGTGCAAAAGGGCGTCGTCACCGTCGCCGAGCGTCATCCCGGCTACGGCAACATGGTCGAGATCACGCACCCCGACGGCGTGGTCACCAAGTATGCCCACGCATCGCGACTTCACGTGCGCGTCGGCGACACCGTCGATGTCGGCGAGTGCATCGCCGATGTCGGCAGCACCGGTCAGAGCACCGGCCCACATCTGCACTTCGGCGTGCGCGAGAAGGGTCGCAACATCGATCCGCACGCGTACCTCGAGCGACTGCGCGAAGAACATCGTGCGGCCCAGAGCGAGACGAGCGGCAAGCCACGCACGGGTGTGCAGTCGTTGGCACGGGATGTGAACTCCGAAGACGTCGGAGCTCCATGACCGCGCACGACCAGCTCGCGATCACTCTGACCCGCCTCGAACAGGTGCTCGTCGACGAAGACGTCGCGCTGCGCCGCTTCGACACCGCCGGCATCGCGCTCGCAGCCGAACGCAAGGCCGAGCTCGAGCCCGAGCTGCAGCAGGCATTCGCGGCGATCACCACGGCCCCGAACGTTGCGCAGCGTCGCGACATCGTCGCGCAACGCGATCGCATCGGCGCGCTCGCGCGCGCGAACCTCGTGCGCCTGCAGGCGAGCGTGTCGGCGGTGCGCAGCGTGGTCGACCAGGCCACCGGTCGCAACCGCGCCACCTACGGACGCGGTCGCGATCGCAACGCGATGTCCTCGGCCGTGCTCGCGTCGGAGGTCGGCTAGCCATGGCGACGTCGCTGGGCGGACTGCTCTCGATCGCGCGTAGCAGCCTGCTCACCAACCAATCCGCGCTCGGCCTCGTCACCGGCAACACCGCGAACGCGAACACGCCGGGCTACGCACGTCGCGACGTGCGGCTCGCATCGCTCGCGGCGGGCTCCGGTGTCGGGATCTCGGCGGTGATGCGGCGCACCTCGCCGTTCCTCGCGCAGCAGCTGCTCGGCGCCGCCGGTCAGCTCGGCGCCCATCAAGCCAAGGCCAACGGCCTCACCGCGATCGAGACCAGCTTCGGCGACGATCAGTACGGCCTCGGTGCACGGCTCGACGCGTTGTTCGCCGGCCTGCGCACGCTCGCCACCGATCCCGCGGACGGCCAGCTGCGCAACGACGTGATCGCCCGCGGCCAAGCGGTGTGCGACTCGTTCTCGGCGCTGTCGGAGCGCTTCGCCAGTCAGCGTCGCAGCACCGACGAAGGCATCGGCCTCGACGTCGAGCAGGTCAACCAGCTCGCCGCCGAGATCGCACGCGAGAACGACTACATCACCGCGAGCGCACCGAACAGTGACGATCGGGCGAGCCATCAGGACACCCGCGATCAGCTCGTCGGTCGCCTCGCCGACCTCGTCGAGATCAGCACGATCGCGGACGACAACGGCTCGCTCACCGTGCTCTTGCAGGGCGGCAACGCGTTGGTGTCCGGCGAGTCGGCCGGGCGGCTGCGGGCCACGCCCGACGCCGCGCTCGGCGGCATGCGTCGCATCGATCTCGTCGACGCGTCGGGCTCGGCGCTCGACGTCACCTCGATGCTCCGCGGCGGATCGATCGGCGGTGCGCTCGAGCTCCGCGACGAGATCCTCACCGACGGCGCGACGCGCATCGATCAGCTCGCCTACGACATCGCCACCTCGTTCAACGCGGTGCACTCCGCGGGCTACGGCACCGACGGCGCGACCGGACGCGACTTCTTCACCAATCCCACGCAGGTCACCGGCGCGGCCGCTTCGATGACGCTGGCCGCCGGCATGCGCGACAACCCGGCGTGGGTCGCCGGCGCATCCGATGCTGCGAGTGCAGTCGGTGGTGGCGGCAATGTGCTCGCCCTCATCGCGCTGGCCGATGCGAACAACGCCGCGGGCAACACGGCGACGTACGGCCAGGAAGTCGCGTCGCTCGTCGGCGACTTCGGACGCATGACGAAGGCCGAGAACGATGCCGCGGAAGGTGGCAGCGTGCGGCTCGAGCAAGTGCAGGCGCTCTACGATTCCGACACGGGCGTGTCGATGGACGAAGAGCTCATCGATCTCCAGAAGTACGAGCGCGCCTATCAAGCCGGCGCTCGCATCCTCTCCACCGTCGACCAGATGTACGAAACGTTGCTGAGGCTATGATCCGCGTCACCCAAGCTCGACAGAACGCGCTGGCCCTCCTCGCAGTCACCACGTCGCGCGCGCGTCTGCAAGAGGCGCAGGAGACCGCGATGACCGGCGTGCGCGTCGCGAAGCCGTCCGACGATCCCGCGGCGGCGGCACGCGGGCGATTGCTCGGCGAGCTGCAATCGCGCGCGGCCTCGCACCGAACCACGATCAGCTACGGCACCGCGCGATTGCAGACCGCCGAGCAGGCGCTCGCGGAAGCGGGCAACGTCCTGACGCGCGCGCGCGAGATCGCGACCGCGATGGCGAACGACACCATGTCGGCGAGCGAGCGCGCGGCCGCGGCCACCGAAGTCCAGCAGCTGCGCAACTCGATGGTGCAGCTCGTCAACACGCGGCACGGCGACGAGTACGTGTTCGCGAACGTGGCCACCCACTCCACCCCGTACGTCGACGGAACAGGGTTCGGATACGACGTGGACAGCTTCTCCGAGGTTCGCCGGGCCGAGGTCGGCCCCGGGGCGATCGCCGAGATCGGCTCCTCGGGTGCGACCGCGTTTGCACAGCGAGCTGCAGATCCGAACAGCGTCGACGTGATCGCAGCGCTCGCGGGTCTCGCGGCCAACCTCTCCGCGAACGATGTCGACGGCGTGCGCTCGGACATCGACACCGTGTCGCGATCTTTCGACCAAGTGTTGGTCGAGCGCACCCGTGTCGGCGTGCGCATGGACCAGCTCCAACGTGCCGACCAAGCCGCACAACAGAGCGACACCGTCTACGCGTCGCTGCGCTCCGATCTGCTCGACGCCGACGCAGCGGAAGCGTTCTCGAAGCTGTCGTTGGCGGAGACCAGCATGCAGGCCGCCGTCACGGTCGCCTCGCGCATGCTCGGACCGAGCCTGCTCGACGTCTGATCGATGCTTAAGTCAAGATGAACGCCGCGCGAGAAGATCGTGGACTCGTGGTACCGCGCCAGAACGCGGCGCCAAGCTCGACACCGCGCCCTCGGAAAACTCCTGATTTGGCGTTTTCGCGCGAATCGAGCCCGTTGGGGCACGTTTGCGCGCTCGGGCGGTCCCGACGCACGTCGCCATCGCACTGACGCTGTTGTCTTGCTCGGTGACCGCGAGGAAACATGCTAGGACTGCAAGTGACGCTGACCATGACGAAACGGGAAGTCTCGACTCGGTCCGTCCCGCAACGCCACGGAGGCGAAGATGCTGACGCTCACGAGGAAGATCGGTCAAAAGATCCTGATCGGCAACGGCATCGAGATCGTGGTGCGGGAGATACGGGGCCGACAAGTGCGCCTGGGCATCACGGCACCTCTGGGTCTGCCGGTGTACCGGGAGGAGCTGTATCAACAGATCGCGGACGAGAACGCTCGGGCGACGATCGAGATCAGTCTCGATCGGCTGGAGGGTCTGCCCGAACCATCAAGTCCACGCGGTTCGGGACCTTCGACGCCCCCGAAGATCGGCTGATCCACTTCCCGCTCGGCATCCCGGGATTCCCCGAGGCGCGCTCGTTCGTGCTGGTCGATCATCGACCGGGCTCCGTGTTCCGCTGGTTGCAGTCGGTCGAGATCGCCGAGCTCGCGTTCGTGGTGATCGACCCGACGATGTTCGTGCGCGACTACCCCGTCGAGCAGGTGCGCAAGCAGATCGCATTCGTCGAGCTCGAGCCCGACGAAGAGATCGCAGTGCTCGCGATCTGCACGGTGCCGCCTGCGCCGGACGAGCCCACCGCGAACTATCTCGCGCCGCTGGGCATCGGCTTGCGCTCGCGCCGCGGCGCGCAGATCGTGCTGCACGACTGCGGCTTCGACACCCGCGTGCCGTTCCTGCGCGGGTAGCCGCCAGGCCTCTGACGATCGCGATCGGCAGCGCGCTTGCAACGGCAAGCCGGTGCCGATGCCGGACGTCTCTGCCACGCTCGCGCGACTGCTCGCCGAGGATCCCGAGGGGCTCGCGCGCGCACGAACGATCACGCCGAGCGATCGCGTCGCGACGCTTCCGTCCGCGGATGGGACACCGGTCATTTCCGTCGACGGACGGCGCATGCACAGCACGCGTGATCCGATCGCGGAAGCGCGGCGATTCGTGCGTGGGCTCGAGCTCGCCGACGCGACCTGCGTCGTGCTGCTCGGCTTCGGCAGTGGGCACGTCGTGCGCGAGCTCGCGGCGCGCACCGAGGCACGCATCGTCGTGTTCGAGCCCGATGTCGAGGCGCTCGTCGTCGGCGTCGAGCACGGCGCCGTGCCGAAGGACGCCATCGTCGTCACCACGCCGCAGCGGCTCGGCGAGGTGCTCTTCGCACGACTGCGTGGCACCGATCGCGGCACGATCGCGAAGTGGACGCCGAGCGTGCGCACGGCTCCGCTGTCGTTCGAGCAGGCCATGCACGCCGCTGCGCAGGCGGTCGATCGCGCGTCGCTGCGCCACCGCACTGCGTGTCTGCGCGGCGCCGGCTGGCTGCGCCACTACCTCGAGAATCTCCCCGCGCTCGCCGAAACGCCCGGCCTTCCGGCCTTGAAGGGCGGCCTCGCGGGCGTGCCCGCGATCATCGTCGCCGCCGGTCCGAGCCTCGACAAGAACATCGAGCTGCTGAAGGAGCTGCGCGAGCACGCCTTCATCTTCGCGGTGAACACCGCTGCGACCGCGCTCGGCAAGGCCGGCATCCGTCCGCACGCCGTCGTCGCGATCGAGTCGCTCGACGTCAGCCCGCAGCTGCGTGCCCTGCCCTGGCTCGACGAGGTGCCTGCGTTTCTCGAGCTCACCGGCAACCCGGCGCTGTGGCAGCTGCCGTTCGCGAAGAAGATCCCGATCTCCGTCGACACCAGCTCGTGCACGGCCTTCTCGGCGCGCATCGACCCCGCGCATCATCTATCCGCCGGCTTCTGCGTCGCGAACGCGGCCACTTCGATCGCGTACGTGCTCGGCTGCAATCCCATCGTGCTGGTCGGCTCCGACCTCGCGTACGAGAACGGTCGCGTCTACGCGAGCGGCACCACGTTCGCGGACATGCGCGCGGACGTCGGTGACGACGGCATCGCGAAGCTCACCGGGCTCGCGGGCAAGCGCGCGATCGAAGCCCAAAGCGGCGACGCGCAGCGCGGCAACCAGATGCCCGATCGCGCCAAGACGCTGTCCGTACCCGGCTGGGGTGGACGCGGCCCGGTCACCACCACGCGCGACTTCGCGATGTTCCGCGACTGGTATGCGGCCGCGGCGAAGACGATGATCGCCGAAGGCATCGCGGCGAAGAACGCGACCGAAGGCGGCGCCCACATCCCCGGCTGGGACGATGTCCCACTCGCGGACGCCATCGATCGATCGGCCCACGACGGTCCGTCGCCCGCGCAACGCTTCGTCGAGCTATTGACGCGTCCCCCTTCGTCGCCCGCCGAGATCGTCCGACTCGTGGCGCAGGAGCACGCACGCGCGAAGGAATTGCTCGACGCGATCGCGCGCGTGAAGAAGCTGCTGAAGGACGACCCCGACGGCGACTTGGCGCTCGACGAACGCGGCGCCGAGAAGCTGCGCAAGCTCAACGCCCGCACGCGCGCACTGCTGCACGAGTCGCCGCTGTGTGCGGAAGCCGTGTTCGCACCCATCGAAGACCTGCGCAGCCAGGGCCGCGTCACCACGCACTCCTTCTACACCGCGCTCGCGGCCCCGCTCGAAGAGCTCGACCAGACCTTGGCACGGCTCTCGCAACGTCTCTCCACCGTCGGAGCTCCGACACCTGTCGCGCTGACCAGCTGACCGCTCCCGAGAAGAAGGTTCACCATGGGCATCTCACTGCGCACCAACGTCGCCGCACTCGAAGCGAACACCTCGCTGAGCCGCACGAACGAGAGTCTCAACAACAGCATGGTGCGGCTCTCGTCGGGCATGCGGATCAACCGCGCCGGTGACGATGCCGCGGGGCTCGCGATCAGCGAGCGCTTCAAGGCCAACATCGTCTCGCTCGATCAGGTGAAGCGCAACGCGAACGACGGCATCTCGCTCATCCAGACCGCCGAAGGCGCGCTGCAAGAGGTCTCCTCGATCCTCATCCGCATGCGCGAGCTCTCGGTGCAGGCTGCGACGGACACGGTGTCGACCGGTCAGCGTGGCTTCATCCAAGACGAGTTCGACCAGCTGCGTTCGGAAATCGATCGCATCGGCAGCACCGCGAACTTCAACGACCTCGATCTCCTCGACGGTGGCTTCGCGGCGACCGCCAACGCGCTCACCTTCCAGGTCGACCTCTCCGGCGACGTGAACCAGCAGATCCAGGTGCAGCTCGCGACGGTGTCGCCGTCCGCGTTCGGCCTCGACGCGATCGCGCTCACCACCACCGGTACCTCGCGCAGCGCGCTGTCGATCCTCGACGACGCGATCCAGGGTGTGTCGGCGCAGCGTGCCACGCTCGGGGCCGCGCAGAACCGCCTCGAAGCGACCATCAACAACATCTCTACCCAGTACAACAACCTCAGCGCCGCCAACTCGCGCATCCGCGATGTCGACGTCGCCGAGGAGACCGCCGCACTCGCCCGGCATCGCATCCTCATGCAATCCGGCGTCTCCGTCCTCGCACAAGCGAACCAGATCCCTCAGCTCGCGCTCCAACTCCTGCAGGGCTAGTACGGCATAACCACCCCCAACCAGGGCTAGCGGCGGTCGCAACAGCGGCCGCCGCGTTTTCGTTTAAGCCGGGCAGCACTTGCGACGCGTCGCGGCACATGTAAGCCTCGCGACAAGGTGTCGATCGAGCGCGTCAGCTACGTCTTCAAGTCCGACGACGGCCCTTCTGCCACCTTCGAGGTGCATCGGATGCAGCTCGTGGAGCAGGTCGATGCACCGTTCGAGCTCGTGCTCGAGCTCGTGACGGCCGAGCTCGACGTGGTCACCGACGAGCTACTGGGCTCGTCGTGCTCGCTGGAGATCGGCCGCGGCGATCGCATGCGGCCGGTGTACGGCATCGTCGATCGCGTCGAGTTCCTCGGCTTCACCGAGCACCAGCTGCTGGTCAACGTGCGCATCGTCCCCGCGTTCGCACTCACGGCGCAGCAGGTCACGTCGCGCATCTTCCAGGACATGAGCGTGCTCGACATCGTGAAGGCGGTGGTGGAGCCGGAGCTCTCGGTCTACCAGCGCACCTTCGATCCCGGCTCGAGCAGCCGCGGCACCAGCCCGCGCGATTACTGCGTGCAGTACCGCGAGAGCAACCTCGACTTCGTCGCGCGGCTGCTCGAGGAAGAGGGCATCTCCTGGCACTTCGTCCACGACGAGGGCAAGGGCCACGAGGTGCTCACGCTGACCTACGAGAACAGCGAGTTCACCGACGCGACGAACACGGACGGCACCCCGACGATGCCGATCGTGCGCACGAACGCGGACAACTACGATCGCGAGTCGCTGGCCGGCCTCGACTATCGCCTGCTGTCCACCAGCACCGCGACGATGCACATGGACTTCGACTGGCAGGCGCCCACGGCTCCGCTCTTCAGCGAGGC
>DASZPU010000319.1:0-10016 GCA_035550195.1 Nannocystaceae bacterium
TCGCGTTGCGCGGCGGATCGCTCGCAGCGGCGGCGGGACGCGCTGCACGGGTCTTGCTCGGCGCGGCTTCGACGG
Organism: Nannocystaceae bacterium; assembly: GCA_035550195.1. GTDB lineage: Bacteria > Myxococcota_A > Polyangia > Nannocystales > Nannocystaceae > Xiheibacterium. The sequence goes on from DASZPU010000319.1 coordinate 76, forward strand.
ACGGCGACGCGATCGTCTCGACGGGCGGCGTCGCGATCGGCGGTGTCGCGGCAGGCAACGTCGCGACCGGCGGCGTCGCGGGCAACGTGGCGGGCGGCAGCGGCTGGGCTTCTTCGCGCGCAACGACGGGCGCACGCACGGCCGCCGGCGGATCGCGACGCGTATCCCCATCACGCGTCGCGATCACACCGACGGTCCCGATCGTCGTCGCCACAACTGCGCCGACGATCGTCTTCCCCAGCCATCCACCTTTTCCAACCAGCCAGATCTTTCCGAGCCCACCGAGCTTGCCGAGCGCGGCCGTCTCGACGCTCGCGGGCGGCACGTCGATCTGCGGTAGCACCACGGCACCGGGCAGCGAGCGCTGCAGTCGGCTCCAACCGGCGCGCGCCTGCTCCGGCGTCGGCTGCGGTGCGCCGCTGCGCTCCGCATCGATCAACGCGTCGAGGAGGTTGCGATCGCTCATCGCTTGCGCTCCTCGCTCGCACGCGTGCGTGCGACGTGGCGCTCGAGCTCCTCGCGGGCGAGCCGCAGGCGCGAGTACACCGTGGGGAGCTTCGCGCCGATCACCGCGGCGATCTCCGGTGCGGTCATGCCTTCGAGCTCGGCCATGACGAACACCGCGCGCTTGTCGTCGTCGAGCCGATCGAGCAGGCGATGCAGCATGCGCGCAGCGTCGGCGCCGTCGAACGGCGCGGTCGGGTCGTCGACCTGTTGCAGCAATCGATCACGGCGCGCACGGTCGCGGGCGGCGTCGCGACGCACCGCTTGCGCGACGCGCATCACGATCGCGAAGAGCCACGTGCGCATCGACGAGCGACCTTCGAACTCGCGCAGTCGCTTCGCGACCACCATGAAGGTGTCGTGCACCGCATCGTCGACGCGGCCTTCGTCGACGCCCAGTCGCAGGAGCGACCGGAACACGAAGGCATGATGCTCGGAGTACACGGCGGCCAACCTGCGCTCGTCCACGCCGGCATCGCGCGCCGCCGACCGATGATCGGTCGGGGGGTCCAGCGCGACGGCGGGTGGGCTCACCGGGATTGGTTCCGCCACGCGCCCGATTCCATCACGGAAAACGAAGCTCGATCCCTGCGACGAGGGCGCCGGTCACCGGGGAGGTCGTGTAGACGGTTTGCGGCCGGGTGCCGGTCGGCGGCCGCTCGAACTGGTAGCGGTCGCGGTCTCGCAGGGGTACCCGCAGCTCGAGCGCGAGGCGGATCGCGAGCCAGCGCATCGGCACGAACGCGAGAGTCGGTGCTGCGATCGCCGCGACCCAAGGGTTGCGCGTGCGCTGTTCGCCGACGAGCCCGCGAATGTCGACCTGGGTGCGCCCCGCTTCGACGCCGATGCAGGGCAGGACCTCGAGCCACGTGCGCGGCGCGATGACGGCACAGCCGCGTGCATCGATCGTCCACCGTCGCAACGCCATCGACGCGTTCTCGTCGACGTCGATACGCGCGGAGCCTCCGAACGAGCCGCCGATCTCCACGCGGAAGCGCGGACGCAACAGCGCAGCGAATGCACGACCGTGTCCGCCGACGATCGGCATGTCGCCGACCGACACCGCTGCCGTCGCACCGATCGCGCCGCGCGTCCATGCGCGCGGACGCGTCGGTGGCCGCGGCGTGTCGTCGCTGACGATCGGCGTGCCCGTGATCGGCGCGCTCTCGGTCGTGTCGGGCTTCGTCGGATCGGTCTGCTCGCCCGCGACTTCTTCACCCGGCTTCGTCTCGGGCTCGGGCGGCACATCGGGCACGCCGCTCGCGAGCTCCGGATCGATCGCGATCGCGATCACCAGCGCCGCGGCTTCCACCGCCGCGTTGCAGTCGCTCGCATCCGAGAGCTCGCGCTGCGCCTCGCCAGCTTCGCCGTGCATGCCGAGCGCGACGTGCCAACGTCCGTCGTCCTGCTGCTTCGCGCGCACGTCGATCACGAGCCCCGCACCGAGCTCGCCGGTGATCGCACGCCCGAGCCGCCGCTCCACCGCACCGCGCACCGCGGTCGCATCGGGGCACTCGCTCGGCGCATCCCAACGCAGCTCGAACGGTGCAGCGCTCGGCGCCTCCGCTGCAGGCGCCTGCCAGCGCGCCACCCCGAGCGCGAGCAGGAACCAGATCGGCACCATCGCCATCTCTGCGCGCTATGATGGACTGCGATGATCGACGCCGCACCCGGATTCGACGTGCTGTCCGACGTGCTGCAGACCGCACGCCTGCACAGCTCGGTCATGGGGCGCCTCGATCTGCGCGCGCCGTGGGCACTGCGCATGCGCGAGCACGGCTGCGCAGTCTTCCACCTCGTGGTCGACGGTGGCTGTGCGATCGAGCTCGACGGCCACCCGCGCTCCACCGCGGCACGCGGCGACGTGCTCGTGATGACGCGCGGCCGCGGCCACGTGCTGCGCGACACCGAGGGCGGGCATGCGGTGCCGATCGAGCTCGGTCCCGGCGTGCGCGTGCCGGATCCCGGCGATCACGGCGGTCCGATCACGCGGCTCGTCTGCGGCACGTTCCGCTTCGAGGATCGCCACACCGCGGTCCTGCTCGCGAACCTCCCGGAGATCGTGCACGTCGAAGATCTCGCGCAGCACTCGCAGCCGTGGCTCGCGCAGACGCTCGCGATGATCGATCGCGAGCACGACGGTGGCAGCCCCGGCGCGAGCGCGATCGCGGGTGCGCTCTGCGACGCACTCTTCCTCTACCTCTTGCGCAGTCAGCTCGCGAGCGCGGCCACGTCGGCGACCAGCGGTTGGCTCGGAGCGCTGCGCGACCCGCAGGTCGGCGAAGCGCTGCGGCTCATGCATGCCGAGCCGGCCGCCGACTGGAGCGTCGCCGCGCTCGCATCGCGCGTCGCGATGTCGCGCTCGGCCTTCGCGACGCGCTTCACCGAGATGGTCGGCACCTCACCGCTGCAGTACTTGATCGCGTGGCGCACCAGCAAGGCCGCGAGCCTCTTGCGTGGCAGCCAGGAGAGCATCGCCGCGATCGCGTTGCGGGTCGGCTACGACAGCGAAGCCGCGTTCAACAAGGCATTCAAGCGCACGCTCGGCGTGACACCCGGCGCGTATCGTCGCGGCGCAGCCATCGACGGCCCGGCGAACTGAGCGGTGTGCCGCGCTCCCCGTGCCGCGCTCCCCGTGCCCGCGCTCCCCGTGGCGCGCTCACGCTCGCGCTGACCGCTGACCCCTCGCGCTTCTCGCTGGGCGCCCCCGTTTCGTTAAGAAGGATTGCCCCCGCAGATCCGACAAGACTCTCGGCGGATCGGACATGGCCGCACCCGCACGCGGCCCCCAGGCTGCCCACATGGCACAGCCAAACACCCTCAACGGCAAGGTCGCGCTGGTCACCGGTGCGACGACCGGCATCGGCAAGGAAATCGCGCGTGGCCTGGCCGCGCAAGGTGCACGCGTGGTGATCGGTGCGCGCACGCTGGACCGCGGCGAGGCGGCGCGGCGCGAGATCGTCGAGCACACCGGCAACCGCGACGTCGTCGTGATGCAGATCGACGTGTCGAGCATCGCGTCGGTGCGCGCGTTCGTCGATGCGTTCTCCGCGAGCCACGATCGTCTGCACATCCTCGTCAACAACGCCGGCATCTGGGTGACCGATCGCAGCGAGAGCGTCGATCGCCACGAGCTCACCTTCGCGACCAACGTGCTCGGGCCCTACCTGCTCACCACGCTGCTCGCCGATCGCTTGCGTGCGGCCGGCTCCGCGCGCGTCGTCAACGTGGTCTCGGCGCTCGCGCAGAAGTACGACGCGACCGACCTCGAGTACACGCGCCGCAAGTTCTCCGGCTTCGATGCCTACGCGCAGTCGAAGGCGGCGCTGCGCATGCTCACCTGGGGCTTCGCACGGCGCTTCGCCGGCACCGGCGTCACCGTCAACGCGGCCGCGCCGGGCTTCGTGAAGACCGAGTTCAATCGCAGCGCGAAGGGCTTCATGGCGACGATGATCGGGCTCTCGTCGCGGCTGTTCGCGGTGAGCCCGGCGAAGGGCGCCGACACGCCGCTGTGGGTCGCGAGCGCCCGCGAGCTCGACGGCACGAGCGGCGCATACTTCGACGCGCGCACGAAGAAGGACGGCAAGTTCGACGACACCTCCGCGATCGCGGAGCTCGAACGGATCTGCGGCGAGCTCACCGGCGCGTCGCCGATCGCACCGGTGGTGTCGAGCGTGCGCGCAGCAGGCTAGGGCAGCTCGGTGCCCGAGGCCTTGCAGGCGGCGAGCACCTCTTGCTTGCGCGCCTTCGTCAGCATCCCGACGAGGTGCGCGGCCTCGTCCGCATCGTGCTTGTGGCACGCCGCCATCGCCATGATGCCCATCGCAGCCGAGGTGTGCTCGAGCTTGTTGCTCGACTTCGCGAGCTCGTAGGCCTGATCGTGCTCGCCTTGCTCGAGCGCGCGCGTAGCCTTCACGACCAGCTCCGCCGGGGTGTAGCCGTCGATGTTGGACCGCACGTCGACCGCACGCTTGCGACACGCGGCGTAGACTTCGCTGCGCACGTCGGGGCCCTTGAGCTTGCGGAACGCGGAGCGCGCGAGCGCACCGTCTTGCAGCTCGCACGCGGCGATCGCCATCACGCGCACCGCGGCGTTGTCGTGTTCCGCGTCCCACGAGCGCCGCGCGAGTGCGTGCGCATCTTCGAAGCGTTGCTCGGAGAGCGCCGCATCGGCCGCGGCGAGCAGCTCTTCGGGCGTGCCGGTGATCGACGCCGAGCTCGACGCGGCCTTCACCGGTGCCGCGTCCGCGGGCTCCGCCGCTGCGACGGGCGCGGGGGCTGCGGCTGCGACCGGCTCGGGCGCTGCGATCGGTTCCGGCTTCGCTTCGACCGGCTCCGGCTTCGCGGCCGGCGGATCGTTCTTCGCGCTCGCTTCGTTGATCGCATGCGGTGAGACGACCGCGACCTTCTCGTCGCCGCTGCGGATCGCCGCGGTCGCAGGCCGTGGATCCGCGATCGTTGCCGCCGCCGCAGCATCACCTTTGCGCGCCGCGGGTTGTCCCGATGCGCTGGCCTGCACGACCTCGCTCTTGCCCGGCGTCGACGGACGCAACACCGCCCAGCCGATCGCGACGACCAGCGCTGCAGCGCCGGCGATCCACGGCCACTGCGATCGCGCCGCCGTTGCCGTCGGTCGCGGCCCCGTGTCGGCCACGCGTGCGATCGGCCCGGTCGGCTCCACCTTGGGCAAGCGCTGGCTCGTCATCGACGACTCGCTCGCGCGCTTCGGCCTGGGCGTCTCGCGGCGTGGCCACGACTCTTCACCCTCGACGATCGGTTGCGGCACGCCGTCGGACACCGCGAGCAGACGCGGAGCATCGTCGCGCGCATCGATCGGTCGCGGCCCGTCGTCGTCGTCGAGCTCGAGCAGCAGCGGCGCGTCGTCGCGCGGGCGCTTCGTCACCACCGTGCGCTCGCTCGGCGCGGGCAGCTTGTCGAGCGCCGGTGGCGTGTCGACCTCGCTCTGCATCTCGAGCTCGGGCTCCACCACGCGCGGCGGAATCAGCGGCGCAGGTGCGCTCGTGGGTGCGCTGCTCGGCGCACCTTCGACGCTGGGCGCGAGCACGCGGCGCAGATCGACGACGGGCCCGGTGCCCTCGCCGACGTCGAGCATGCGCGCCATCTGAGCGAGCATCTCGTTCGCGCTCTTCTTCTGCGCGACGTCGAGCTCGCGCGGATCCTGCTCGTCGACCGGCACCGGCTCCGCCACCGCGGGCGTCGCCGGTGCGAGCTCGACCGGATGGCTGTGTCCGATGCCGTCCAAGAGCTCGCCCCATCCGGCATCGAGGTCGGCGGTGCTCTGCGTGCGTGGTTCCGGCGGGTTGTCGGGCATGATTCGGCGGGAACCATCGATCCTACGCGGCCATGCTCGCATGCGGTAGTCGGGACGATGCGTCGGTCGTGTAGCCGCGATGACGTTCGTCGCACCCGTCGCGTCGTGTGGCAATTCGCGTAACGCCATGAACGACGACGATGCGTGGCGGCGCAACCCCTGCGAAACGGCATTCCGGGAATCCGTGGAGCGGTCGCGCGCGTTCGTTCGCATCACGCGAGCTCGCCCTTTGCCATGTCGGCGCGCGGTCGCAGCGCACCGCGTTACCCTCGGCCGCGTGATCGCTCGCGTCGCCGTGCTCGCGCTGTCGTCGATCGGTTGCGCAAGCGAGCCCACGCGATCGATCGAGCCGACACCGCCGCCAGCGTCGCACTTGCCCGACGATCACCGCGTCGTCGCGCGCCGTCCGATGCGCGACGCAGACCTCGTGCTCACGATCGATCGCGAGCACATGGGTGGCTTGTTCGTCGTCGACGGCGAGCGCGTGCACCGGGTGCCGTGCGATCGCCTGCCCAACGCGTGGGGCATGTGGCTCGACGACGTCGACGAAGACGGCAGCGCCGAAGCGATCGTCGCGCTGCACAAGCCTGCGCGCTTCGATCCCGGCGACCACCATCGCTTGCACGTCTACACCTTCGCGCAGGGACGCTGCGTGCCGCTGTGGCGTGGCACTCGACTCGCCGGCCGTTTCGATGCCGCGACCGTCGAGCCCGATCGCCATGGCACGGTGCTCGTGCACGAGTGGACCGCTCCGCGTGCGCGTCGCATCGCGCGGTATCGCTGGACCGGCTTCGGCTACGCGCTCGACGAGATCCTCTGGCAAGGTGGCGACGAACCGCCGCCCTCCGCGTTGCTGCAGCAGCTCGATCATCCACCCGATCAGGTCACACCATGAGATCGCTCGCCTTCGTGATCGCGACTTCGCTCGCGCTCGGTTGCCATCCGACGCGCACCTCCACGCCGACGACGAAGCCCACGCCGACGCCGACCGATGCCGCGCCGACATCACGGCCGGTGCCGCCGGCGATCGCTGCGATCCTGCCGGACGATGCGGGTGCGCCGCTCGCCGCGACGGCGAAGAACCTCGCGCGCCTGCCCGAGCTCGACGAAGCCCAGCGACAGCTCCTCGACGCCCACGGGTTCTTCGTCGCGCCGCAGCCGAAGCTGCCCGCGAAGCAGAACCCCGACGAGCGCGCGCTGCAGCCCGCGAAGCATCTCTTCCAGGTGTACGAGCGCAACGACTACGTGCGGTTTCCCAGCTACGTCACCGTCGACCTCGCGATCGATCTGACGCATCAGTACTTCGACGTCGTGCTCAAGACGCTCGAGCGCGGCCACCTCGCGCCGAAGCTCCGCACCGCGCTCGTCGCGATGACGAAGAACGCCGACACCGCGGCGAGCAAGTCGAAGACGCCGATCGGCAAGCGTGCAGCGCTCGAGGCCGCCGCGTACTGGGGCACCGCGCTGCGTCTGCTCGAAGAGCCCGCGCACGGCGATCGTCCCGACGCCGTCGAGGTGCGCCAGCCGTGGGCGTACGAGAGCGAAGACGGCACGCCTGCGCCGAAACCACCCGAGGCACCGCGCCCGGTGATCACGCGCTGGCGCGGCGAGCTCGAGCGCACGATCGCTGCGCGTGCGAAGGAAGTGCGCACCGCCGCAGGGCCGGGCAAGTTCGCGCAGTGGGGGCTCGAGCTCGACCTCACGCAGACGCGTCCGCGCTCGCACTACAACGAGAGCGGCGTGCTGCAGCGCTACTTCCGTGCGATGAGCTTCCTCGGGCTCAGCAGCTTCGCGGTGCAGGGCGAGCGCGCACGCATCCCCGTGCTCGCGGCGTTGTTGCGCTCGTATGCCGCGACGCCCGACTCCACCGCGCTCGATCAGGTGCTGTCGATCACCGACTTCGTGGTCGGCCAGCCGCCCACCACCGGCCTGCGCAAGGCGGTGACGCTCGCGGAGCAGGACGTGCCCGGCTTCGCGGGCAAGACCGTCGATCAGCTCGCGCAACCGACCACGGTGCTCGCGCTGACGCACGCATGGCACGAGCTGCCGCAGCATCCCATCGCGCAGGAAGGTCCGGTGATCCAGCCCGCGGGCCAGCGCGTGTTCGCGGACACGCTCGCGATGTCGGCACTCTTGCCCATCGTTCGCGATCTGCCGGAGTACCGCGACCTCGTGGTCAAGCGCTCCATGGGCGCGCTCGGAGCCGCGGCGATGCTCGGTAGCGATCGCGCGCGCGAGCTCGTCGTGGCGGAGGCGGACGATCTGCAGACGAAGATCGGCGAGGGCATCGACAAGGGCCGCACGATGCTGGGTGAGCTGGGCCAGCGCGACGACGCCTACCACCGCACGCTGGTCGCGTTGCGCGGCGTGCTCGGCTCGGATCCGATCTGGTTCGACGAGCGTGCGTACGAGCTGCGCATGCTGCAGAGCTTCGCCGGTGGTTGGGCGATGCTGCGCCACGACACACTCTTGTACGCGTACGAGATGGGCGCGGAGTGCGATGCGGAGGATCTGCCTGCGCCCTACGGATGGGTCGAGCCGGTGCCGCAGACCTACGCAGCGCTGCGCGCGATGGTGCAGGGCTTCGCGACGCGCGTGGAGCAGGCCGGCATCGTCGAGACGCCACCCAAGGAGGGCGAGGACGGCTACGGCTTCAGTCAGTTCGCGACCATCGCCGACAAGACCAAGGCGATGACCGGCTTTCTCGATCAGCTCGAGACCTGGTCGCGTGCCGAGCTCGCCGGCAAGGTGTTCGACGAGGAGCAGCGCACCGCGATCGCGATGGTCGGCGGATTCGCCGAGCACGTGCTGCTCACGCTCGCCGATGCGTACGAGCTCGGTGCCGGCAACGACGACATGGCGATCGTCGCCGACGTCTTCACGTTCAAGGGCCGCGCGCTCGAGGTCGGCGTCGCCCATCCCGAGCTCATCTACGCGCTCATCCCGACACCCGAGGGTTGGATGATCGCGCGCGGTGCCGTGCTCGGCTATCGCGAGCTGTTCGTGCCGCAGACCGATCGCATGACCGACGAGGCCTGGCGCGAACGCCTGGCGAAGAGTCCCGATCACGCGTGGTCGGATCGCCCGAGCTGGCTCGCGCCGATCAGCACCACCAGCGTCGGCGTCGTCGAGCTCGCCAAAGGCATGGAAGCGCAGTCGCGCTGCGAGTACTACGGCGGATCATTCGCGCTGTGAGCCGGCGCGCGTGCTCGCGATCACCTGGTGGGCCCACGGCAGCAGGCGCTGCTCGGGCACCACGGCGGTGAGCAGCAGCATGCGCCCAGGCGCCGCGATCTCGGCGCAGATCTGCCAGAACGTCTCGCCGTTCTCGACGAACGATCGCTCGTGCGCGCGATGCAAGAGCGCGAGCCCGTCGATCACGATCGGCGTGCCCTCGCGCGGCGCGGTCGGGAGCATCTGCGCGGGATCACTCGAGCCCAGCTCGGGCGCGCGCGAGAACGCGGTGGCCCACACCGTGTGCCCGTCTTCCCACGCCGACCAGGTGCCGCGCTCGTCGATCTCGACCGAGAACGAGCCCGGAACCGTGATGTGCCAACCACCGGCGAGCGTCACTTCGACGTCGTGCTCGCGATATCCGATGGTGTTCTCGCCGGCCGCCGCGGCACGCTCGCGCACGAGCTTGGAGAGGTCGTCGTCTTCGGCGTCGACGACGTCGTCGTGGAGGAGCTCCCACGCGGCCCAGGGATAGTCGAGCGCCGGATCGAGCCGGTACGCGCGCCCGAGTCGCGCGAGCAGATCGCGACCGAGTCGCTCTTCCTCGTCGGTGCATGCGCGACGGAAGCGAGCGTCGAGCCACAGGTGCACGAGCACACGACCGAGCTCGTAGGCTGCACCGCGACCCGGCTGCCACCACGGGAACACGTCGATGCCCGCGCGAGGATGCGCTTTGACCGCGAGGATCCACCGGCGATCGCGCGGGCCGAGCTGGGTCAGCACGGCCGCGCCCGCAGGCCCGTGGTAGCGCGGCTGCATCGGCATCGACAGCTGCAGCCCGCTCGCGTCCTCGTTCTCGTCCAGCACCTGCACGACCTTGTGCAGCCACCGCAGCATCTCCTGCTCGAGCGCCTCGCGATCGCGCGTGAAG
>DASZPU010000320.1:0-2205 GCA_035550195.1 Nannocystaceae bacterium
GCTCGTCCGAGCAGGGAAGAAGAGGATCGTCGCGCTCACGGCCTGCATGCGGAAGCTCGTCGCGATACTCAACGCCGTCATGCGCGATGGTCGCTTCCTACCTGCCGAGGAGGCTGGTTGACACGGTAGCTACCCCCGCGCGCAAGAGCGCGCGCCGCCGCTGTGCGGCGGTTGCTCGCGTGGGCTGTCCGCCTCTGGCGGGCACCCCACTCGGCAATTCTCCGACGCGTGATCGGGGCCCGGTTCCCGCGGTCTATCGGCCGCGTGAACCTCGTCGTTGCCCCCCGTCGCGCGCACTCGTTCGAGCTCTGGGATTGTTCTTTGGGGCAGGAGCTCGTCGCGCTGAACGGGAGCGTCGTGGAGGTCGGCCAGCTCGCCGACGTCTGTCGGCTGCGTGCGGATCGGATGGGGATTTCGTGGTCGCTCGGGGCGATCGACGAGTTCGATCCGCTCGCGCGATCGCGGCCGGCGCGATGGGAGCATGCGGTGGCGTCGGCGATCTTCGCGATGTCGGGGCAGTGCCCGCGGCGCGACGAGCTGTTGCAGGGGCGTGCGCTGCTCGATCGATTGCCGCGATCGCTGCGCGCGTCGATCGGTCCGCGCGAGGTGCTCGGGCTGCTCGCGCCGTTGCTCGTCGGCGTTCGCACCACGCACGCCGCGGGCTTCGTCGACGAGGCCAATCGCATCGAGGAAGCCGCGTGCGTCATGCAGCGCTTGCTCGAGCCGGCGCCGCTCGTGATCGACGTGCCGCTGTGTGCCCATCGCGAGTCTCCGGCGCGCCTGCCCGCCGGGCTCGCGCCCGCGCCGTGCGAGCGCGCGATCGATCGCGTGTGCGGGCTGTTGCGTGCGATCGCGGCGGGCTCGGCGGTGTCGAAGCTGTCGGTGCGCATGCTGCAGCAGGGGCCGACCGAGCGCGCGGCCGCGTGCATGTTCCCCGCGGTGTTCGTCGCGTATGCCTCGCGTGGCCGCACCGACGAGCTGCTCGGGTTGCTCGCGGGTCATCAACGCGGGCTCGCGCGACAGCTGCGGCGCGCAACCGACGATCGCGTCGACTTCACTGCCGGCGGGCTCGACGATCTCTCGTGCGCTGCCGAGAACGATCTCGTGGCGCTGCACGGCGCGCGTTGGATGACGCTCGATCCCGGCCGCGCATGGTCGAGCCCGTGGGCGCAGGGCGAGCTCGGCCGCATGATGCTGCGCTCCGCGATCCAACACGTCGAGCGATTGATGCCCGAGGTCGGCCACACGAACGCACCGCGGTCGCACGGTAGCCCGGCTGCGCGCGCCGCCGTCGAGTGGTTCGCGCAGCGCTCGACGATGTCGGTGCACGCACGCGCGCTCTTCGAGATCGCGTTCTATCGCCGCTGTGCCCTGCGTGCGCGCGAGCGCGATGCGATCGGCTTCGGGCTCGACCGCGACTTCGCGCCGTTCCAGCGGCTCGCGTGGCACAGCGCGTTCGAGCGCGAGCTCGGCGATGGCGTTCCTTTGGTGTACGCGCGACGCAGCGAGGAGATGCGCCGCGGCGGTGCGCTGCGCCAGCTCGGCTTCCGCCAGTTCTGGCACTGCGAGCGTGCGCTCGAGGTGGCGGCGTGAACGGGCGCGTCACGCTGGGGCTCGGCGATCTGCCGGCGCAGTGGGATCGACTCGCGGAGTCGTCGAGCTTCATCGCGAGTCGGCGCTTCCTCGCGACGGTCGACGGTGGGAGCACGTTCCGCATCGAGGTGCGCGACGGCGATCGATTGCTCGCCGCAGCGCCGGGCTGGCTCGCCGACGGCAGCGGGCACGAATTCCTCGAGCCCACGCGGCTGCTCGCGGAGCTCGACGTCGGCGCGGGCCCGCACGTGATGCTCGGCGCGCCGTGGGGCTTCGTCGCGGAGATCCTCGGCCAGGCGGGCGACCGCGCCGCGATCGCGGCGTTGTGCGACGCGGTGCTCGATCACGCGTCGTCGGTGCGCGCGTCGGGTGTCGTCGCGCTCTACCTCGACGATCGTTCGCTCACGTTGCTCGCCGGTCAGCACGTCGAGCCGGTGCTGCTCGGCTACGACGCCGTCATCGACGTGCGCGACGGCTTCGAGCGCTGGCTCGCGGCGCTGCCCCGTCATCGTCGCGGCCGCGTGCGCGCCGAGCTGCGGGCGTTCGAGCGCGCGGGGCTCACGATGACGATCGAGCACGACGAGCGCAGCATCCGCGAGCTCGTGCCGATCC
>DASZPU010000321.1:0-6617 GCA_035550195.1 Nannocystaceae bacterium
GGATCCTCCGCGGGTGGCATCGTCGCGACCAGTCGCGGGTGCGCGCGCACGCCTTCGTCGACGAACAACCGCAGGTTGGTGCGACCGGCGACCAGCAGCGGCTGCGAGCGCACGTCCTTGATGCGCACCGCCGCAGCATCGCGATCGAGCGCGGTGAGGAACGCTTTGTACGCGGCGTCGTCCGTGACCTTCATCGCGCGCGCATGCTACCGCCGTCGGAAGCGTTCTGCACGGCGAGCCATGCATCGATCTCCGCCAGCTTCTGCTCGCTCGACGGCTCCGATTGCAGCGCGCTGCGGGCATCCCCGGCGAGCCGCAGCGCGCGGGGCCGATCGCGATCGCCGAGCAGCTTCGCGAGATCGAAGCGCACTTTGCCGACGAGCTGCGGCGTGCCACCGGCGGCGATCGAAGCCGCGAGCGCACGCTCGAGATCCGCGATGGCAGCCGTGGTGTCGCCCATCAGCGCGAGCGCGTCACCGCGGGTGCTGAGCGCCAGCACGGTCTGCGGATGGTGCTCGCCCAGCTTGCGCTCGCGCAGCTCGACGCCACGATCGTAGGCCGCACGCGCGCACTCGAAGTTCTTCTCTTCGACGCAGAGCTCGGCGAGGTGCAGCTGGCTGTACGAGTTGTCGATGTGATCGGCGGGCAAGAGTGCGGCCCGGATCGCCATCGCGCGCTCGAGCAGCTCGCGCGAGCCCTTCAGGTCGCCACCGAAGCGCACCGCGATCGAGAGGTTGTCGAGCGTCTGCGCGACCGGCAAGCTGTCGGGCCCGAGCTCGCGCTCGCGAATCTGCAGCGCGCGCCGATGGGTGAGGATCGCCTTGCTGTTGTCCCCCGACAGCCGCTGCGCGTTCGCGAGGTTGTTCAGCGTGTTCGACAGATCGACATGATCGGCGCCGAGCAACAGCTCCTGCTCCGCGGCCACGCGCTCGAGGTGCACGATCGCATCCTGGTAGTGACCCTCGTACATGTCGAGCGCACCGAGGTTGGCCTCGATGTTGAGCACACCGGGGTGGTGCTCGCCGTAGGCCTCGCGGTGCAGCACGATCGCTTCGTCGAGGTAGCGGCGCGACGACGCGTACTGGCCGCGCGTGGCCAGCAACGCGCCGACATTGCCGTTGATCGTCGCCAGCGCGATCGCATCGCGATCCTGCGCACGCAGACGCGCGAGTGCTTCGTCGATGTACCGCTGCGCACGCACGTAGTCGCCCTCGATCACGTAGGTGACCGCTTCGGCGTTCTGCATCGCGCCGGCGAGGTGCTCGTCGCCGCCGATGCTCTCGATCAGCCCGTGACCGAGCTCGGCCCACGCGTGCGCGTCTTCGGGTGACTGCAGCTGGTAGCCGTCGGTGAAGCACAGCGAGACCGTGATCATCGCGGCGGTACGCGTCGCGCGTCCGGCCAGCGCAGCGGCGAGCGCCTCGAGCAACAGCTTGCGCTCGCGCGCACCATGGCCATCGTCACCCACCGCATCGCCGAGCTCGCCGATCACCTCGGCTTCGAGCGGACGATAGCCGAGCGCACGCGCCTGCTCGGCGGCGGGCTCGAGGATCGCGATCGCCTCGTCGGCCTTGCCCGCATGGCGCAGCGCCTTGCCGCGCGCGAGATCCTGGGCGAGTCGATCCATCGTCGCGCGGCTCGCCGGATCGGTGGGCGCGGGTGTCTGCGCGAGCAACTCTTCGGTCGCAGCACACTGCGCGACCGGCCGCAGACGCGAGCTGGAGTCGACTGCGCTCTCGACGACCTCCGCATCGGCGCGCGCGAGCACGTCGAGCCATGCTGCGAGCTCGCCGTGCAGACGATCGAGGCACGCGATGCGGAGATCGAGCAGCTCCTCGGATTGCTCGCCGTACACCTTCGTGGCCGCACATGCGCCGTCGTGGGCTTCCGTCCACGACTGCGCGTACGCATCCGTGGTGGCGGCGACGCGCACCCACGTGTCCTGCGCGTAGGGCAGGTTCGTGCCTTCGATGCTGCGCTGGATCTCGACGCGACGATCGTCGTCCCAGATGTCGGCGAGCTTGCGATCGGCGTCCTGACACGGACGCTGCCCGCCCACCAGCAACGCGACACCGCCGATGGCACCGATCGCGAGCACGCCCGCACCCGCGCCGAGCAACAGCCGCTTGCGTCGCACCGTGGGATCGCGCTCGAGTGCCGCGAGCAGCTCGCGCATCGAACCGTAGCGATCGCCGGGCTCGCCCGACAAGCCGCGCACCACCACCTTGCGCACCCAACCGGGGACTTCGCCACGACCCTCGCGTTCGGTGAGCTCGCCGTCGTGCTTGCGGCGCGCGAGCTCGGGCAAGCTGTCGCCCACGAACGCGCGCACCTGATAGAGCGCTTCGTAGAGCGCGACACAGAAGCTGAACTGATCGGCACGGCCATCGATCGGTCGCGCGAAGTGTTGCTCGGGCGCCATGTAGCGCGGCGTGCCGACGACGCTGCCCGCCGCGGTGAGCTGCGTGTCGAACTGCTCGATCGCGATACCGTCGCCTTCGTCGGCCGAGATCTCGCTGTCGACCGCAGCGACGCGCGCGAGCCCGAAGTCCATCACGCGCGCGCGACCGTCGGGACCGATGAGCACGTTCTGCGGCTTGAAGTCGCGGTGCACGAGCCCGACCTCGTGCGCCGCCGACAAGCCCCGCCCGGCTTGCACGAACATCGCGAGCACGTCACGCCACGTGCGCGGCGCGGCTTCGAGCCAATCACCGAGCGTCTCCGCGACCAGGAACTCCATCGCCACCCACGCGCGCGACTCGAAGACGCCGACGTCGTAAACCGGCAGCACGTTGGGGTGCGAGACGCGAGCCATCGCTTGCGCTTCGCGACGCAGCCGCGCTTCGGCGGCGCTCTGTCGCGTGCTCCGACGCCCGCGCAACAGCTTGAGCGCGACCTCGCGTTGCAGCTCGGGATCGTAGGCGCGGTACACCACGCCCATGCCACCGTGGCCCGCGACCCCGAGCACGACGTAGCGACCGATCGCAGTGCCGCGCGGATAGACGTCCGACGACGCGCGCTCACCGTCCGCGGGCGGTGCCAGCGTTTCGCCGTGCAGGTCTTCCGCTGCGGTTTCGGAGTCGCTCACGTCGGCGCATGTGAACGCGCCACCATGCACGTTCCTGCCCTGCGATCATAGTGGAAACCCAACTGTTTGACGAAGCGCGGTAGGGTCGAGCCGTGGACGACGTCGACGCGCTCGCGCTCGGCCGCTGGGCCGCCGGTGATCGCACTGCGGGCGCGGAGCTGGTCGAACGTTGGTTTGCCGCGGTCGCGCGATTCTTCCGCGGCAAGGTGCGCGACTCCATCGAGCTCCAGGACGATCTCGTGCAGGCCACCTTCGCGGCGCTGCTCGAGGCGGCCCCGCGATTCCGCGGCGAAGGCACCTTCCGGTCGTTCCTCTTCACGATCGCCTACAACACTTTGCGCAAGCACTACGAGCGTGCGCGTCGCGACGAGCGAATCGACTTCGGCACGGTCTCGGTGCACGACCTCGAGCCCGGACCCCTGTCGCAGCTGGCCGAGCGCGCCGAGCAAGCGCTCGTGCTCGATGCGTTGCAACGACTCCCGCTCGAGCTGCAGACCGCGCTCGAGCTGTTCTACTGGGAATCGCTCACCGCTGCGGAGATCGGCGCCGCGCTCGGCATGCCGGAGGGCACCGTGAAGACGCGGCTGCGCCGCGCGCGAATCCTGCTGCGCGAGCTCGTCGAGGCCGCCGCCGCGGATCCGGCCACCCGCGCCGCTGCGATCGCGTCGATCGGCGAGTGAAGAAAATCGTCGAACACCGCAATCGCTCGGCTCGCTCGCCGTACCGCTCCTGCATGACGCAACGAACGCAGCTCCTCTCGCTCCTCTTCCTCGGCTTCGGCGCATGCGCGGCGCAAGAGCGCGATGCGCCGGCCCCCGGCGCGGTCGAGGCGTCCTGTCCGGTGCCGACCGAGTCCGCGTGTCTCGACGACGACAACGGTGCGTGTTGCACCCGCGTCGCGATCAAGTACGAATACGAGATGCTCGACGCCCACGAGCGCGGCGATCGATCGGCGTACACGAGCAATCGCGACATGCTCGCCAAGCTGCTCGATCACGGCTGCGAGCTCGGCAGCGACGACGCCTGCGCACAGCTCGATCGCCTGGCGGCGCCGCAGGAGTGAGCGCGATGTTCGAGCTGCCCACGCCACCGCACGATCCGTTCGAAGAGCCGGTGCGGCGTCGCCTGCTCGAGGCGCGCCTGCTCGGGCTCGAGACCGCACCCGTCCAGCTCGGCCCCTATCGACTCGAGCGCGTGCTGGGCCGCGGTGCGATGGGCGTGGTCTACCTCGGTCGCGATCCTCGGCTCGATCGCGCAGTCGCGATCAAGCTGCTGCGCGACGAGGCCGAGCTCGGCGCGCGTCGTCTGGAACGCGAAGCCCGTGCGCTCGCGCGGCTCTCCCATCCCAACGTCGTCACGATCCACGAGGTCGGCGAGCACGATGGACGCACGTTCATCGCGATGGAGCACGTGCCCGGCCGCAACCTGCAGGACTGGATGGAGACGCCGCATCCGCTCGCCGAGCGCATCGAGATGCTCCGTCAAGCGGCGCTCGGGTTGCAGGCCGCGCACGCGATCGGGTTGATCCACCGCGACTTCAAGCCCCACAACGCGATCGTCGGCGACGACGGACGTCTGCGCATCGTCGACTTCGGGCTCGCGACGATCCCGAGCGAGCGCGAGCTGCCGACTGCACCGATCCCCGTCGACGACATGTTCGCGCGCATGACCGCGACCGGTGCTTGTCTCGGAACGCCGGCGTACATGGCCCCCGAGCTGTGGGCCGGCGTGCCGCCGAGCCCTGCATCCGATCAGTTCGCGCTGTGCTGCGTCGGTTGGGAGCTGCTCTTCGCGAAGCATCCGTTCGAAGGGGGCACGCGCGGCGTCGTGCCGCGACCGCCCACCGATCCGCGCCTGTCGACGGCGCTCACGGATGCGTTGGTGCGCGGGCTCGCAGTCGATCCGCAGGCACGCAACGTCGACCTCGATGCGATCGTGCACGCGTGCTCGAAGCCGCACCGCGAAGGGCCGCGTCGACGCGAGCTCGTGGTGGCGACCGTCGGCGCGACGATGCTCACCGGTGTCGCGGTGTGGTTCCTCGGCGTGGCGGCGCCGACCGAGGTCGGAGCCTGGCTGGACGAACCCGAGCGTGCCGTCGCTGCGAGTGCGAGCCCGACGTGCACACAGGTGCTCGCCGACTCCGATTCGCGTCGCACGATCGAGAGCGACCTCGACGACGCGCTCCACGAAGCACGCACGGCGAGTGGCGACGCACGCGGGCGCGCCGAGCTGCGCGCGGCGATCGCCGAGCTCTCGCTCGGTCGTTGGCGGCCCGGCTGCGATCGACTCGCGCGCATCGACGGCGAAGCGGCGGTCGGCGACGCACCGGCATGCTGGCGCGCGCGCTACTGCGAGTCGCAGGACGCGTTGCCCGAGCGCGCGCGCTGCTTCGGCGGCGACGTGGAGCTCTGCCTTCGCATCGCGATCAAGCACGAGTACGAGTTCCTCGACTCCACGCAGGATCGCAGCGCGGGGGCCCGCAGCAGCGCGGAGCTGCACCGCGCGCTGTGGACCGAGGTGACCACGGCCGCGTGCGATCACGGCGACGCGCAGGCCTGCAACGCACTCGCGACTTCGTCGATCGCCGAGGACGTCCGCTGAGGCCGGTCACCGGGCCGATCCGACCGGGGCGCTCGCGGCGCTCGGCGTTCCTGCGGTAGTGTCCGCGACCATGCGTGGCTTTGGTGCGTTCGTGATCGTCGCGACGCTGCTGCCCGGCAGCGCGCTCGCACAAGTGGCCGTGCAACGCACGCGCTTCGACCTGCCGAGCAGCAACGGCCACGGTGCGATCGTGGTCGCGCTCGACGAGCAACGCGTCACGCAGCTGCGCGAGCACGTGTACTCCGCGGAGGAACCGTTGCTCGACGCACGTGGCAGCGAAGTCTGGAACGGCAGCGGCTTCTCGGCCGTGCACACCCGCGATCTCCTATACGACGCGTACTTCGGCCTGCGCGGTGCGAGCGGATCGACGTGGCTGTCGAGCGTGCCCGCCGATCTCGACGCGAGCGGCTATCTCGGTATCGACGATGCCGACGCGGGCGGCACCGGCATCGTCACGCTCGTGCAGCGCTGGAACGATCTGCAAGCGACCACCTACGTGTTCGCGCCGATGGAGCTGCCGCACACTGCGATGGTGATGGTGCTGCACGTGCGCAACGACGGCGACGCGGCGCAGAGCGACGTGCAGGCGTTCTCGCTGCACAACGTGCATCTCGGCTTCGGCCGCCCGGCGAGCTCGTTCGCGGTCGGGGGCGACATCGCGGCCAACGGCGAGACGCTCGAGCACGACGACGAAGGTGGCAGCGCGAGCTATCGCGAGCGTGGCTTCGCGGGTGTGGTGGTCGCGCGCACGCTCGGCCCCATCGCGCACTTCGGCACTTCGCCGGGGCAGAACCCGTTCCAGATCGTGCAGGCCGGTGGTGATCTCGGCGACAACGCGCCGGCCGGCAACGCGGTCGACGATTCCGTCGGCGCATGGCAGTTCGAGCTCGGCGATCTCGCGCCCGGCGACGAAGCGTGGGTGGGCCTC
>DASZPU010000322.1:0-30953 GCA_035550195.1 Nannocystaceae bacterium
GTGCTCGGACCACCGAGGCTGTTGTGCGGCGAGCCGCCTTGCAGCTTCGTCGTGTAGACGTCGACGATCGGCACCGCCGCGGCGGCGAGCAACGGCCCGCCCCACACTTCGAAGTGGTCGCGGAACGAGTAGCGCACCTTCGGCTGCAACCACAGCGCGTTGGTCACGCTGCCGCGCGATGCGATGTACTGCGTGCCGTTGGGCGGGATGCCGGAGAGATCGGGATCGCGGGCCTCGATCTCCGTGCGCGCGCTCTGCCAGCCGCGGTAGTACTGGAAGAGCAGCAGCCCGGCCGTGAAGCCCTGCGCGGCCTTGAAGTCGTTGATCTCGTCGTCGTCGGGGTTGCCGTCGCCGGTGGCGAAGCCCGCATCGGCACCGAGCAACCACCGCAGCGGATCGCCGAGGTAGCCGCGGAATGCACCGCCGGCCTGCACGACGCGATGGCGATCGAACATGCCCTTCGCGAACGTGGTGCGACCCGCGATCGCGACGATCTCGAACGCACCGAGCAACGCGAGCTCGTCGCGCATGTAGCGGAAGCCCTGGCCCGCGAAGTCGATCACGCCGACCTCGAGCTTGTTGTCGCCCGCGATGGTGTCGCCGTCGTCCTTGTTGTTCTGGTGGCGATACGCACCGAACGCGCCGATCCAGTTGCCGGGCCGCTCGCTCGGCTCCCAGCGCACCGCGAGGATCGTCTGCGCGGCGAGATCGCCCTTGGTGATGTCGACCTGCGGATCGCGATACACGATGTCGCCCGCGATCGCGACGATGACGTCCTTGCCGGGACCACCACCGCGCGCGAACGGCTTGGTCGCGAAGAGGATGCGCTCGTTGAGCGAGCCGATGCCGTCGTCGCCGAACTTCATGTCGCCGTAGCGATCCATGTTGTTGCCGTCGTTGTTGATCAGCCCGAGCCCCCAGTTGAACGCCATCTGACCGACGCGGAGCTGGCCGTACTTCGTCGTCCACGAGACGTAGAGCTCGCGGAAGTCGGCGATGTACATGCCGTACTTCTGCGGCGGATTTCCCTGCTCGAGGATCTGCTGGACGATCGGATCGGGCGACTTCGTCGGCGCCCAGCGACCGTTGGCGAGGTCGACCATGCCGACGATCTGCACGTTCTGCTTCTTGCCGATGCCGAGCACCGGCCGCCAACGAACGCGGCCGAACAAGTGCGCACCTTCGGCCCAGTCGTTGCCCTGCGAGTCGAGCGAGAACTCGCCGACCGATCCGACGACGGCGCGCAGCTGCAGATCGGGGATGAAGGTGACGGTGCCTTTCTTGTTGGAATGGATCGCTTGCTCGCCGGGATACCAGCCGTTGATGGTGGTGAGCGTGCGCGGCACCGGTCGCGCCTTCGGCGTGGGCTCGGGGCCCTTCGTGATCTCGGGGATTTTCGCGTCGGTGTCGGGCACGTCGATCGTCGACGGTGCGATCGCTTCGCCCGATGCTTCGCTCGCGGTCGTCGTCGACTCCGGCGCGACGACGGCGACGTCGCCTTCGGTCATCGTCGCGCTGGTGGTGCCATCGTAGGGGCGCAGCTCGGGCTGCGCGGCAGCGCGGGGTCGTGCAGCGGGTGGCGACGCGGCCGGTCCCGCGCCGGTCGGCTTGGCCGGAGGGGCTGCGACCGACGTGCCGGCGAACGCGGTCGTGAGTGCGAGCGAGAGCAAGCCGAGCATGGGTGCGGCGAAGCTATCAGGCCGAGGCGGAGCGCGGCCAAGAAACAGAGCGCGATCGCTTCCCGAGCCGGCCCCCGCGAGGGTACCCTCGCGAAGATGAACGTGCGGCGGCAATCCCTGACCCTACTCGCGACCTCCGGCCTGCTCTCCCTCGGCGCCTGCAAGGACGACGACGGCGGAGAGACCGGTGCCTCGATGACGATGTCGACCACCGACGCGAGCTCGGGCAGCGAGGAGGGGGTGACCGAGTCCAACACGATGCCGTCGACGATGACGTCGTCGATGACGACGGATCCGAGCGAAACGGATCCCGACACGACGATGACCGAGACGATGACGACGGTGGATCCCGACTCGAGCACGGGGACGCCCGGTGACCTCGTCGCGTTCCGTTTCACGTCGCTGTACGTCCGCGACCCTCACTTCTTCCTCGACATCCCGATCAACGGCTGCCAAGACGGCACGGACACCGAGGTCTCGGTGCCGCTGATGGATCCGGTCGCGCCGGTCAACCAGCAGTTCAACGATGCGATCGGGATGGACGACGCGGAGATGCCCGACGGCAATCTCGATCTCAGCTTGCTGCTGCTGTTCCGCCCCCTCGATCAGGGTGGCGACGGCTCGATCGACTTCGCCAACGGAGCGTGTCTCGTACCCGCCGAAGCGACGGTCTGCGATCTCCTCGACGGCACCGAGCTCTACTCCACGATGTACGCGACGATGGCCGACGGCACGTGCCAGGAACCGATGGCCGCCGACCTCTCGCCCGCGGGCTACAACCCGACGCCGGGCACGACCACCGGTCCGTGCTTCACCGCCGGTCCTGCGAGTGTTGTGATCCAGACCAGCTTCGCCGCCCTGCCGCTCGACAACGCGACGATCGCGGCGCAGTTCGTCGGCGATCCCTCGGACGAGCTCGTGCAGGGCACGATCCGCGGCTTCATCACGACCGCAAACGCCGACGCGATCATGCTGCCCCCGCCGATCTCGCAGGTCGCCATGACCCTGGGCGACATCTTGCCCGGCGATCCCGAGTGCTGCGCGCCGCACAGCGATCTCGACGGCGAGGGTTGGTGGTTCTACGCCGACTTCACCGCCACGACGGTGCCTTGGAACGGCGCCTGATCGCGTTCACAGGCATCGGCACCATCGCGCGCGCGTACGGATACGGATCCCGATTTCACGGGGCGTTTCGGGCCGACCGAGGGGCAGAAACGGGCAGTGAAGGTCTCACGCGCGCCGGATGGGCGCGTCGTGGACAAGATGGCCGAATGAACGCCGCCCGTGGGATCCGTACCCACAGGCGAGCACGTGTTCGTGAGTGAAGCGCACGGTCGAGGCACACACCTCGGCTCGTGCACCCACCGATTTGCGTGGGGCTTCGATCCCGATCGCGATCCGCCAGCGTACGCCCGCCCAGCGACAGTCTGCGCGGAGTGATTGCGATGCCCGACGGGGCCTGGGATGGATTGCGTGAGATGGGGACTCGACCGTACGAAGGACAGCAAGAACCGCCGAAGGGCGAGACGCTGCCGATGGGGTGGGCCGATGGGCGGACGGTGCCGATGATCTCGGAACCGCCGGCGTACGGCACGGTGCTTCCCGCACCGCCACCGCCCGGTGCACGTCGGCGATCGATCGTCGTCGGTGTCGTCGGTGGTCTCGTCGCGGGTGGGCTCGCGCTGCTCATCGCGATCGTGGCGCTGCGACCGTCCGAGTCGAAGACCGCCGCGGCGAACGCAACGCCAGCGACGAGCGACGCGCCGCAGAAAGCCGCGACGAGCGACACGAAGGCGCCGGCGAACGATGCGGCCGCACATGGTGCAGCCGCCGCGCCGACGCCCACGACGCCGTGCCCCGCGAACATGAAGCACGTCGAAGGCGGCAAGTTCTTCATGGGCACCGACGCCGACGATCAGGTGCTCGCGACGGCTCGACCGGCGCACGCGATGGAGGTCGCGCCGTTCTGCATCGACATCGACGAGGTGTCGCTCGCGGCGTATCGCGAGTGCTCGCAAAAGGGCGAGTGCAAGCGAGCGTTCCGCGACAGCACGTGGCCGCAGGGCAGCAGCGACGAAGCCGACTGGAAGGCCGCGATGGCGGCGCACTCGGAGCTGTGCAACGAACGCTTCGATGATCGCGGCGACCATCCGGTGAACTGCGTCGACTGGGCGCAGGCGCGCGCGTTCTGTCAGAAGCGCGGCGGCGATCTACCGACCGAAGCGCAGTGGGAGTTCGCAGCGCGTGGCTCCGACGGTCGCGTGTATCCGTGGGGCGACGAGCTGCCGACGCCTTCGCACATGAACGGCTCGGGTCGCGAGTACGTCGCGTGGCGGCAGAGCAAGTCGTTGCCGCCGCACGGCGTGTTGTACGAAGCCGACGACGGCTTCATCGGCACTGCGCCGGTCGGTCACTTCGGCAAGGGCGAGTCGCAACGCGGCTTGCACGACATCGCCGGCAACGTGTTCGAGTGGACGCTCGACGAGTTCAAGCCATACTCGAGCGAAGGCGATGCGAAGACCGCCGACGGCCCGCGCAAGCGAGTGATCCGCGGCGGCGCGTTCAACAGCTTCCAACCCCAGTTCGCCGATCCGGCGCTGCGCTTCCCGCAGGTCGAGGACGCCCACAACCATGGCATCGGCTTCCGTTGCGTCGCCGTGCCCAACAAGACGGAGCAATGACGATGGACATGCGCAGCATCCTCTCCACTCTCGCGGTGCTCGGCACGAGCGCGCTCGTCGGTTGTGCGACCACGAAGGCGCAGCACGATCAGCAGACGAAGGAAGTCGCGCCTGCAGCCGGTGCGGCCGACGACGCCGATGATGCGGACGATGCCGACGACGCCGACGCGGCGAGCGACGCCGACTCGGCCGAAGCCGCTGCTGCAGCACCGCCCGCCGATGCGGCCGCACCCGCCGAAGCGGCGCCGGCAGCCGAGCCCGCCGCGGTCGCCGAAGCGAGCGAGCCCGCCGCACCCGCAGCGAAGGCAAAGCCCGCCGCGAAGAAAAAGAAGAAGAAGTCCGCCGCCAAGAAGGGCGAAGCCGCCTGCGGCGAAGGCACCTGCGGCTGAGCTATCACCCGCCGCGCTGGCGCTGCGATCGGATCGCGCGAAGCTCCAAGGCCACCTGGATGTCCTTCGGACGCGCGACCATCTCCTTCACGGCGATGAGGTCGTCGATGTCGATCACACGGTGCGTGTGACCGTCGATCTCGAACTCGGTCGCGCGAGCCGCGAGCCGTTCGTAACCTCCGATCGGAGCGACCTCGTTCAACGCATCGATGCGTCCGATGTCCGTTTCGATGAGGAGCATTCGGAACGTGACGAGGTAGTCGATGGGATCGCGAATCTCGCCGAGGTCCACGCGCGTGGCGTGCTTGGGATGGTGCGGACGCAGTGCAGCGAGTAGCCCGTCGATCTGCGTCGCGTCGAAGCGCAACGCGATGTCCAGATCGTCGGTGTAGATCAACGAACCCCATACGGACGCCGCCACGCCGCCGATGACGACGTAGTCCAGCCCTGCGTCCGCCAGCAATCCGAGCAGGCGCAGCGTGTCCTGTGACTGCTCTTCCATCAGCGCAGCCGTCGCACGGCCCACGCCTTGGCGTGCAGCTTCTGATGGAGGCGCTGCATCGCTTGGAGTCGCAGAACGCGCTGATGCGGTGTCATGCGCAGCCGCGCAGCGAGCAGCGCCATGTCGATGCCGTACTCGCGAGCGGCGCGCCAATCGGGATGCTCGTCGGGGTCGACCTCGCCGTACGGAAACAGCGGCTGGTCCTCGGCGCGCGTGCTCACAAGGGCGAGCGTAGCACCCGCGTCGATCGCCGGCTACGGCTCGACGATCACGAGGCCGTCGTCCGCACCTTCGACGGTCGGTTCGGCGCCGGGCTTCTTGAGGTACTCGGTGATCGGGCTGTGTCGTCGTCCGCGGATGCGGCCTTCGGTCACCATCACCGGGATCGGCTCGACCAGCTCGTACTTGTAGCCGCGTGAATCGATGCGCATGTTGAACGTGCGGTCTTCGATCACGAGGTTGCGGCGCACGCCGACCGGCTGCTTGCCGATGCGCGTGTACGGGCGGTGCTGCAAGATGAACGAGAACATCCGCACCGCATCCATGTTGTAGAGGCGGTGACAGCCGTGCGAGAAGCGGCGCAGGATCGACATGTAGTCGACCGAGCCGTGGGTGCGAATCGAGTTGTCGAGCTCGGAGGTGACGTTGCCTTCGTCGTCCTTGATCTCGCGCACGTGGTACGCGGCGACCAACCCATACGCCGAGCGATAGCCGGGCCCGATCTCCGGGTAGTTCACGTCGCGACGGAACTTGCCCTTGCGCCAATAGCCCTTCACGAGCTCCTCGGGTGGCGTGGTCGCGGGCGGAATCCACACCGGCGCGGCCATGATGTCCTTCCACACCCGCGCGCCGACGTCGGAGTTCTTGTACTTGAGCTGCAGCTCGCCGTCCTTCATCTCGTTGCGCCACGAGCCGATCGTGGTGCGCCAGTGCACGAGCGGGATCTTCTGCCCCTCGTAGTTCACGTAGAGCGTGAGATGCGGGTAGCGCTGCCGCGGCTGTGACTTCTTGTTGCCGAGCTCGTCGTAGGGGAAGTCGTACCAGACGTCGCCGCGATCGATGAGCGTCTCGAACTTCATGTCCTCCGAGTAGTACTCGGGCTTCGCGGGCAGCTTCAGCGCGACGAGGAAATTCTCGAAGCCACCGTCGAGCTCGGCCCACTTCTTCAGCGCAGCCTCGGCTTGCTCGGGCGTGCCGATCGCGAGCTGCGTGAACGCGGCGTCGGAGAACTCGGTGACCAGATCGCGCAGCGGCTGCTCCTTGCCGGACTTGTCCTTCCAGCGGAAGTCCTTCTTCCACTTCGGTGCGCTGCCGTCCTCGACGATGCCGGCCGACGACACCACGCGCTCGGTGATCATGCGCTGCAAGCGTGCGTGCGCAGCTTCGGTGGGCGAGCGCGCGAGCATCGCGACGTTGTCGTCCTTGAAGTGGCCCCAGCCCATGATGTCGTGCTTGCGCTCGAACGCCGCGAGCGCGTGCGTGGTCTCGCTGTCGAACACGCCGAGCTCGACCTTGCCGCGCCCACCGTTGCCGTCGAACTCGCGCTCGCACGAGAACCGCTTCTGCGCGTTCGCGATGACGTCGACCTCGTCCTGCACCGCGCGCCACTGCTTGTAGAGCGACTTGGTCTTCGGATGCGTCGCGGCTTGGGCGAGACCCTCGGGCGTGTCGAGATCGAGCTTGGCCTTCTTCGCCTTCTTGCGCAGCGCCGCCTTCGTCCACGCGGCCGTGCGCACGCGCTTGCTCGCCGACGGCTTGCTGTACGCGATGGTGCCGCGGAAGCGATCGAAGATGCTGTCGTCGTAGCCGGCCTTGTCGAGACACGGCTGCACGTCGGTGGGGATCGACTGCCACTCGCGCCAGATCACCGAGAGGCTCGGCGGGATGCCGTAGAGCTCGAGGTAGTTGTGCTCGTCGGCATCGAGCTTCTCGCCCCACTGATCGACCGCGTCGCTCGCGAGGCCCTGGTAGCGCGTGCGGTACTCGTTGGGCTTGCTGTCGTCTTGGCCCGGCGTCTTCTCGGTGAAGATGTAGGGCGTCCACGCATCGGAGAGATCGACGATGGTGTAGCCCTGCGCCTCGGCGCGCTCGAGCTCGATGCGCTTCGCTTCGCCGTTCTCGAACGCCCACGCATGACCCGATGCGTGCTCGCGCAAGCTCGTCTTCGTGACGGGGCCAGCATCGAGCTGCCCCTGCGCGGTTGCGCCGGTGGTCGCTTTCTCCCCGGTGGTCTCGGGTTGTGCGCCCGCCTCCGGATCGTCGCCGACCTTCGTCGTCTGCGAGCACGCAGCGGTGGCGAGCGCCAGCACGAGCAACGCGCGCGAAAGCCCCTTCGTCCCAGCTTTTGCCATGACCTGCATCGATCCTAGCCCGCAGCCCGACGACGCGCCAAAGCGCGGCAGGATTCCCCTCGTGCGGCTCGATTCGGGCCGAGCGGTGGCGCTCGGGAACTTTACAAGGCGGAGGTCTCGTGCAACCGTCGCTGGGGACAAGATGCGGTCAGAACACCTCCTGCGCTTCGTGTTGATCAACGGTCTGGCGGTGGCGGCGGGGGCCGTCGTCGCGACCTCGTGCATCAAGGTCAACTACCCGACGGTGGCCTTCCGGTGCAGCCCGCGCCAGGGCGACAACTGTCCGGCCACACACGTCTGCTGCAGCGACGATCCGTCGACGGCGGACGGCGAGCTGCCCTCGTACAACGGGAAGATGATCAGCGGCTCCGTGCCGCTCTACGCCGATGCTGCCAACGGTGCGGGCACCTCGGGCATGTGCGTGCGCACGAAGGACATCCCGGTCGGCTCGGGCCTGATCGATCCGCAGGCGTCGAACTGCCCGATCCCGTGCAACCCGACCTGGTCGAGCGGCAACATCGCTGCCGTCTGCGGCAGTGCACCGAACCGCGTGTGCTGCCAGACCGTGGAGCTCGGCGACAAGGATTGCGTGCAGGAAGACGGCGTGTGGCGTCCGGTCACGGGCGCAGACATCGGGGTCTCGAGCGTCGTGCCCAACACGGTGTGGAGCCCCGCGTCGCACGACACGCATCAGGATCCGAACGGCACGGTCTGCATGGCCTACGCCGCGACCACCAGTGATCCGCAGACCTCGTTCACCGAGTGCATTCGCCACCTGACCGTCGCGAACCAGCGCGGCTTCTGCATGTCGCTGAATCCCGGCCAGGTGTGCCCCACGGATCCTCGCTCGGTCGCCGAAGGCGGTGCGGGCTACATCAGCGCGTGCGATCGCCTGAACGGCATGGTCCCGCCGGGCTGATCGCCCGCGCGTTTGCACCCGCCAGTCGTGTTCATGCCAGGCTCGGGTCAGAGACGCTAGCCAAACGACGACGAGTTCTCAGACGCCAAGCGTAGGCCGCTGCGCGCGAAAGGCCTTCGGAGGACGCGATCTGTTCGAGTGGCGCGCCCTCGAAAAAAAACCTGCGTAGCAGCCTGCGCCCGCGGTCGGAGAGCCCGTCCAAGAGGCGTCGTAGTGCCGCGACGGCATCGACGGTTTGGTCGACGTTCGTTGACGCCGTTTCGATCGTGTCGAGTTCTTCGTTCGGCACGGGGATCGTCGCCCATGGATTCCCACGCCCGCCGGAGAGCGTCCGCCACACCACTCTCCTCACCACAACCCGGACGAAGGCAGCGCTAGCGCGGGGGCTGTCGCACGGACGTAAAGCTCCGCTCTCGAGCATCCCGAGCAATGCGGTCTGCGTGAGATCCTCGGCCTCACCCACCAGCGTACGTCCGGCTCGCTTGGGATGCCGACGCAACTGCCGCGTTACCTCAAGCCGCGCTTCTCGGAGCACACTCGCGAGAGCGTCGATCGTCGCGGCTGCACCCACGCCTCCATCCTTCTGTCCTTGGTTCGCCATCACACCATGCTCACCGAGGAGTCGTGGACGCGCAACCGAGAAGGCCGAGCGCAGGAGCTGCGATGCATCGCCGGATGTCGGTGACGCGCTCGATGTGCTCGATGTGGGCTCGTGATCTCTGATCCTCGCTTTGCTCGCGGCCGAGTGCCCGAAAGATCGATCGATACTGCGTTGCGTCAGATCTTCGTTTCTCGATGCCACCCATCGGACTGGAGGTCTGGATCAATGGGGACACTTCGATGGCGTGCGATGTTGGTGCTCTCGACGACGATGTCTGCAGGTATCTCATGCGACGTTGAGGATCCGCGGGACGCGGAGCCGAGAAACGCGCTCAATGATGATGAAGAGGAGGAGGGACCCGAACTGCAAGCGCGCGCCGACGATGTGCTCGACTCGGATGGCGAAGACCAGGCGCCCGACGTTCCCGCCTCGGACTCACCGCCCTCGGAGCCGTCGTCTGAGCCTGGCCTCGTAGCAGACCGCGACCCCATCGCCGCACCGACCTGCGGGCCATTTCCAGTCTTCGCTTGGAGCGGTAGCTGCGAGTGGGTGAAGACGATCGAGAACTCGGGCACCGACGCGCGAGCTGATTGCTCAAGTGGCGTGGGAGCCAACTACGTTGCGCTCTCGGGCGGCTGTTGGACTGGCACCGCGCACAACCTGGTTCACAACATGCCGGACAGTGGCAGCCAGAGCAACCTCCCTACCGACGGGACGTCGACCGGCGCCGATGGTTGGTCGTGCAGATTCAGCGGAAATGCGGACGCTACGCACAGCCATCGCGCGGTCGCGTACTGCTGCACAGGCGTCGAAGTTGCTACCTGCCCCTAGCCGCGAGCGCTCAACCGACGAGCGTTCGTGTGAGCGTTGTCCGCGTTGCTGCCGAGCGGATTGATCAAGATGCCCGGCTGCTCGCGGCGATCGCCACTAGGATTCGTGCTCGTTCGAAGGGATCGAGGACGGGAACCTCTGCGAACGCGTTGCGTGCTCGGGCGAGAGCGATGCCCGGGCGATTGTTCGCGCGCGTGGCCGGGGTGGCTCGTGGCTTCCCACTGAGTGGCCAGTGGGCGGGACGGCTACGCGATCGTCTCGCGTGTGCGCGCGGTCTCTCGCGTACGCGCGCGCGTGCTCTCGCGTACGCGCGCGCGCGCGCATGCTCTCGCGCGCGCGTGCGTGATGCAACTGTCGTGCGCCGAGAGCGTCGGCCGCGGGCCGCGGAGGCCGCACGGTCGCTTGCGGGCGGCTCGTGCGTGCTGAATCGGGATCCTTCGGGGGGGCCGTTGCCAGACGCCGCGATTCAACTACATTCGGGCCCCCGTCAGGGAGCCCATGCCGTCAACCTCACGCAAGCAGAGCAGCGTCACGAAGGGCGGCAGCACACGCAAGGCGAGCAGCGCTGCGAGCACGCCGAAGAGCAACGGCACGGCGAGCAAGAAGAACGGTGCGAGCGCGGCGGCTGAAGCGGATCGCGGCAAGCGTCGCGTCGTCGTCGCCGCACCGGCGAAGCCCGAGCGTCCCGCGAAGCCGGCCGCGCGCACGGCCGCGAAGGCGCGCAGCACCGAGCCCGCACGCGCACGGGGCAAGGCCGCCCTCGCCGAAGCGGTCGACGACGACGACATCCCCGCGCTGCCGACGGGTAAGTCCGGCAAGCGCGGCACCGGCCGCCAGCTGGTGATCGTCGAGTCGCCTGCGAAGGCGAAGACGATCAACAAGTATCTCGGCGCCGATTTCGTCGTGCACGCGAGCGTCGGCCACATCCGCGACCTGCCCGAGAAGGCGCCCAAGGGCGAGAAGCAGCCGGTGCCGGGCGTCGATCTCGATCACGACTTCAAGCCCACCTACGTGGTGCTCGCCGGCAAACAGAAGACCGTCGCCGAGCTGAAGAAGTACGCCAAGGACGCCTCGGAAGTCTGGTTCGCGACCGACTTGGATCGCGAAGGCGAGGCCATCGCGTGGCACCTCGCGCAGGTGCTCGGCATCCAACCGTCCCGTGCGAAGCGGGTGGTGTTCAACGCGATCACCAAGCCCGAGGTGCAGCGAGCGTTCGCGCATCCGCGGCCGATCGACGAGCACAAGGTCAATGCTCAGCAGGCGCGCCGCATCCTCGATCGCATCGTCGGTTACCAGGCCTCGCCGCTGTTGTGGAAGAAGGTCGCGCGTGGACTCTCCGCGGGTCGCGTGCAGTCGGTCGCGGTGCGGCTCATCGTCGAGCGCGAGCGCGAGATCCGGGCGTTCGTGCCCGACGAGCGCTGGGAGCTCTCCGCGATGCTCGCGGTCGAGCTGAAGAAGATCGACGCGCTCGCGAAGCAGTGGAACGCGCTGCTCGACACCAAGGACGAGCGCGGCAAGGGCCCCACCGTCAAGGTGAAGAACGCGTGGCTCGGTGAGCACTCCGCGATCGAAGCGGAGCTCGTCGAGCTCGGCGGCAAGAAGTTCGAGCTGGGTTGTCCCGCCGACAAGCCCAAGGATCTGTCGAAGGAAGTCGAGAAGGTCGCCGAGGCCGTCGGGCTCACGTCGATCGAGATCGACACCACCGAGGATCTGCAGGGCAAGGGCCCCGCACGGTTCCTGCGCACGGTGAAGGGCAAGCTGCAGTCGGGCGTGCGCTACGCGGTCGGTGCGATCGAAACGCGTCGCACCAGCACGAAGCCGCCGCCGCCGTTCATCACGTCGTCGCTGCAGATCGCGGCTGCGAACCAGCTCGGCTTCTCCGCGCAGCGCACGATGCGAGCCGCGCAGGCGCTGTACGAAGGCGTCGAGATCCGTGGCGAAGGTCAGGTCGGTCTCATCACGTACATGCGCACCGACTCCACCAACCTCGCGCCCGAGGCGGTCGCGGAGGCGCGCAAGTTCATCGGTCGGCTCGGCGCGAAGTACCTGCCCGACGAAGAGCTGCGCTACAGCTCGTCGAACAAGGACGCGCAGGAGGCCCACGAAGCGATCCGTCCCACCTCGGCCGATCGTCGCCCCGAGGATGTCGAAGGCGGGCTCACGCAGGATCAGGCGCGCTTGTACGATCTGATCTGGCGCCGCTTCGTCGCGTGCCAGATGACGCCCGCGCAGTGGGACAGCACCGCGGTCACGTTCACGCGCAGCGACAAGCCGACCGGTGCGGTGCTGCGTGCGACCGGCCGCGTGCTCGCGTTCGACGGCTTCTACAAGATCGCCGGCGTGCCCCAGGCCTCCGACGAGCAGATGCTGCCGGCGCTCAGCGAGAAGCAGGAGCTCGGTGCGTTCGCGGTCGATGCCGTGCAGAAGTTCGGCAGCCCGCCGCCGCGCTACACCGAAGCCTCGCTGGTGAAGACGCTCGAGTCCGAGGGCATCGGTCGCCCGTCGACGTACGCGTCGATCATCAGCGTCATCCAAGATCGCAAGTACGTCGAGCAGGTCGATCGTCGCTTCTACGCGACCGATCTCGGCGAGGTCGTCACCGACAAGCTCACCGAAGCGTTCCCGACGCTCATCGACGTCGGCTACACGCGCCAGATGGAGGCCGAGCTCGACAAGATCGAGGATCAGGACGCCGACTGGGTCGCGATGCTGCACGACTTCTACGGCCCGTTCGCGCAGCAGCTCGAGACGGCGCACGAGGACATGACCCACGCGAAGGCGGAGATCCAGCCTGCGCTGTGGAAGTGCCCGAAGTGCGGCTCGCGGACCTGCTACCGCTTCGGTCGCAACGGTCGCTTCCTGTCGTGCACCACCTATCCCGAGTGCGACTACTCGGCGCCGATCGATCGCGAAGGTCGACCGCTCTTGCCCGAGATGGTCGACGTCGCCGCGCCCAACGACGGCTCGCAGATGGAGCTGCGCAACGGACGGTTCGGTCCGTTCCTCGCGTCGATCAACTATCCCGCGAACACCTTCGTGCTCAACCTCGACAAGAAGGGCGGCATCAAGTTTCCTGCGCCGCCGCCGTTGCTCACCGAGCTCTTGTGCCCGAAGTGCAGCAGCCCGATGAACCTGCGCCGCGGCAAGCGTGGTCCATGGCTGGGGTGCTCGGCGTTCCCGAAGTGCCGCGGTCGCCTCGCGTGGTCGAGCGTCGACGAGAAGGTGCAGAAGAAGCTCGAGAAGCAGCTGGAGGCGCAAGAGAAGGAACACCCGCCGGTGGTCATCACTTCGTTCGCCGACGGCAAGGTCGCGAAGCAGAAGCCCATCGTCGAAGGCACTCCGGTCGCACAGCTCGTCGTCGCCGGTCGCGTCGCGGAGCTGCAGCCGCATCCCGAAGCCGCGCGCGAGCTCGGCGTCGCGATCGCGCAGTCGTCGGGCAAGCGCGCGAAGGCCTGAGCTTCACGCAAGATCGGCTGATCGCCTGGCCGGATTCCGGTCAGGATCACGGGCTCTCAGCCCGAGACCCCCTCGAGTTGGCCGCTTTGTGGTCACGCTCGGCTCACGGCGGCGTCCAGGTTGCGCCGTCGGGCGCACCGGCCATCAGCCATGCGACCAGCGTCTCGCGATCGGCCAGTGGCATCGTCTCGCCGTCGCCGGTGTGGCAGTAGGTCGGCTGCGGCATGATGATGCCGGGGAACATCATCAGGTTCTCGCCGCCTTTGTCGACGCGGTTGAGCGTGTCTTGGATGACGGTGAGCGTCATCGACACGTCGCCTTGCCACTGCTCCCACGTCGAGATCTGGAACGGACCGCTCGCGGGATACGGCACCGCGTCCCGTGCGAGCGGGCCGGGGCTGTAGTGACAACCGCAGTTGTCGACGAGGATTTTGCCGATGTCGGTCGGGATCTGCATCGCGCCGTCGCCCGCGACGATCGGGTTCGCTGCGCCGGGATCGAGATCTTCGAGGCCGCATGCGCCCGGCTCGTTGCCGCCGCTGCTGGTGCTCTCGCCGCCTGCACAACCCGGTAGCGTTGCGCCGCCGATCCAACCGAGCACGAGCGCGAGATCTTCGGCGAGCGCGGGGTCGTCGAAGTTCGCGCCCATCGGCATGCGCGTCATCACGATGGGCGTCGGTGGCACCGCCATGATCTTGTGCGCGAGATAGCTGCCCTCGATGCTCCCGAGCACCACGAGTGGCAAGGTGCTCTGCTGCGATGGAGCGCCGATGATCGCGGCGCTCTCGCCCGCCGCGAACGAGCCGTTCGCGGAGCCCGAGGCGTGGCACGTCGTGCCAGTGTTGCAGCGCGCGTCGAACACCATCTGCACCGCCGGCGGCACGCAGGCCGCGTCGCCACCGTCGCCGATGCGCTCGACGCCGCAGCCGATCAGCAGCGATGCGAACGCGAACGACGACGCACGCACACGCATGTCACGGCGGCGTCCAGGTTGCGCCGTCGGGCGCTCCGGCCATCAGCCATGCGACCAGCGTCTCGCGATCGGCCAGTGGCATCGATTCGCCGTCGCCGGTGTGGCAGTAGGTCGGCTGCGGCATGATGATGCCGGGGAACATCATCAGGTTCTCGCCGCCTTTGTCGACGCGGTTCAGCGTGTCGTCGATGATCGTGAGCGTGTCGGTGACGTTGCCCTGCCACTCGTCCCACGTCGAGATCTGGAACGGGCCCGTTGCGGGGTAGGGCACCGCGCCGCCGGCGAGCGGGCCGGGGCTGTAGTGGCATCCGCAGTTGTCGTGGAGGATCACGCCGATGTCGGTGGGGATCTGCATCGCGGCGTCGCCCGACACGATCGGATTCGTCGCGCCGGGATCGAGATCGTCGAGCCCGCACAACATGATCGGGGGCTCGCCGGTCGTGCCCGAGCTGCCCCCCGAGTCCGTCGCGCTGTCGCTGCCGCTGCCGCCCGCGCAGCCGGTGAACTCGGCTCCGCCGATCCAGCCGAGGATGAGCGCGATGTCGGCCTGCACCGCGGGGTCGTTGAAGTCGGCGTTCTGAGGCATGCGCGC
The DNA here is from genome assembly GCA_035550195.1 of Nannocystaceae bacterium. Lineage (GTDB taxonomy): Bacteria > Myxococcota_A > Polyangia > Nannocystales > Nannocystaceae > Xiheibacterium. The sequence goes on from DASZPU010000322.1 coordinate 14,975, forward strand.
GCCGGTCGGCGGCATCGCTTCCATCTTCAGCGCGAGATAGCTGCCGTCGATGTTGCCGATCTCGACCAGCGGCAGCGAAGCCATCTGCGACGCAGTCTGGCCGATGATGTTGTCGCTCGCGCCCGCGCGCAGGTCGAGCGGCACCTGGGGCGTCGCGCTGGCGCCGTGGCATGCGGGCATGTTGGCGCACTGGCGATCGAACGCGGCCTGCACCGCTTCGGGCACGCACGCGCCGCCGCCTTCGTTGCCGCTGATCTTCTCGACGCCGCACGCGGAGAGCACGAAGGTCGATGCGATGTAGATGCGTCGCATGATCACTTGCCTCCTCCCTTCGCCTTCTTCGCTTTGCGTTTTTCCTTCGCCCGATCGACGCGAGCGCCGAGCGTGAACTTGCGCGCGAGGTTGAAGCCGAGGAAGAAGTTGAACTTGTGGAACGGGTTCTTGCTGTCCACGCCTGCGGTCTTGAACGGGTTGCCGCTCTGGCCGCCCGGCGCCGCGAGGTTGTATTGGATCTCGCGGTTGTTGGTGAAGAACACCTGGAAGAAGTGCTTGCCGGTCGAGTAGCTGCCACCGAGGCTCCACCCGCCGATCTTGCTGCCCGCCGGATCGGCATCGCCACCGCGGTAGTAGAACGTGTTCGGCGTGTTCGCGACCGGCACCGGTAGGTAGTACTCGAGGTCGATGCCCCACTGCTTGCGCTTGCCGAGGTACACGCTGCTCGCGAGCCCGATCACGAACGTGTCGCGCTTGTCCTTCACGAGCACCGGGCCGTTGCCGTCCTTGAAGTCCACCGTGACGCGCCCGTTGTGATTCGTGCGCAGGTGGTAGCCCACCGTCAGCATCGTCACCCAACGCTTGAACCACAGGCGCGACAGCATCGCGACGAAGTCACCGGCCCACGGGTTGCCGACGTCGAAGTCGCGCAGGAAGTCGACCGCCGCGACCATGCCGAACGACACCGGCATGCCGGCCTCTTGCCGCACCGGCACGTACTTCGTCGACAGCTCCCACGCCTTGCGCGAGTTGGAGCGACGCAGGCGCACGTCCCAGCCGTCCAAGATGCCGTACTCGAACCCCATGCTCATCACGACGCCGGCATCGAGACCGAACGCGCCGCGCTCGGTGCCGATGCGACCGAAGCGGTGATCGATGCGGTACTGCAGCACGCGCTTGCCCAGCGTCGTGGTGGTGGGCAGCGCGATCTGATCGGTGCCCTTGAACGGCTTCGGCGTGCGCTCGGGCGGCACCATCGGGCCGTCGCCGTTCGGTTGCCCGTTGCCGTCGCCGTTGGGCGGCTTCGCGGCGCCCTTGGGTTGCGCCGCGATCCAGTTCGAGATGGCCTCGATCTGCTGCTTGTTCAGCGGATCCATGCCCTGCGGCATGAGGTCGCCCTTCATCGCCGCGGTGCCGAGCAGCTTGTCCATCAAGTAGCTCGACGATGGATCGCCGGGCGCGACCAGCAAGCGATCGGTCATCGCCGACTTCACGCCGATCATCGTCGTCGGCGAGCCCGACAGATCGAGCGCACCCGGATCGCTGGGATCGCCGCCGCCCGAGTGGCACATCGTGCACGCGTCGTCGAAGATCTTCTTCACCTCGGCTTCGAGCTTCGGATCGGGAGCGGCGGACGCGACCGTGGGCGGCGGTGGCTCCACGGGCTTGCTGGGCTCCGCTTTGGCATCGACCTTCGCATCGGCCTTCGCGTCGCCTTTGGCGGGCGCCGCCTCGGGTGCCGCTGCATCGACCGCCGCGATGCCCTCGTAGGTACGGACGCCTGCGCCGGCGTCGAACGTGGTGGACAGGGCCAACGCGAACGCGAGCGATGAAACCATGAGCAGGGGCAGCATACGTCAGTTGGGCTCCCGCCGATACGAGCCGATCGTGCGAACGGGATCGCCGCAGCAGTTGCAGGCGCGGTCGGCCTGCTACCATCCGGGCATGCTCGATCGCCCCCCTCGTCCGGGCTCCGCCAGGTCCTTCGCAGCGTCGCCGCAGCTGCTCGCGCTCGTGTTGCTCGGCGCGATGGCGTGTGGTGGTGACGGCGGCAAGACCACGGTCGCGAAGACGGACCCTGCGAAGACGGAGACCAAGACCACCGACGCGAAGGTCGACGGCGGCGAAGCGAACGTCGACGGCGGAGACGCGAAGGCCGAAGGCGGAGACGCGAAGGCCGAAGGCGGCGAAGCAAAGGCCGAGGGCGGCGAAGCGAAGGCCGAGGGCGGCGAAGCGAAGGCCGAAGGCGGCGAAGCGAAGGCCGACGACGGCGCATCCGACACCACCGGAGGCGCGGCGCCGGCCGACCCGGCCGCGCTGCTCACCGAGGTGAAGAACAAGAAGACCAAGGACGAGCGCGCGATCGCTGCGCTCGAAGAAGCGCTCACCGCCGGTGCGAAGCTGCGCGACGTGGCGAAGGCCGCGAACGCCCGCGGCGAGAAGCTCTACGAGACCCCCGATCGCGCGAAGACGTTCTTCGAGTGGGCGGCCGCGAAGGATCCGAAGTATCCCGACCCGGAGTTCAACCTCGCGAAGCAGCTCGTCGTCACCGGCGATCTCGACGAGTGCAAGAAGCACCTCGAAGAGGTGAAGAAGCGCGGCGGCAAGAAGCTGTTGGGACAGATCGAATACGACGCGACGTGGGAGGTCGTGAAAGACGATCCCGCGGTGCGGAAGCTGATCGAGGGCTGATGGATCCGATCGGCGTCCTGTTCGTCTGCCACGCGAACCTGTGCCGATCGCCGCTGGCCGAGGGCATCTTCGTCGCGCAGGTGCGCGCGCGCGGGCTCGAGGATCGCTTCGTGATCGACTCCGCGGGTTGCTGGGCAGAGCAGGGGCTCACCCCGCATCCCAACTCGATCGAGATCGCCGCGCGCCACGGCTTGAAGCTCGAGGACCTGGTCGGGCGCTCCCGCGTCGTCGAGCCCGAGGATCTGCATCGCTTCGATCACGTGCTCGCGATGGATCGCGCGAACCTCTCCGATCTCGAGCGCCTGCGTCGGCTCTCCGCGTTCGGTCCGGTCGCCGGTGGACGCGCACGCATTCGCTTGCTGCGCCACGTCGTCGATCCGCGCGCGGAAGGCAACGCGTCGGACGTGCCCGATCCCGTGCGTCGCGGGCTCGATGCCTACGAGAGCACCTACGAGATCCTCTCGACCGCGTGCGCGCGCCTGCTCGACGAGCTCGCCTAGGCTGCTTTCGCCGCGCGCTGCGGCAGCCACCACGATGCGCACGCGTCGAGCCAGCGCTGCGGATCGAGCACGCTGCTCGCCCACGCGCGCAACAGCGGCTGCGGATCGCCGGCCATGCTCGCGGCGTGCATCGCTTCTTCGAGCCGCGCGAACGGGAGCACCGGCGCCGGGCGACCGCCGGCGAGCTCCGTCCACGCGGCCTGATCGGACGGCGACAGATCGACGACGGTCGGGATGCCGTGCGCGAGCGACTCGAGCGCGTTGCGCCCGAGCCCATCGCCACCGGTGACGACGAGGTGCGCACGACGGCGGCGCTGCAGCGCGAGCGCTTGCGGCTTCGCGGCGATCACCTCGACGCGCAGATCGGGCAGCGCCCGCGCGATGCGTTCGGCCTCGTCGATGCGGCGCTCGAGCGCGGGACGCTCGCGCAGCGAACGCGAGCTGGTGGCGATCACGCTGCGCTCGGTTCGGCGCGTGCGCGCCTGCGTGCCGGCTTCGACCGGCAGCCACGGTGCGCGCCACAGCGGCACGAACGGTGCGAGCAGCTGCGCACCCGGGAGCTCGCGCGCGAGCGGTCGCGTGGTCGCGAGCGACCAGCCGTTCGCACCGGCGAGTCGTGCGAGCTCGCCCGCACGCGCGGGGCTCGGCCGACGATCGCACTGCAACACGACGCGCACCTCGGTGGACGCACAGCGCTCGGCGACGCGGCCACCGAAGAGCGACACTTCCTCGGGCACGAGATCGACGAAGTGGAATGCGTCGGCGTGCTCGACGAGATGCGCGAGCTCTTGCCCGCCATCGAACACGTCGGCGATGTCGCTCGCGCAGCGCAGCGAAGGATCGCAGTCGAAGGTGACGACGCGCGCATCCGCGATCCCGCGCGCGCGCAGGCACGCGGACAGGTGGGCCCAGGAGCCACCGGCATCGCGCCGGGCGAGAACGAGGACACGCATCGCTGTTCACGTAACGCGGCGCACTCGCGCAGCCAGTCTTTCGATCGCTCGCCGCGACGCAGCGTTCGGAATCAGGACACCGTGAGGCCCGCGTAGCCGACCACGCGATCGAAATCGCCGCTGGTCTCGCCCGAGTTGCCGTAGCGCACCAGCTCCGCGTGGCGTGCTCCGTTCGCGATCGCGCAGTGCAGCGCGACCGTGGTGGGCACGTAGCCGCACATCGAGATCTGCTCGCGCTCGACCGTCGCGTGCAGCCCTGCGGGATCGAGCGCTTCGATGCGCGCGAGCGCGAGCGCATCGAGCCGACGCGCGTGCTCGGCCGGCACGTAATGGGACATGTCCGTGCTCGCCACCACGAGCACGTCGTCGCCGCTCGCCGCGATCGCACGCTGCAGACCTTCGCCGAGCCGACGACACTCGGGCTCGCTCATGCGCGCGAGCACGATCGGCACGATGCGCGCGGACGGATTGCGCACCGCGAGCATCGGCAAGTGCACCTCGATGGCGTGCTCGCGCAGGTGTGCGCCCGTGTCGAGCTCGAGCTCGGTGTGCTCGGCGATCGCGTTGCGCAGCTCGTCGTCGATCGCGATCGCACCACCGGGGATCTTCCACGCGCCGCCCGACCACAGCGAGCCGCGCACGCCCATGCCGGTGTGGTTGGGGCACATGAGGATCACGCGGCGCGGCACCTCGGCGCGCGCCCAGGTCTGCGCCGCGATCGCGCCGCTGTACATCCACCCCGCGTGCGGAGCGACGATCGCGTGCACGCGCTGCGCTGGAGCAGCGTCGGCCATCAGCTCGCGCACGGTCTCGGCGGTGCGCGTCGCAGGAAAGAATCGTCCGGCCACCGCCGGCTCGCGCGCCTGCATCGGGAATCCTCGATCACCAGCGTAGCTTCGCGCGCGACGTCGCGCCGCACCTGCGCGGTACCCAGCCCCAGCGAGCCCTCCTGCTGCTTTGCCGCGGGGCTTGCACTCCGCCCCGATTCGTTGCTTTGGTTGCCCCCGCAGATGCCGCTGCGCCGATTCCTGCGCTACGTCGCACCCAACGTCGTCACTGCGACCGGCATGCTGTTCGGCCTGCTCTCGCTCGTCGCGAGCTACGAGCACCGCTTCGTCGACGCCGCGTGGCTCATCATCTGGGCGGTGCTCGTCGATCGACTCGACGGGCTGGTCGCGCGCTCGCTGCGTGCGACCAGCGAGTTCGGCGTGCAGATGGACTCGTTCGCCGACGCGATCAACTTCGGCATCGCGCCCGCGTTCCTCGTGTTCGTCACGCTCGAGGATCAGACCGCGATCGGCTTCGCGCAGGGTTGGGGCCGCGTCGTGTTGATGGGTGCGTGCGCACTGTGGGCGCTCGCCAACGTCTTCCGGCTCGCGAAGTTCAACGTCGTCTCCGAGACGCCGGCCACCGGGCTCAAGGTGTTCTTCGGCGTGCCCACCACGCTCGCGGCCGGCATCCTCGTCATCTGGTACCTCGTGCTCGCCAAGTACGCGCCTGCGCAAGGGCCGATCCGCGGCGACGCGTTCGGCGGGCCGCATCTGCTCGGCGACTTCACGTTTCCGATGGGCGTGTGGAGCTACGTGCCCGCCGCGATGATCGCGTTCGCGTTCCTCATGGCCAGCAACCTGCCGATCCCGAAGCTGCAGGGCCTCGGCGGTCGCGCGACGACCTTCGCGATCGTGTTCATGGTCGGCACCGGCTACGTCTGCGGCTTCGCGCGCATGCTGCCGGAGTACATGGCGCTCATGCCGAGCTCGTGGCTCGTCGTCGCGCTGGTGTGGAGTCAGCTGTCGAGCCGCGCACGCGGCATGACGCCGCCGCCGATCCTCCCGGACCCGGGCCCGCTGCGCGAGCCCAGGACCACCACGCGCGAGTGATCAGCGCGCGCGTCGGAGGAACTGGAACATCGGCCGCGAGATCATGAGCGGCACCAACATGGTCAGGCCTGCGAGCAGACCCACGGTGCGGCCGTAGATGATCGGGCCGCCCGTCGGCGTGAGCAGCAGGTAGCCGATCGGCGGCGTGCCGAGCAGGCCGACGCCGTGCAACAGCGCGAGCAGGCCAGCACCGCCGAGCGCGAAGGCGCCCCACGTGCGACCGCGCAACAGGCCCCACACGCCGACGGCACCGACGGCGAGCGCGGCGATCTGCGTGGGCTCGGGCCGCGGCGCGAGTGCATACAAGATGAGGAAGGGGATCGTGCTGCCGGCGGACAACGTCGCGCGCCGCATCAGCACCAGCGATTCTTCGTGGAAGTTCCAGCGCTCCGCGGTGACTTCGGAGTGCTCGTAGCGCGCGGCCATGCCTTCGCCGAGCAACAGCACCGCGATCGCGAGGTGCGTGAATCCGAAGAACGCGATGATCGGCTCGAAGCCGATCTTGAAGAGCACGAGCAGGATCAGCGATCCGAAGTTGCCCACGCCCATCGCGAACCAGCGCCCCCAGAACCACTCGGCGCCGAGCGCGATGAACGCGAGCCCGTAGCAGAGCGCCAAGCCGAGGTAGCAGGCGTACATCTCGTCGGGGCCCAGCCACGCGGTCATCGCGAACTGGGTGACGTAGAACCCGAGTAGCAAGAGCGCGATGGCGCGACGGACTCCGACCATGATCCCTCTTCTGCCGATCAGCCTACGCCGCCGCCACCATGGATGCCAGCCGCGCACACGCGATTTCGGGCGTGCGGCGGCGGTGCACACCCCCGGGACCGTTTCGCGCGCCCCCGCCTGAAAGACCACCACCGTCCCCCGCGTTGCACCGGCAGCGCCCGCTTTTGACGCGACCCGAGCCCGGTCGCTACCGTTTCCTGGCGAAGGGCACGAGATCCCATGGTGTACGAAAGCCGCATTGCCATCGGCATGCTGGTCGCACTGCTCGCGGCAACGAGCGCGTGTGCGACCGACTCGATCGCCCTTCCGCCGCGCACGTCCGCGCCCGCCGGCGGCGTGACGTTCATCGGTCCGCGCTGCGCGGAGGTGAAATCCTGCCTCGTCGGGCAGGTCACCGCGGCGGACACCGCGACACCGCTCGCACGTGCAGCGGTCTTCCTCGAGCGCGAAGGCGAGGACGGCGGCGAGTTCCGCATCACCACGCTCACCGACGATCAAGGTGTGTTCACCGTCGTCGACGCACCGCAGGGTCGCTACCGTCTCGCGATCTACAAGGACGCGCGCCGCGTCGAAGCGCGCGGCCTCAAGCTCGGCGCGCCGGGCACGACGCTCGTGCCCGTGCGATTGCCGGCCGGCTAGGAGCCCGTCTCACTTCCAGCTGTAGAAGCCTTCGCCGGACTTCTTGCCGAGCTTGCCCTGCGCGACCATGTCACGCAGCAGCTGCGGCGGACGGAAGTGGGCGCCGTCGGGCAATGCGGTGCTGAGGTACTCCGCGATCGACAAGCGCACGTCGAGGCCGACGAGATCGGTGAGCCGCAGCGGACCCATCGGGAAGCCGTAGCCGAGGGTCATCGCCTTGTCGATGTCCTCCGCGCTGCCGACACCTTGCTCGACCATGCGGATGGCTTCGAGGCCGATGACGAGCCCGAGTCGACTGGTGGCGAAGCCGGGCGAGTCCTTGATGACGATGCACTCCTTGCCGAGCTTCGTGCCGAAGTCGCGGATGTCGGCGACGACTGCCGGCGCGGTGCGTTCGCCCACCACGATCTCGAGCAGCTTCATGATGTGCACCGGGTTGAAGAAGTGCGTACCGATCACGCGCTCGGGATGCGGCAGCGCTGCGGCGATCTTCGCGATCGACAGCGAGCTCGTGTTGGTGCCGAAGATGGCGCCCGCAGCCGCATGCTCCGCGGCCTTGCCCAGTACCTCGTGCTTGAGCGCGATCAGCTCGGGCACGGCTTCGATCACCAGATCGACGCCCGCGGCGGCGCGTTCGATCGAGGTGTGGCCTTCGAGCCGCGCCACCGTGGCATCGCGCGCCTCGCCGGTGAGCTTGCCCTTGTCGATGCCGACCTGCAGGTTGCTGCGGATCTTGGCGAGCCCGGCGTCCACCTTGCCCTGGTCGACATCGAACAGGCGCGTGGCGTAGCCCGCCGCGGCGGCGACCTGGGCGATCCCGTGCCCCATGGTGCCCGCGCCCAACACCGCGATGGTCGTGATGCTCATGGGGCGCGTTATGCCACAGATCGGGGACCGCATCGGGACACCGTGCGGTCACGGCGGGCGGGCCGGCCGGTGCTCGCGCGTGCACCCTTCCGCCGCGCCGCGGTTGGCCCTACGCTCGGCGGAGCTCCTGCGATCCGAGCCGCCTCGTGAAGGCCCGCGGCGACATACCCATCATCCTCTGTTGCTCCGAGGACGACGAGCCCGCGCTCGCGAAAGTCGTCGACGAGTTGCTGCGCGAAGGCATGGCGCCGGAGCTCGTGCCGGGGGTCGAGTTCGACAGCAATCTCTTGTCGAGCGCGGTCGATGCCGCAGCGAACGGGGCGTTGTTCGTGCTGTGCATCTCGCCGGCGCTCGACAAGACGACCGCACGCAAGCTGACCGGTCTCTTCTCCGCGCGCAGTGGTCGCGGGCAGAAGATCATCTCCACCGCATTCACACCGTCGCGACCGCTCGCGATCCTGCCGTCGATCCGCGGCGCGTTGAAGGAGATGCGGCTCACCGACGACGACGAGCAGGCGGGTTTGCAGGAGCCCGAGCGCACCAGCAACCTGCGCGACGTGGTCGAGGCGTTCGCCGAGCCCGAGGCACCACCGCCGGCGAGCACCGTCGCGCAAGTCGATGCCGAAGCGCTCGCGCGCGAGCTCGCGATGGGCATGGCCGAGGCCGAGGCGATCCTCGAGCGTCGCGAGCAGCAAGCGCGCACCACTACGCCGCGTCGACCGACGCCGCGTCGACCCACGCCTGCGCCGGTCGCCGAGCCGCGCCGTCCGACGCCGGCTCCGGTCACGCCACCACGCACGGTCAGCGATGCGCGGCGCGAGCCATCGGTCGGCATGGTCGAGCGCCATCTCGAGTCGCAGCTGCCGCACGTCGAAGCGCTCGTCACCGACGGCGATCCGAGCCGCAAGATCCCGCGCTCGATGATCCCGCCGCCTCCGCGCGCGCTCGCGGACGAGCCCCAGGGCAATCGATGGTTGCTCGCGTTCGCGGGCGTCGGCATCGCGGGCATCGTCGTGCTCGCGCTGTTGCAGCTGTTCCGCCCGAGCGAGTCGGAAGGCGCGCGTCGTGGTGCGGGCGTCGGCGCCGGTGTGCCGGCGTCGGCGAGCGACGGCGGTGCGCGCCAAGGTGGCGATCGCAAGCGCGACAACGTCGGGGTCGACGCGAAGCCCGACGAGCCCGCGCCGACGACCGCGGTCCCGGGTCCGCCCGATCCCGTCGCGGCAGACGACGGCGCGGCGAAGGACGACGGCGCAGCGAAGGACGACGGTGCCGGCAAAGACGATGGCGGTGCTGCGAAGGACGATGGCGGTGCCACGCCGACGCCCGCCGACGGTGGTGCGCTCGAGCCCGCGACCACCGATGCGGTGCCCGACGACGTGCCGCCGCCGCCCAAGGGCGCGGTGAGCAAGCGCGACATCGAAGAAGCTGCGCTGTCGCTCGCGGTGCAAGAAGGCAAGCTCGCGCGCGCGGGCAAGCTCTTCGTGCTGCGCACCGCGGGTGAAGAGCTCACGTGGTCGGAGGCCAACGGTCGTTGTGCCGGTCGGCGCATCAACGGCGTGGGCGGATTCCACCTGCCGTCGGCCAACGAGATCAAGCGAGTGCGCGGCGCGAGATTGGTCGCGAGCGGCACGTGGTGGACGCGCAAGAAGGCCGCCGACGACGAAGCGATCGCGATCGATGCGGCTTCGGGCGCGACGCACGTCTATCTCACGGTCGAGCCCGCGGGCCGAGCGATCTGCGTTCGCACGCTCTGAACCGCGATCGCGAGTGCGCTGCTCCGCACGATCGTGCCGATCCGCTCGGTCGTGTGCCGCGCCAGTGATTCACCTGCGCACGGGGAGTGGCGCACGCGCCGAGATTTCGAATGCTCGGGCGCAGAAGGAATACGGGTCATGCGTAGCAATCACTCACCGCTCCTCTTCGTGTTCGCAGCATCCCTCGCGTTCGCTGGTTGCGACGAGAAGGACGAGCCTACGACGAGCAACGCGGACTCCAACGCCGACAAGGGCGACGAAGGCGACGGCGAAGAGTCCGACGCCGAGGCGGAGTCCGGCGGCGGGGAGATGTCGGGCGGCGGCACTGCGGGCACCGGCGGCGAGGTCGTGATCCCGGCGGAGTGCCAAGCACTCTGCGAGTGCATCGGCATGCTCGGCGGTGATCCGAACTCGTGCGGCATGGCGTGCGGTGGTGCGATCGCGGACGAAGATCCCAACGATCGCGATCAGTGCCTCACGTACTTGTCGATGGCGGCGTACACCGACTGCAATCCCGAGTGCGAATCGTTCGGTGGCGGCGGCTGATCGCCGCAACGCTTCTTCACAGTCGTCGCGGTAACGGTCGAAGGGTGGTGGTCGAACCACGGCCACCATGCCGAAGCCAATTTCTCGATCGCATCATCCCGCATCCTCCGTGGTGCGGATCGCCGCCGCGCTCGTGCTGCCGCTCTTCGCTTGTGCCGACGACTCCGGCGGCCAATCGGACGAAGCGAGCAGCTCGAGCTCGTCGACGTCACCTACGACGACGAGCCCGACCGCGACGAGCGTCGAGCCCACCACCACCACCACTGCGGACAGCAGCGAAGGATCCACCGCGGCCGCGAGCTCGAGCGAGAGCAGCTCGGGTGGCGAGGTGACCCTGCTCGAACGGGTAGCGCTCGCACTCGGTGGCGCCGAAGAGCTCGCTGCGCTCGACGGCTTCGTCCTCACCGCGGAAGGCACGACGCGCAACGCCGACGAGGGCGCGACCCCGGACGACACCATCGTCGACGGCAGCGCGTTCGCGATCGATCTCTCGGTCGACGTCGCGAACGCGGGTTGGCGACTCGATCACGAGCGCACGATCACGTTCGCGGGGCTGGGGCTGCCGATGCAGTACTCGGAGATCATCTCCGGTGAGATCGGAGCGATCGACGGCGTCGACAACCTGTTCGGCGCTCCGGGCGGTGCGATGCCGTCCGATCGGTGGGGTGCGATCGTGCGCCGCCAACAGCTCTTGCACCCGCAGCTGCTCGTGATCGCGGCGCTCGCCGATCCCGGCATCGCCACCGATCTCGGACCTGCCGATCTGGACGGGGTCGCGCACGATCGACTGGCGATCACGAGCGAGGTCGCGGAGCTCGTGCTGTGGATCGATCCCGCGACCGATCTGCCGGTGCGGCTCACCACGCTGGAGAACAACTGGTTGCGTCGCGACGTGGAGCTGCAGCTCGACTACGACGGATGGGCGGCGAGCGACGGCGGTGTGTTGTTCGCAGCGGGCGCGACGCTCGCGATCGACGGCGAGGTGCTGCACGAGGAGACGCGCTCCGCGATCAGCACGACGGCCGAGCTCGCGCCCGCGCTGTTCGAGATCCCGCCGGAGGCCACCAGCACGCTCGACGAAGCCGCGGCGGCGCGCGGTCGCATGAACCACTCGCTCCTGCTCGAGTTCCAGGGCGTGGGCATCCCCGCGTGGGGCTTCCAGGTCCAGGTCGCGCCGGTCGTGCTCGCACCCGCGGCCACGCATCTCACCGGCGGCACGCACCACTCGGTGATCGTCGAGCAGGCGAACGGGCTGGTGCTGCTGGAGACGCCGCTCTACGAAGCGCGCTGCCAGGCGCTGCTCGACTGGGCCGCGACCGAGTATCCCGGCAAGTCGGTCACGCACGCGGTCGTCTCGCACTACCACGTCGATCACTCCGGCTGCGCGCGCACGCTGGTCGCCCGCGGTGCGACGCTCGTGGTCGGTGAAGGCAGCGACGTGGTGTGGACGGAGGTGCTCGCGGCCCCGAGCACGATCGATCCCGACGAGCTGTCGGCGAATCCGGTCGCGCCCACGATCGAGTACGTGCCCGACGGCGGATCGTTCGTGATCGACGACGCGAGCGCGGCGGTCACGGTGTTCGACCTGCCCAACTCGCACTCGAGCGACATGGTGTTGCCGTTCGTCGAGAGCGCGGGCTTGGTGTTCGTCGCCGACCTGTTCAATCCGGGTACGCCGGCGCAGCTGAGCCCCGATGGTGCGCAGTCGTTGCTCGATGCGTTCGAGCTCTACGGCATCACCGGGCAGGTCGATGCGATCGCGGCCGCGCACGGCTTCGGCACGGCGACCGTCGCGGATCTGCAGGACGCGGTGCCGTAGCGCCGCGCTCGCGGGGCTCGGCGAGAAAATCGTCGAGCCCCGTGATCGTCCGGACGCGCGTGGGCACTGCCGGTGCATGACCTTGCTGTGCCGACGCGCGATCCCGATCACGCTCGTGCTCGTCGGATGTGGCGCGTCGAAGGAGGACGCCGGCACGTTCGGAGCCGGCGACACCGGCGCGAGCGGTGCGGTCGACGACGGTAGCGCAGGCAGCACGATGACGACCTCGGCCACGACTGCGCCGAGCGACGACACCGGCGGCCCGCCGCCCGAAGACGAGATGGAGGCCGACTTCCGCGTGCCGCGGGCGAGCGGTCGCTTCGTCTACAGCGCGAGCGAGCTGACCGACTCGGTCGCGGTGATCGACTCGAGCAACCTCGCGATCGACGTGGTCGCGGTCGGCCGCGGACCGACGGTCGTGGTGCCGATCATGGGCAGCGACGAGGGCCGCGTGGCCGTGCTCGATCAGGGCAGCAACGACGTCGCGCTGGTCTCCACGACTGCAGGCTTCACCACGACCGTCGAGGTGCGCGACGCGACTGCGGGTGCGAACAACCTCGCGGTCAGCCCCGACGGCGCGTTCGTGTTCGTCTACCACGACGTCGACGGGCCCGAGGCGCTCGGGGCCGGCAGCGATCAGGAGCTCACGGTGCTCGACGTCGCGGGCGGGGGCACCTACGCGATGACCGTCGGCGCGCACCCGCGCGAGATCGTGTTCGCGAGCGACTCGAGTCGCGCGTACGTCGTGACCGACGACGGCGTGAACGTGGTGCCGATCGCCGAGCTCGGTGCGCTCGACAAGCCCGACGTCGTGCCGGTGGTGGTCGACCCGGCGATCGATCCGAGCACCGTCGAGATCCATGTCGCGGCGGATCGCGATGTCGCGCTCAGTCGCATCGAAGGCGAGCGCGAGATCGTCGCGACCGATCTGGTCTCGCGCGCGCAGTTCGTGTTCGATCTGCCCGACATTCCCACCGATCTCGATCTCGCGCCGGACGGGAGCTTCGCAATCCTCACCACGCCGAGCACCGCCGGAAGTCGCTTCTACGAGCTCGCTTTGCCGGTCGACGGCAGCACGCAGGCGGTGCCCTACGAGCTGCCGGAGGAGTACGTCGGGCTCGCGCAGATCTCTCCCGAAGCGGGTGCGATCGTGCTGTTCACGACGGTCGATCCGTTCATCGACGGCGCGCCGCCGCCGGGCGGGACGTCGGGCGGGACCACGAGCGAGAGCGGCAGCGACAGCGGGAGCAGCAGCGACAGCGGCTCGAGCACGTCGGGCGGCGAGAGCAGCACCGGTGAGCCCGGCGACGTCGGTGGGGTTCCGTCCGATCGCGATCCGCGGCAACGCGTCACGCTCGTGCGGCGATCCGGCGACGGGTGGGGCGAGGCGATCACGCTCTTCGTCGACGATCCGATCCTCGCGGTCGGCATCGCGCCGGATGGTGCGAACGCGATGCTGCTGCACGACTACTCGCTCACCGGCGAGCAACCGCCCTACGGCTACACGCTGCTCGATCTCACCAAGACGTTCCCGGTGAAGAAGCACCAGCGCATCGAGGTCGCCGCGGGCGCGATCTTGTTCACGCCGCAAGGCGATCGCGCGGCGGTGCTGTTGCGCGACGACACGCTCGCGGTGCAGCGGCTCGACCTCGTCGATCTGCGCTCGTTCATCGTCACCTCGCTGCCGCTCGGTAGCCCGCCCGAAGGCGCCGGCTACGTCGACGCGACGGCGAAGATCTTCGTGTCGCAGGAGCATCCCACGGGGCGCATCACGTTCATCGCGGGCGACGGTGGGGTCGAGACCGTGACCGGCTACCGGCTCAACGACGCGGTGAAGGACTGATCATGCGAAGCCGCTGGATGATGCTCGTGCTCGCGCTCGCGGGCTGTGACCGGGACCCCTACGACGGGCCGCTCGACATCGGGCCGCCGATCGGCACGCGCGATTCGGGGGTGTGGATCGATCAGCGCACGCAGGAAGTGATCGCGGCGGTGCCCGGCGACGAGCGCATCGCAGTGCACCGCGTGCCGATCGGCGACGACGAGACGCGCATCGCGTGGGCGGTGCCCGACCGCGGCGGTCAGCAAGTGCTCGCGCTGGTCGTGCCGAAGAGCGAGCGCATCGAAGGCGTCGACGACCGACTGGTGCGCGTCGCCGCCGACGGCGACGGTGTGATCGGCGAGATCCCGGTGCGTGCACCGTTCTCCTCGATCGCACTGGGGCCCGACGGACATCGTGCGGTGCTGCACTTCGGCAACGGCCCCGGCACCGACGTGCTGCAGAACGCGAACCAAGTCGCGCTGGTCGATCTGCGCGACGACAGCGTGCGCGACCTGACCTTGAACGGCTTCGGAGGAACGATCGCATCGGTGCAATTCCCGGCGCCGCCGGGGCTCGTGTCGATCGGATCGGTGCAGCGCGAGCTCATCGCGTTCCTCGCCCAGGGCGAGATCGTGCTGGTCGACGCTGCCGATCCGGAGCTCGATCAGGTCGCGGTGCGCTTCACCAACGATGTCGGCTTCTCACCCGACGCGACGCTCCTGCGCCCGGGCAACGAGCTGTACGACAACGCCGCGCTCTTCCTGCGCGGAAGCTCCGGTGGCGACGTCGCGATGCTGACGCTCGTCGATCAGCTCGACGACGCCGGCGCGCTGCAAGGCTTCTCCGCGCAGGTGAGCCTCGTGCCGGTGGGCGCCGGCGCGAGCGACTTCCTCGTGCACGACGGCGAGGTGCCGTACCTCGTGACCGTGTCGGGCTCGGTGGTGTCGTTCATCGACATCCGCACGCAGCAAGGCTTCACGGTGGGGCTCACCTCCGGCGCGACGCGGCTGATGCTGCGCAACGAGGCCACCACGTTCGGCGAGATCCCGCAGCTCGTCGCGTGGCAGCCCAACGGCACCGAGATCCATCGCCTCGATCTCGACGGCATCGCGGATGCGCTCGGGCGCCGACCCGAGACGCTGCAGATCGCCGGCGGGATCCAAGACCTCGTGCGGCTCGACAACGACCGCGTGCTGGTGGGCTCGGGCATGACGCTGTACGTCGTCGACTTCCCGCGCAGCCAGGTCACGCCGCTCACGTCGATGGTGCCCTACGACGCGCGCTCGTCCGCGCTGCAAGACGATCGCTTGCTGCTCGGCACGCCCGGGCAGTCGTGGGTGAGCGCAGTCGATCTCGCGACGCTCGATCCGGAATCGATGGTGCTCGATGATCCGATCTCGTCGTTTTTCCACCTCTCGGGCAAGGGCAAGCTCGCGATCGTCCACGACGACAGCGCGGGGCTCGTCACGATCACGGACGCGAGCGCGCCGTCGCGTGCGAAGAGCTACGCGACCTGGGGGATCTTCATCGACCGCTTGCTGGAGCGTCGGCCATGATCGTCGTGTTCGCGTTGAGCCTGGTCGTGCTCGGTCCACCCACCGCGGAGCCGAGTGAGGTACCGACGACGAAGCTACCGGGTGCGAGCGCACCGATCGAGCCCGGGCCGCGCGAGGAACCGCCGCGCGTCGACGACGTCGCGCCGCCGCACCCCACGCCCGCGACGGCCGGTGACGTGTGGGCGCCGAGCGAGCCGCTCGCGCAGCACGAGGCGCCGCCGCCGAGCGC
>DASZPU010000323.1:0-16998 GCA_035550195.1 Nannocystaceae bacterium
CGATCGACTCGATGGTCGCGCCCATGAGCGCATCCACGGGCGCGATCTTCCGCAGGAGCCCGTAGCCACCGAACGAGAGCGCGAGCACGATGCCGATCCACGGCACGCCCTCGGCCAGCGCACCGAGCTGCACGACGCCGAGCGCCGCGATCGCGACTGCGATCCACTGCAGTCGTTTCATGCGCTCGCCGAGGAAGACGAAGCCGAACACGATGCTCACCAGCGGGTTGAGGAAGTAGCCGAGGCTCGCGTGCATCACCCGATCGGTCGCGACCGCGTACACGAACGTGAGGAAGTTGATCGCGAGCAACACCGTCGCGCCGAAGATCGCCCACAGCTTCGACGGCACCGCGAGCGTGCGCCCGAGCTCGCGCATGCGACCACGCAACGCGACGAGCGCGAGATAGACGAGCGCGGCCCAACACACGCGATGGGCGACGAGCTCGATGGCACCGATGCCGTCGAGCTGCTTCCAGAACAACGGGAAGAGCCCCCACGATCCGTACGCGAGCACCGCATAGCCGAGCCCCGCCGCAGTGCGGTCCGCCTCGGCCTGCACGAGCGTGGTCATAGCACTTGACGGCCGGTCCTCGCCGTGCGAAGTAGACAGTGGAACTTCCTACTTTCATGTCGGAGACCGCCAGCCCCGCGCTCTTGAAGATGTCGGTCTTCGCCGAGCGCAGCGGCGTGCCGATCGCGACGATCAAGCACTACCTGCGCGAGCAGCTGCTGCCCGAGCCGGTGAAGACGAGCCGCAACATGGCGTACTACGACGCCGCGCTCGTCCCGCGCGTGCGCGCGATCAAGCGGCTGCAGACCTCGCTGCACCTGCCGCTCGCGGTGATCCGCCAGGTGCTCGATCGCATCGATGCCGACGACATCGACAACGACGTCGCGCTCGAGGCCACGATCACGCGCGTGCTCGGTGAGCTCGCGCCCCGCGAGGTGGTCACGCGCGATCACTTGATCTCCTCGGGCGTGCTCGAGACCGAGCTCGCGCTCTTCGCCAGCCTCGGCATCGTCACGCCCACCGCGGACGGTCGCTACGCCGGAGACGACGTCGCGCTCTTGAAGCTGCTGGCGCAGGCGCGTCGCGCGGGCTTGTCCGCGCAGATGTTGCCGCCCGAGATCCTCCGCGGCTACGTCGACGCGCTGCGTCGGCTCGTACGCGTCGAGCTGCAGATGTTCCGTACCGGCGTGGTGCCGGTCGCCGGCAACGACCTCGCGAAGCTCACCGAGATCGCGACCACGCTGAGCGAGCGGCTGGTCGTGCTGCTCCGGCGCAAGCTGCTCGTCCCGACCCTGCGCACGCTCGCGGAGAAGCAATCGAAATGAGACGCATCGCCTTCGCCGCGCTCGCGTGCGCGTGCGTGTCGGATCCCCCGGACGCGGCCCAGACGAGCGAGAGCACGACGTCGGGTGCGGTCGACACCACGACGACGTCGTCGTCGACCACCGATCCGGCCACGACCCAGACCACGAACGCGACGACGAGCAGCGCCGACACCACGACATCGACCGGCGTGGAGGAGAGCAGCAGCAGCGAGAGCGGTGTGCCCGACGATCCGGGGCCCGATCTGCGCATGCCCGGACCGCACGCGGTGACCACCAGCGAAGGCAGCGCGACCACGACGAGCTGCACGATGCAGTACGCGATCGCGACGCCGCGCGACGTGCCCGACGCACCGTTCGTCGTGCTCGCGCACGGCTTCCAAGGCAACCGCGGCAGCATGGTCGACTGGGCCGAGCACTACGCGAGCTGGGGCCTCGCCGTGGTCACGCCCGATCTCTGCCACGCGACCATCGCCGATGCCGATCATGCGAGCAACGGTGCCGATCTCGTCGCGCTCGCAGCCGAGCTCGGCATCGCGTCGCCGATCTACGCCGGCTACTCCGCGGGTGGGCTCGCATCGGTGCTCGCCGCCGCACAGGATCCGAATGCGATCGCGCTCGTCGGCCTCGACATGGTCGATAGTGGCGGGCTCGGTGCCGACGTCGCTGCCGGCGTCGCGATCCCGGCGCACGACATCACCAGCGAGCCGTCGATGTGCAACAGCACCGCGAACGGCGTGCCGGTGTTCGACGCGATGGCGGACAGCAACACCGTGCGCATCGTCGAAGCCGATCACTGCGACTTCCAGTCGCCGGGCGATGCGTTCTGCGGGCTCTGCAGCGCACCGAACCCCGAGCACACCACGGAGTCGATCCAATCGGCGATCCGCGGGCTCTCCACCGGCGCGCTCTTGTGGCGCGCGGGCGTCGATCCGCGCGGTGCATCGTGGTGGACGCCCGGCGGGCTCTGGTACGACGAGCTCTTCACCGCCGGCGCGGTCGTCCAGCTCTGAGGTATGCTGCCCGGCGATGCGCAGGGCGGCGTGCATCTTCGGTGTGCTCGCGGCGTGCAACGGCACGCCCGACGAAGGCAGCGGCGCATCGTCGTCGTCGTCGGAGATTACTGCGATCGCCGACACGAGCACGACGATCGTCGCGACCACGACGGCCGCCGAGAGCACGAGCACCGCGCCGGCCACGATCGGCGACGGCAGCGGCGATGCGAGCGAATCGACCGGCGAGCCCGCGCTCGGAGCCCCCTACCCCGTCGTGCTCGTGCACGGCTTCTTCGGCTTCGACGAGCTCGGTGATCTCGACGCCGCCACCTACTTCTTCGGCGTGGTCGATCGACTCGCCGAAGACGGCGAGCTCGCGGTCTACACGCCCGCGCTCGATCCCTTCAACGACTCCACCGTGCGCGGCATGCAGCTCGTCACGCACGTCGAGCAGATCCTCGCGGACACCGGCCACGCGAAGGTGAACCTGGTCGGCCACTCGCAGGGCGGGCTCGATGCGCGCGTCGTCGCGAGCCTGCGCCCCGAGCTCGTCGCGAGCGTCACCACCATCGCGACGCCGCACCACGGCACGCCCATCGCCGACATCGTGCTCGGCATCGTGCCCGATCCCAATGCACAAGCGCTCGCCGACGCGCTCGCCCAGGTGCTCGGTGGAGCGTTGTGGTCGGAGCTCGATCAGAACAGCTCGGTCGCGGTCGCGCTCGCGCAGCTTTCGACGCCGGGCATCACCGAGTTCAACGACACGTATCCCGACTCCGATGGCGTCGTGTACCGCTCGATCGCGGGCCGCTCCGCGCTGTCGGCCGGCGGCTCGGAGTGCATCGTCGACGACGCGCCGGATTGGATCACCGCATTCGACGACGCGCGCGATCCGATCGACGGCGCGCTGGCGCTCTCCTCCGGTGTGCTCGCCGGCGACCTGCTCGATCCACGCGCGAACGACGGGCTCGTGCGCGTGCTCGACTCGCGCTGGGGCGACTTCCGCGGCTGCGTGCCCGCCGATCATCTCGACGAAGTCGGCCAGCTCTTCGGCGACGGCCCCGGGCTCGGCAATCCTTGGGATCACCTGGAGCTGTACGCGGCGCTCGTCGCCGAGCTGCGCAACGACGGGTACTGACGCGCGTCCTTGGCGGTGTGCGCTCGCGCGGCGGCGCCAACGCAAGCGCTGCGCGATCCGTTACACGAGCTTCAACGCGTGATCCCTTGCGCGGGACCCCGGATGCTGGTCTGCTTCGTGTACGGCGCAGTGCGCCAGCGCTTCGTACCCTGCCTTGGCTGCCATGGATCGACGTTTCATCCTCGCCTTCGCGATCGCGGCACCGCTGGCGTGCAAGGACCCCGAGGATCCGAACATCGAGGACACCTCGGGCTTCGCATCGCAGTCGATCGGCGAGGTCGAAGAGGGCATCAGCGGCGACGATGGCAAGGAGACGTGGGGCGAGGGTGAGCTCCGCGGCATCCTGACGTTCACGCTCTACCCCGCCGATGCGCTCATCGACGTCGACGAGCTCGGGCTCGCCGGTGCGTGGCGCACGAGCGACGAAGAGATCGAAGCGGTCGACGACTTCTACGCCGCGTTCGCGCTCGGCACCGCGTTCCCGTTGCCGCCCGGCGAAGACGAGCTGCAGCAGAACGAGATCCCCGCGGGCTTCACGTGGGGCGACGTCGAGACGTGGGTCGAGGCCGGCACCGCGTTCAAGCTCGTGCACGAAGGCGAAGCCGTGCAAGCCGAAGCGTGTCTGCACCACGTCGGCATGGTGTTCGACATCTATCCGATCTACACGGCCGCGGGCGAAGGCGACTGCGCGCCCGATGCCTCGCAGTACATCCCCGGCAAGGACTACGACTTCATCGTGTACGGCGGCGAGATGTTCGCCGACGTCGTCTACAAAGGTGCGGTCGAGACGCCCGCGGGCTTCGAGGTGCGCGCGCCGGCGTTCGACGAGTACAACGCGCCGCTCATGCAGTCCGACGCGATCGATGTCGAGTGGGAAGGCGAGGACCCCCGCGGCTATCGCATCGTGATCCGCGTGTGGGACGACCTCGGTCGCATGTTCACGATCAACGCGCGCGACGACGGCGAGTACACGATCCCCGCGGACGCGCTCGCCGTGCTCGCACCCGGACCCATCACCATCGCGGTCGCACGCGAGCACATCGAGCGCATCCCGATCCCCGCGGGCGGCGTGAAGGTCGTGACGCGCTACGAACGCTTCGGCTACTTCGATCTCGTCGCGGCTGGATGATCATGAAGAGGGCACGTCCATGAAGCGCAGGAAGTTTCTCAAGTCCGCCGCGATCGCCGGCGCGAGCGCATCTGCGGGCGTGTTCGCGATCCTGAAGTATCCACGCGGTGCTCGTGCGGCCGGCTGGGGCGTGTGGCCCAGCGACAAGATGAGCTCGATCCTGCCCGCGGACTATCAGGTGTCGCGCGTGCTCGAGCTCAACATGAACGGCGGCATGAACCCGTGGGACACGTTCTACGGCGTGCCCGACTGGGGCGTGGACGACTTCACGTTCGGCAACCAGTTCGCGCCCGGTGCGGTCGGCATCAACCCGCCGCAGATGAGCCGCGACGATCGCTTCGCTGCGTGCGGCTTCGCCGGTGACCTCTTCGTGCCGTTCAACGCCGCCGACGCGAACGGCGTCGATCTGTTCCTCGGCCCTTGGACGTTCCCGTTCCGCGATCGTCCCGACATCCTCGATCGCATGCGCATCGTCGTGCAGCGCCACGACGTGGTCGCGCACGAAGGCGCCAACCCGCTCGCGTTCTCCGGTGATCGACTCGGGCATCCGCGACTCGCGGGCATCGGCACCGCGATCCAGCGCTACTTCAGCGAGAACCCCGAGGCGGGCGGCGGATTGCGGGCCGCGCCGTACTCCTACGTGCTCTACCCCGGCATCGGCTTCTCCACCTTCAACTCGCTGTCGGCAAGCGCGGTCGGCTTCCATCCCGGCTCGGCGCGTCCGCTCGGCGTCACGGTGACGCCGAACTCGATGCTCTCGCAGCTGCTCGCGCGCACGGGTCCTTACGATCGTGCGGCGTTCGACGAAGCGATCACCGTGTACCGCCAGGCCTACGAGGCGCGCCTCAAGACCGGCGGGGTCGGGGCGCCGACGCGCTCGGCCGAGCGTGGCAACTACGAGTACGCCGACTACTCGCGCCGCCATGCGGTCGAGCTGCAGACGGTGCTCTCGCAGGATCTCTTCCAGCCCATCGCGCCCGGTGCCGTCGAGTGCGGAGCCGCGATGCAGCAGATGTACGACATGCCGCAGATGCAGGCGAACCTCGCCGCCAACCTGCTCACGCGCGACACCGACGAGGCGCGCTACGTGCTGTGGATCGATGCCGGCATCAACCCGCATCCCAACGGCGGACACGACAGTCACACGCTGCACACGGTCCAGGCCGCGCAGAACTATCCGCACACGTTCCGCGCGCTCGCCAACATCATCGGTGACGGGCCCGGCCAGCTCTCGCTCGACGACACGATGATCGTCATCAACACGGAGTTCGGCCGCACACCCGGGCGCCAGCCCGAAGGCGGTGCCACCGGCACCAACCATTGGCCGTGGGGCTACGTGTCGATCTTCATCGGTGGCCCGGTGCGCAGCCGCGGCTGCTACGGCGCGATCACCTACGCGCCCGGCGACGTGAACACCAACGGCTACGCGAGCGAGTACGCCACGCCCGCGGAGAACCGCATGATGGTGCTGCAAGCGATGGGCATCTATCCCTTCTCGTCGCAGTCGTACGCGGTCGGCGACGTACGCGGCGGTGTCACCGACGAAGTCGAAGCCACCACGCGCGTGCGCGACATCTACCTCGGAGTCGGGTGAGGAGCACGACGATGACCAAGCACGTCACCATCCTCGCCGCGCTCGCGCTCACCGCGTGCAACGACGACAACGCGCAGAATTCCGAGTCCGGATTCACCGACTCGCAGGGCAGCAACGCCACGAACCAAGGCGATGGCGAGTGGGTCACGAGCGGCGACGACGGTGGCGAGCCACCTCCGCCCGGTGACGGCGCCGAGCTGTGCGATGCCGGCGACGAAGCGTGGGCGAAGCGCTTGATCCCGCTCGTGCACGGGCGACGGCCCGAGAGCATTCGCGAGGTTCGGATCCTCGTGCAGATGGTCGAGCAGCTCGAGGCGCTCGGCGTCGACGGTCGCGCCACCGTGGCGCGCGGTCTGGCCAGCGGCGACGTCTATCGCGATCGCTGGAAGCAGTGGATCTACGAGCAGCTGCGCATCAACGTCAGCTCCGATCGCCGCAACGAGCTCTGCTACGACGTGCGCGGCCCCGAGGCCGACTCTCCGGATCTCGCCGCGTTCATCCGCGACAACCCGGTGTCGGGGCAGTACGGGCAGCCGTTCCGCATGTCGGACGTCGTCTACAGCTCGCTGTTGCTCGACGATCTCTCGCCGGCGTATCGCGCCGACAACTTCGCGCGGCAGTCCGCGCCGGTCATCGCCGGCAACGTGTGCGCCGATCAGCTCGAGGATCTCAACCGCGCCGCGTTCGGCAAGATCTTCGAGTCGGCATACCTCGGCCGCTTCACCGAGTGCATGGACTGCCATCGCACGGAGATGTCGGTCACCGACAACAGCGATCCCGAGCTCGATCGCCACTGGCCGCTGCCCGGCAACGTCGAGCTCGCGACCTACGGCGCCGACGCAGCGTTGCCCGACGCCGCGCGCTCGCATGCGATCTTCCGTCGTCACGGCTTCTCCGCGACGCCGTGGCTCACGCCCGGCATCATCCCCGGCTGCGACTCGGTCACCGAAGACGCCGCGAGCGGTGACGATCTCGCGTGGGGCATGGACGAGCAGTGCGGGCTCTTCCTCTTCTCCGCCGACGCCGAGACCGACGTGCTCGATCAAGTGCCCGACATGGTCGGCACGTACGAAGACGTGTCGCCGCCGACCGGTGCGGGCGCGACCATCGTCACGCTCGACGAGCGCATGCGCACCGGGCTCGACGACTACGCGAACGGCGGCTTCACCTACGGGGCCGACGGCACGCTCGACGACTACCGCACCGGCTTCGCACGCCTGTGGTCGATGAACATCGCGAATCGCGTGTGGCGCGAAGCGCTGGGCTACCCGCTCACGGTGGCGAACAACTTCCCGCGCAACGAGGCGCAGCAACAGACGCTGCTGCACCTCACCGACGCGTTCGGGACGAATCGCTACTCGCTGCGCAGCCTGCTGGTCGCGGTCGCCACGCACGACTACTTCAACCAGGCGCCGCCCGACGAGTGCAGCGCGAGCATCCCCTATCACATGGCGGCGGTGTTCGAGCCGTTCACGAAGTCGTCGACCGATCCCACCGCACGCGGCAACGGTGTCGGCGACACGTTGCATCGCTACTCGGCGATGGTCTTGCTCGACTCGCTCTCGCAGTCGATGTGGTGGCCGAAGGCGCAGCGCTTCGGCCCGAGCATGGCGACGGACCAGCTGCCCGGCTCGCCCGACGGCCAGGGTTGCGGCACCGGTGCCTATCCGCCGTGCACGGAGGAGCCGAGCAACATCGACTTCCTGCGCGACATGGGCGTGTTCCTCAACGACTCCGAGAGCGGCTTCAACGGCGTCGACTTCAACGGCTTGCTGCACTGGGAATCGCGCACGGCGCAAGGCATGCCGATCCCCTTCGGTGGCGACTGCACCGGGCCGCTCGGCGGCGCGTGCCCGCAGCAGGACTGGATCGCGCAGATGGTCGCGACTGCGGCAGCCTCGGGCGCCACGCTGCGCGACGTCGCCGTGGCGGTGAAGGATCGCCTCATCACCGAGCCGGAGATCGCGAACAGCGGCGAAGAAGCGGCGATCGAGCTCATCATGGGCGCGCCGCTGTCGACCCCGGTGTCGTCGACGCCCGCCGATCAGATCGACGCGGCCGCGCGGCGCTACGCGGGGCTCTTGCTCAACACGCCGCAGTTCCTGCTCGCGGGCGTCCCCAGCAAGGATCAGGATCCCGGCCAGGATCCGATCGTCGTCGTGCCCGGCACCTCGACGCAGGAGCTGTGCAACTACCTCGGCAACCTGGTGCTCGGCGGCGACTACAGCTGGTCGTGCTCCGGCGACGGCATCACGATCAGCGGCTGACCGGCGGCACGGCGGCGGCCCAACACGACGGGCTGTCGCCGTTGCCGAGCAGATCGAAGAACGGCGGCCACGCAGTCGTCCACGCGATCGGCTCGCTGCAGGGCTCCTTCGCGAGCTCGGCGATGCGCGCACGCGCGGCCGCGTCGTCGGTGAGCGCGAGCATGCGGATACCGAAGATCTTCGCGAGGCTCTCCGTGTCGCGCGAGAGCGTGAGCGCGACGGCGAGCACGTCGGCCGGCAGCGCGCCGCGCTTCTGCGACACCACGCCGAGTGACCACGCGAACGCGTTGCGCAGGAATCGACGATCGCTGCACTCGACCTGCTGCTCGGGCGGATTCGGGTAGGGACAGTTCGCCGGCACCGCCGCGAGCGCACGCGCGAGCGCGAGCTGCACGGTCTCGTCGTCGCTCTGCGCCAGCGCGAGCGCGGCGTCCGAGCGCTTCTCGTGATCGACGTCGCCGAGCACTGCGAGCAAGCGCGGACGTAGCTCGGCGTGATCGCGGGCGAGCGAAGCGACGCACTCGGCGAGCGGGGCGTAGTCGCTGGTGATCGAGATCTGCGCACCGGGCCGCAACAGCGCCGCGACCAGGGCATCGCGCAGCTCGGCATCGTCCGGTCGCGCACACGCATACGTGCGCGCGACCTTCAGCTCGGCGGAGAAGCGCTCGCGCGCGCGCGGGTACTCGCCGACCTCGAGGTGCAGACGCCCGTCGCCGATCGGCGGAGACGCGCTCGCGAGGATGTCGAGCGCGATCTTCCGCGAGCTCGGCACGCCGGCCCACAGCGCATCGGCGCCGAACGACTCGTGGCGGCAGAACATCGGCGCGCCGAGATCGAAGAGCACGGGACGGAACGTGGTGCCGCCGTCGATCGAGACCGCGAGCGCATGACCATCGGGCGCGAAGCGCAGATCGAACTTCGGATCGAGCAGCTGCTCGTACTCCGCCTTCGGCGTGTCGCCGGGCTCGTCGCCGCGATAGGCATCGTCGAGCACGAGCGTCGTGCCTTCCTTGCCTTCGAGCTGCAGCGACAGCACGACGTGCTCCGAGAGGCTCGCGTGCGCGCCGTACTGATAGGGGTGGAACGCGATCGCTGCCTGCGCGGCGGACCACGGCGCGCCGTCCGGTGCGACGACGCGCTCCGAGCTGCGCGTGTACGGCTCCGGCCCGCTGCATCCGATCACGAGGAGGCCGACCAGGACGGCGCGCGCATTCACGTACGCGATCGTACCCGCTCAGTCGAAGGCGTGGTTGCGGCGCTGCAGCTCCGCGTGGGCGGACGCGCGCGACTGCCGATCGGCCCCGCCTTCGCCGTCGAGCACGGCGCGTAGGGACGGCACGAGGCTGCGCGAAGCCTCCACCGACGGGACGATCACATCGTCGGCGCCCGCGGCCAGCTGCTCCTCGATGTCGGCGATGCGGGTCGCGTGCGTGATGATCACCGCGCGCTCGTTGATCGAACGCACGAGCCGAGCGAGCTGCGCGTTGGTGGTGTTCTTGAGCAGCTCGTCGGGTACGGTCGAGAGCACCAGCTCGGCGGTCTCGACTCCCGCGTGGCGCAGCGTCGCTTCGTTGGCGATGTCGCCGTAGACGACGTGCGCACCGACCCGACGGATGTCGTCGTGCACCGCGACGTTGAAGTCGATCACCGCGACCGCTTCGAGGCCCTCGCCGAGATCGTGCAACACCGCCGCGGCCACACGGTGGAAGCCGAGGATCACGATGCGCGGCGCACTGCCCTCGCCGTCGGCGTTCGCGCCCGTGCCGGGCTGCTTGAAGCCGAGCGCTTGGAGCAGCGGTCGTACCCACTCGTAGAGCGAGTCCGACACGGCGAAGAGCGCGGGGGTGATGAGCGCCGTGATGACGAACGCAAAGATGACCGCGCTCACCAGGCCTTGCTCGAGGTGGCCGAAGCGGGCGCCGAGATACGCGATGACGAGGCAGAACTCCGAGATCTGCGCGAGCTTGGTGGCGGTCTCGAGCGAGTGCCGCCGATCGAGCCCGGTCGAGTACAGCACCGGCAGGAACACGAGGTAGCGCAACGCGATGGCGACCAGTGCGAGCGTCGCAGCGATCGCCAGCACCTGCGTACCCTCGGGCACCGGGATGCTCATGCCGAGCCCGACGAAGAACAGCGTGATGAAGAAGTCGCGCAGATTGCCGACCTTGCCGACCACCTCGTGCGTGTAGGGCGATGCCGCCAGGCTCGCGCCGGCGATGAGCGCCGACATCTCCATCGATACCGAGATCGGTGCGTCGATGCCGAGCATCAACGCGACGTCACCGATGTGCACGCCGAACAAACCGAGCCCGAAGCACCAACCGAGCGCGACGCTCACGACGAGCTCGGGCATCTTCGCGACGACGCGCAGCATCAGCGGGAGCACCCAGCGTGCGGCCACGTAGGCGACCGCGACCGTGCACGCGATGCCCGCGAAGGTGAGCAGGATCGGCGCCACCTTCGGCTCGTCGAAGCTGGGCTGCACCGCGAGGAAGACGATCGCCCAGACGTCTTGGAAGATGAGCATGCCGACGCAGTAGCGCCCCGACACGCTGTCGAGCCGACGCTTCGCCTGCAGGAGCTTCACGACCAGCAGCGTCGAGGAGAACGCACACGCGGCCCCGAGATAGAGCGGCGCATACGAGCTCGCGAGCAGCGACCAGCCGGTCGAACGCAACAAGAGGAAGCCGAGCGTGCCCACTCCGATCGTGAGCGGCACCTGCAGCACACCCGAGAGCACCATGGTGCGGCCGCTCGCGAGCAGGCCCGCAGGATTGACCTCGAGCCCGATCACGAACAAGAGCAGCGTGAGCCCGAGGTTCGCGATCGTCTCGATGCTCGACTGGCTGTGCACGAGCGAGAATCCGATCGGCCCGATCAGTACGCCCGCGGCGAGCAACGCGGCGATGGTCGGTATGCGCAGACGCTCGAACAACACCGCGAGCGCGGCGGCGGCGACGAAGCAGACCCCGAGATCTTGGACGAGGGGGCTCACCTCGCCACCGCCAGCCACGAGCAGATTCATGCACTCCTCCGTTCCACGAACGTTGCACCGCGCGGCTCGAAGCACCGCGCGCCTTCGCCGAGCAAGCTCGCCGCCACTTCGCGTGGCCACGCGACATCGGCGACGAGCCACACCACTGCGCGCGGCTCGTCTGCGCGCGCGTGGGTGAGCGCAG
Source organism: Nannocystaceae bacterium (assembly GCA_035550195.1). GTDB lineage: Bacteria > Myxococcota_A > Polyangia > Nannocystales > Nannocystaceae > Xiheibacterium. Next base: position 11,635 of record DASZPU010000323.1, read on the forward strand.
CACGGATCGCGCGCGGCGAGCCGCGTCCGCATGCGACGACGTACACGCAGATGGTCTGCCGTGGTGGCCGACGACGGTTGACCCACGCGAGCACGACGAGGCCGGTGACGAACGCGGCCGCAGCGGTCCACGGCAGCGCCGTCGCGACGTGCTCGGGCACGCCGGGACGGGTGCCGAGCAGGCACAGCACGCCGCTGCTCGCGAGCAAGCCGAGCCCCGCCGTGAACCAATCGAGTCGCCCGGCCGCGTCGTCCTGTTCGCCGATGCGTCGTGTGATCGTGATCTCGCCCTCTTGTGTCGAAGGCTCGGCGTGGCCGAGCGACAGTGCCTGCGTTTCACGCAACCAAGTCGTCGAGCGTACCTCGAATCGACTCCTTTTCATGATGTCTCCCAAAACGCGGATGGTGGATGTTGTCCGCGCGCGCCCGTTTGCTCGGACGACGCGGATGGCCCTCGATGCGACGCGGTCAGGCGAGGCGGGGCGGTCCGCGGGGAGACGAGGCGGGATCGAGCAGGCGCGCGACGTGGGGCGCCGCGGTCGTGCTGCGCGGCGCGGCGACGGTCAGCGCGAGCGCGGGCGCAGCGAGCGTTCGTGGTGCGACGATGCGATCGCCATCCGCTTGCGATGCCGAGCGATGGTCATCGTCGGCGTCGACATCGATGGCGCGGATCGATCGCGCGGCGGGCTCGTCCGCCGTGCGCGAGCCTTCGCGCTCGCCGGCCGGCACACGGCCACGATTCGCGCCACCGAGCAGCAGCAACAGTGCTGCGACCAGGAGCACGAGCCAGCGCGAGCGAGGCACGGGGCCCAGTCTGCCGCATCGTGGCCGCGCGCGCCAACCCCGAAGACACCGGCGTTCAGCAACCGTTCAGTTCGCACGCGCAGGCCGAGCCCTCGTCGGGCTCGAGGTGCGGCGGTTTGTCCTGCTCGCGATCGCACGTGACCTGCGTGTTCGCGGCGCCGCAGGCGACCTGGGTCTGCGTGCACGCGTGCTCGTGTTCCACGCACGAGACCGCACAGGTCGCGGCCCCGCACTCGACATGCGCCTTCTCGCAGGCGTGATCGCCCGCGCACTCGAGCGCGCAGGCGTGATCGCTGGGACAGACGATCGTCGCGTCGCGACACGCGGAGTTCCCTCGGCAGTCGATCACGCAGGGCCAGCCCTCGGGACAGACGATCGCATCGCCTTCGCACGTCGCCATCATCGGCATCGTCGCGCACTCGATCCGGCACGCACCGTCGACGCAGCCGCCGTTGCACTCCGCGGGGCACATGCCTTCGGCCGGCGGATCGGCATCGCATGCGACCGGCATCGGACCGCTCTCGCTGCTGCTGCTCTCCGCGTCGCCTTCGCTCTCGTCGTCGTCCGACGCATCGCTCGTCGCGCTCGCGGACTCCCCGTGTGGACCACTCGCGTCCATCGGTGCGCTCGTCGCTTCGTGGGGCATCGTGCTGCTCGACGAGCTCTCGCCGACCGAGCCCTCCGGCACCACGCCATCCCAGTCGGGATTCTGCGCGACGCAACCCCCGACGAGCACCAGCGACCACACTGCGCGTCTCATGGACCCCGATCGCGGATCAGCGCCGGACGAAGCGCGCCGCGCTCGAGCGTGCAACGTGCCGCGCGCGCTGCAACTCGATCGCTGCTCGTTGCAGGTGCGCGTGCGGTTCCTAGACTGCCGCCGCGCGAGCAATCCGTGGAGCATCACGAGCCACCATTGCCCCCCGAGGGCGTGCGGCGGGTGGTCGCCCGCATCGTCGCGCCCAGCGTCGACGACGGACGCACGCCGGCGAAGCGCGTCGTCGGTGATCGCGTGCGCGTGCTCGTCGAGCTGGTGTGCGACGGGCACGAGGTCGTCACCGGGGTGCTGCGCGCGCGGGCTCCGGGCGCGACCGCGTGGCGCGAGCTACCGCTGGTCGCGCTCGGCAACGATCGCCACGAAGCCGAGCTCGAGGTCGATCGTGTGGGGGCGTGGGAGCTGCACGCGGTCGGATGGATCGATGCGTTCGCCGGCTGGCGTGTCGGGCTCGCCCGCAAGCTCGAAACCGACGATGTCGGCGAGCTCGATCTCGCGATCGGAGCCGCGCTGGTGCGCGACGCGCTGCCGCGCGCCGACACCGAGGCGATCGCGGTGAAGTCGCTGCTCGCCGCGCTCACGGATCCCCAGCACAGCCCGATCGAGCGCGCACATGCGATCGTCGCCAACAACGGCGCGCGCACGGCGGTGATGCAGCGCATTCCCGATCGCACGCGCGCGACGACGAGCCCCGCGTGCACGATCATCGTGGAGCCGGAGCGCGCGCGCTTCGCTGCGTGGTACGAGCTCTTCCCGCGCTCGACCAGCCCCGAGCCCGGTCAGCACGGCACCTTCCGCACCACCGAAGCGTGGCTGCCGTACGTGCGCGAGCTCGGGTTCGACGTGCTCTACCTGCCACCGATCCATCCCATCGGTCGCGCGCATCGCAAGGGTCGCAACAACTCGACCACCGCGGAGCCCGACGATCCCGGCAGCCCGTGGGCGATCGGCAGCGCCGAGGGTGGGCACACCGCGGTACACCCCGAGCTCGGCACGCTCGCCGACTTCGATCGACTCGTGGCACGTGCACGCGAGCACGGCCTCGCGATCGCGCTCGACATCGCGTTCCAAGCCTCACCCGATCATCCGTGGGTGAAGGAACACCCGGAGTGGTTCCGTCACCGCCCCGACGGCAGCATCCAGTACGCCGAGAATCCGCCGAAGAAGTACGAGGACGTCTATCCGTTCGACTTCGAGTGCGACGACTGGCGCGCGCTGTGGACCGCGCTGCGTGACGTGTTCGTGTTCTGGATCGATCACGGTGTCACCGCATTCCGCGTCGACAACCCGCACACGAAACCGGTCGCCTTCTGGCGTTGGTGCATCGCGTCGATCAAGGTGCGCCATCCCGAGGTCACCTTCCTCGCGGAAGCGTTCACGCGTCCGAGCCTCAAGTACGAGCTCGCGCGCGCGGGCTTCAGCGAGGGCTACACCTACTTCACGTGGCGCAGCACGAAGCACGAGCTCGCCCAGTACATGCGCGAGCTCGCGGCGATGTCGGACGTGTTCCGACCGAGCTTCTGGCCCAACACGCCCGACATCCTGCCCGACGAGCTGCAGGTCGGCGGACGTGCGGCATTCGTCGCGCGGCTCGTGCTCGCGGCGACGCTGTCGAGCCACTACGGCATCTACGGCCCGGCGTTCGAGCTGATGGATCACGTCGCGCGCGAGGGCGCCGGCGAGTACCTCGACAACGAGAAGTACCAGCTCAAGCACTGGGAGATCGGGCGCAGCGACAGCCTGCGCCGGGTGATCGGCACGATCAACCGCATGCGGCACGAGCATCCGGCGTTGCAGCGCAACGAGGGGCTGCGCTTCCACGCGACCGACAACGAGATGCTGGTCTGCTACAGCAAGCAGCACGGCGAGGACGCGGTGCTCGTCGTGGTGAATCTCGATCCGCAGCATCGCCAGTCCGGTTGGGTGCAGCTCGAGCTCGACGAGCTCGGCATCGCCGGCGATCGTCCGTTCCAGGTGCACGACCTCCTCGGCGGCGGTCGCTACCTGTGGCACGGCGCGCGCAACTACGTGGAGATCGATCCCGCCGCGATGCCGGCACAGATCTTCGCGATCCGTCGCAGAGTGCGAACGGAGCGCGACTTCGACTACTGGCTGTAGAGGAGGGGCGATGGCGCGCGACGGCGACGAATTCATCTCGCACAGCGACGACCCGCTGTGGTTCAAGGACGCGATCGTCTACGAGATTCCGGTGCGCGCGTTCAACGACTCGAACGGCGACGGCATCGGTGACCTCGAAGGTCTGATCGACACACTCGACTATGTGCGCGACCTCGGCGTCACCGCGATCTGGCTGCTGCCGTTCTACCCCTCGCCGCAGCGCGACGGCGGCTACGACATCGCCGACTACCGCGGCGTGCATCCGGCGCTCGGCACCATCGCGGTGTTCAAGCGATTGCTGCGCGAGGCCCATCGTCGCGGCATCCGGGTGATCACCGAGCTGGTCATCAACCACACCTCCGATCAGCATCCGTGGTTCCAGCGCGCCCGTCGTGCCCCGCCCGGCAGCCGTCATCGCGACTTCTATGTGTGGAGCGAGACGCCCGAACGTTGGCAGGACGCGCGCATCATCTTCCAGGACTACGAAGCCTCGAACTGGACCTGGGATCCGCTCGCGCGCGCCTACTACTGGCATCGCTTCTACTCGCACCAGCCCGATCTCAACTTCGACAACCCCGACGTGCGCGAGGCGATCCTCGAGGTGCTCGACTACTGGATGGCGATGGGCGTCGACGGCATGCGCCTCGACGCGGTGCCGTACCTGTACGAACGCGACGGCACCAACTGCGAGAACCTGCCCGAGACCCACGGCTTCCTGCGCGAGCTACGGGCGCACATCGACGCGCGCTATCCCAACCGCATGCTGCTCGCCGAAGCCAACCAGTGGCCCGAGGACGCCGCCGCCTACTTCGGCGCGGGCGACGAGTGCCACATGAACTTCCACTTCCCGCTGATGCCGCGCATGTTCATGTCGCTGCAGGTGGAGAACAGCTTCCCGATCGTCGACATCCTGCAGCAGACGCCGAGCATTCCCGCGAACTGTCAGTGGGCGGTGTTCCTGCGCAACCACGACGAGCTCACGCTCGAGATGGTGACCGACGAGGATCGCGACTTCATGTACAAGGTGTACGCGAGCGATCCGCAGATGCGGGTCAACCTCGGCATCCGCCGTCGGCTCGCGCCGTTGCTGAAGACGCGCGCGCGCATCGAGCTGATGAACGCGCTGCTGTTCTCGATGCCGGGCACGCCGGTGCTCTACTACGGCGACGAGATCGGCATGGGCGACAACGTGTTCCTCGGCGATCGCGACGGCGTGCGCACGCCGATGCAGTGGAGCCCGGATCGCAACGCCGGATTCTCGCGCACCAATCCGCAGCGACTGTTCCTGCCGGTCATCATCGATCCCGAGTACCACTACGAGACCGTCAACGTCGAAGCCCAGCAGGGCAACAGCGAGTCGCTCCTGTGGTGGATGAAGCGGATGATCGCGCTGCGCAAGAAGCACCAGGCGTTCAGTCGCGGCGACATCGAGCTGCTCAGCCCCGACAACGGCAAGGTCCTCGCGTTCTTTCGCTGCTACGGCGACGAGCGCATCCTCGTCGTGGCCAACCTCGCGCGCAGTGCTCAGTACGTCGAGCTCGACCTGCGCGCGCACCAAGGCGCGGTGCCGATCGAGCTGCTCGGGGGCACGGCGTTCCCCACCATCGGCGAGCAGCCGTGGCTGCTCACGCTCGGGCCGCACGCGTTCCACTGGTTCCTGCTGCGCCG
>DASZPU010000324.1:0-7934 GCA_035550195.1 Nannocystaceae bacterium
CACCCTTCGGGGCTCGGCGTGATGGTCGAGCTGCTCGCTCGGCTCGATGCCGCCGGCGAAGCTCCCGACGACACGCGCGCGCGACTCGACGCGATCCTCGATCGCTATCGCGCCGCGTCGGGCCAACCGTTCGCGTACGCGAGCCTGGTCGGCGCGGCCGCGTTCACGACGGCGGCCGCATGCCACGTCACGATCACGGGGCCGTCCGGCGACGATGCGACCGTGCGCACGCTCGCCGCGCGGATCCGCGGCGCGCGTGCGTCGAGGGTGCATCCGATCGCGCTCTCGTTCGCGCCGGGCCCGGCCGCGCGGGCGATGGTCTGCCGGCAGCAGGTGTGCAGCGCTCCGCTTCCCGCCACCGACGCGGATCGGGTGATCGCGGCGCTCGATTGAACGCGACGCAGGCTTCGCGATAGCCTCCTCGCGCGATGCCCTACGTCGAGTACGCCTGCGAGGGCCGGCTCCTCTTCCGCACCGAGACCACCGAGGGCTCGCAGTTCGTGCCGCGGATCCACGAGATCGTGGTGATCGACGACGAGCCCTACATGGTCGTCGACGTCGAGTACTGGGCGCGTCGCATGGGCGCCACCGATCGCCGCTTCGTGTGGCCCACCGTGTACGTGATCCCCGTGCCGCACGAGGAGTGGCAGATGCGACTCGAGCGTCGCAACACCCGCGAGTCCCACGGCAAACCACCCGTGCGCTACTGATGCTCTTCTTCAAGCGCAAGGCCGATCTCGTCAAGCCGCTCTTGCCTCCGAAGGAGTGGGAGCGCGTGCAGCAGTACGCGCTCAGTGATGCGGGCTTCGGCACCGACGGCTTCGGCACCGATCCCGACGCGCTCGGCTTCGGCTACGCGCTCGGCTACTGGCTGCATCGTCACTACTTCCGCGTGGTGTCTTCGGGCCACGAGAACATCCCGCACCAAGGCGGTGCGGTGATCGCCGGCAATCACTCGGGCGTGCTGCCGTTCGACGCGGTGATGCTCGGCGTCGACATCTTCCGCTTCACCGATCCGCCGCGCGTGCTGCGGTTCATGGTCGACTACTTCGTCTACCAGGTGCCGTTTCTCGGCGTGTTCTTCCGCAGCCTCGGACAGATGCCCGGCACGCGTCGCAACTTCGACGGCCTCATCGAAGAAGGCCACGTGATCGGCGTGTTCCCCGAGGGCGCCGAAGCGCTCGGCAAGCCCGCGGACAAGCGCTACGAGCTCTATCCGTTCTCGCACGGACATGTCGAGCTCGCGGCGCGCCATCGCGTGCCGGTGATCCCCTTCGGCGTCGTCGGTGCGGAAGAGCAGATGACGATGGTCACGGATCTGCGCCCGCTCGCGCGTGCGCTGCGGTTGCCGTACTTCCCGATCACCACCACGTTTCCCTGGCTCGGGCCGCTCGGGCTCTTGCCGAAACCGGTGCGCTACTTCATCCACTACGGCGCGCCGATCCACGTCGATCCGGACGCGCTCCACAGCGTCGAGATCCGCGAGCGCGAAGTGGAGCGCGTGCGCGACAGCGTCGCGGATCTGATCCATCGCGGGCTCGAGACGCGCCGCGAGTACGACGGCACGAAGAGCTGACCATGGCCGACAGCAAGATCCCGACCCTGAAGGCCGCTGCGCTGGTGAATCCGGCCGAGCAGGCCACGCCCGGCACGCTGCGCGAAGGCCCGCGGCGGGTGTTCATCGCGGGCGCGCGTCGACGCGTCGCGGTGCATCTCATCGAGCGATTGCTCGCGGCGCCCGAGGTCGACTTCGTGCTCGGAGTCGATCGCGGCGCGTGTCCGCCCGCGCTGCTCGGCTGCGATCCCGAGCGCTTCGTGTTCATGTCGGCCGATCTCAGCAAGCGTCGGCAGGTCGACAACCTGTTCTTGCTCGATCGGCTGCGCGAGCGTCCGCTCGACACCGTGTTGCACCTCGCGTTCCAGGGCAACCCGAAGGGCTACGGCGTCGAGAGCCACGAGTTCAACGTGAACTCGGCGCGGCACCTGCTCGACGCGGCGCTGCGTCACGGCGTCGGCAAGTACATCTTCTTGTCGAGCGACGCGGTCTACAAGATCGGCCCGCGCAGCGACTACAAGGTGCGCGAGGACGGCGAGCTCAACCTCGATCCCGACGCGCATCCGATCCTGCGCGACACCATCGACGCGGAGTTCATGTGCCGCGCGAAGATGGATCGGCCCGACTGCGAAGTGATGGTGCTGCGGCCCTCCGGGGTGTTCGGCGGCGGCGTGCTGAGCGGGGTCAACCTGCTGTTCGAGAGCACGCCACCGGTGCTACCGGTGGGCTTCGACCCGATGATCAATCCGACGAGCAAGGAACGGCTCGCGCGCGATCTGATCCTCGCGATCTTCTTGCACGGCAAGGGCGTTTACAACATCGCGGGGCTCACCGTGGGGCCGTTGTCGAAGTTCCTCGACGAGCGCGGCATCCGTCCGGTGCGCGTGCCGGGGCCGGCGCTCGGCCTCGTCAATCGCGTGCAGCGTGCGCTCGGCATGACCCGCTACCACGCGGGCTTCCACCCGAAGCGGCTCTACTTCAGCCTCGTGCTCGACGACGCCCGCTTCGAGAAGATCTTCCGCACGAACGCAGAGCGAGTGATCGCGCTCGCCCGCGCGCCCGACGCGGGCTCCTAGCGGAAGTTGTCTTTCGCGGTGCGGCGGCGGCCGAGCTCGTCGGCATCGCTGGCGCGCACGAAGGGATTCGTGGCGCGCTCGAGCGCGACGGTGGTCGGCGTCGTGCGATCGGCGAGCGTCTCGATGCGGCCCTTCACTGCGGTGTTGTCGGGCTCGGTGGCCGCGGCGAAGCGCAGGTTCGATGCGGTGTACTCGTGGCCGAACCACATCTTCGTGTCGGCGGGCAGGCTGCACAGGAGCTGCAGGCTGCCGTGCATCTGCGCGGGCGTGCCTTCGAAGAGGCGACCGCAACCCGCGGCGAAGAGCGTGTCGCCGGTGAACACGTGGCCGCCCGCATCCGCGGGTGCGTACCAGGCGATCGCGCCGAGCGTGTGGCCGGGGATGAGCGCGCCTTGCAGCTCGTGGCCGGAGATCGCGACGCCGGTCGGAGCGAACGCGTGCAGCGGTGCGTCGACGAACGTGGTCTGCCCAGGAATGCGCTCGCGATCGTACACATGCGCAGCGACCTCGACGTTACCGTAGTGCGCGAGCAGGCCCGGCACACCGCCGACGTGATCGGGATGATGGTGCGTCGCGATGATCCCGGCGAGCCCGAGCTTGCGTTCGTCGAGCGCCGCGATCACCGGCTCGGGCTCCGACGGATCGACGACCCACGCCTTCGCATCACCCGGCGCGTACACGAGATACGCGTAATTGTCCTTGAGGCACGGGACGGGCTCGACGACGAGAGCGCTCATGCGCGCACTATAGCGCCTGGACGCGCCGACGCGATCCGACGATCAGCGATGACGACCGCCGCCGCCGTGATGCATGGGCGCGGAGTGGCGTGCGGGTGCCGAGTGATGCACCGGTGCCGAGTGGCGTGCGGGCGACGAGTGATGCGCCGGCGCGGAGTGGCGTGCGGGCGGCGAGTACGAGCGCGACGGGCTCGGCGACGAGTGACGCGCGGGCGGCGAGTACGAACGCGACGGGCTCGGCGACGAATGCGAACGCGACGGCGGCGGAGTGTACGAACGCGACGGTGCGTGCGAAGGCATCGCAGCGCGCGACGGTTGGGCCGCGCGGCTCGGCGCGTCGAAGGCCGGCATCGACGAGTGCCGCGACGGCGCTGCGAACGACGGCGAGTTGCTCGGCCCCGAGGTGACCGTGCGCGACGGCACCGACGGCTGATCCCAGCGCGGTCGCGCAGCCGCGGACGATGCGAACGGATCACGCTGCGCGACCGGACGCGGCGCGTTCGCAGCCGACACGCTGCCGACGGTGCGCGCCGATCGACTCGGGATCGCCGACGCACGCTGCGGATCGATCACGGTGACGCGCTGACCGGAGCTCGTGGTGTAGCTGCCGCGATCACGCACGGGCGCCGGCGTTGCAGCGCGCGCGGGCTGGTTGCCCGCAACGATCGTGCGCTGCCGGCTCGGCGCAGGCGCACCGCTCGCGACGCGCGTCGGTCCTGCGGCCGCCGGCGTCGCGGTGCGCGTCGGCGCGGCGCTCACGGTGCGCGTCGGAGCAGCGCCCGCAACGCGCGACGGCGCAGCGCCCGGCACCGCGGTGCGCGTCGCACCATCGCTCTTCGACGGTGCACCGTTCGCGACGCGCGTCGGGGCGCCCGCACCGTTGCGCTGCGGCGCACCACCATTGCCCTGCGCACCCGGAGCACCACCACCATCGCGCTCACCGGGCTTCGTGCGCTGCGCGACCGTGCCGGTCGCGTTGCCGGTGCGACGCGGCGGACCATCCGAAGGACCACCCGCGCTCGGCTTCGTCGACGGACCACCCGGCGACGGCGTGCCCGTGCTGCCACCACCGCCGTTGTCGGCCCAGTAGTGATGGTGATGGTTCTCGGTGTTCACGACCGGCAAGCCGTACGCGTGATAGCCGTAGTAGCCGACGCCGCCCCAGTACCAACCGGCGCCGTAGTAGCCGGTGCCCCAATAGTAGGGCGCCCACGGGTAGTAGCCGTTCCAGCACGCGACGAGCGGCGCGGGCGGACCCCAGTAGTAGACCCAGCCGCCGTACGCGGGGCTGTAGTACACGAAGTCGCCGTTGACGTTGTAGTACCAGCTACCGCCCCAGTACACGCGCGGGAAGGTCTCGATCGGCTCGGGATACGTGTGCACGTACGTGACGACCTCGACGCGCGTGCCATCGGACAGCGTGTCGTAGCCGACCGGCGCGCCATCGGTGGTCGTGGTGGTCGTGGTCGTGGTCGTCGTCACCGTCGAGTCGGCGACGTAGATGTCGTCGTACGCACCCGGCTCCGCGATGATCGTGCGCGCCGAGCCGTCCGGCGCGTTCACGCCACCATTGCGCCCGGCGCAACCGCTGGCCGACCCACCCAACAGCACCAAACCGAGCAGCATCGACCACGTCGTCTTCATGGCACGGACCTTCACAGAGTCTTGACCCTCGACGGCGCACCCGCAATGGCCATTCGAAAGCTGCATGACGTCCACAACATCGCCGCGTGCGCCCCCGTGTCAAACCGGCCCGTAGCGGGCTGCGCCACCGCTTCGGGCGCACGGCGTTGACGACGCGACCGATCGCCCGCAATGCTGTGCGTCCGCCCTCGCGATGGCTCCAGCCGCTCCGACCGTCGTCCTCTCCTTCGTGCGTGGCCGCTATGCAGGGCAGGAATTCGCGCTCGAGACGAACAAGGCGATCATCGCCGGCCGCAGCACCGAAGCGGATCTGGTGCTCGCCGACGATGCCGTGAGTCGCAAGCACGCCCGCTTCCACGGCGCGCGCGGTCGCGTGTGGGTGCGCGATCTCGGCTCGCGCAACGGCACGCTCGTCAATGGTGCGCGCGTCGAGCTGCACTGCTTGCGCGAAGGTGATCGCATCGCGATCGGATCGAGCCTCGCGCGCGTCGAGCTCAAGGACGTCAACGACGTCGCCCAACGTCGCGCGGGCGAACAGCGTCGTCGTCGACCCAACGACAGCGCCGGTCGCTCGATGACCGGCAGCATCGAAGACATCCCGCTGATGGACGTGCTGCAGTGGCTCGCCACCAGCCGCAAGACCGGCTGCTTGAAGGTGCGCGACGTCAGCCGTGGTCGCGTCGGTGCGCTGCACTTGCGCGAGGGTCGAGTGTATTTCGCGGAGATCGTCGGCAACCGCTTGCTGCACCCCGAGAAGGCGCTCATGCGCATGCTCAACTGGGATCGCGGCATGTTCGAGCTCGAGCACACGCCGATCGAGAACCCGCCGCTCGAGATCAACATGTCGCTCGAGCACATGTTGATGGAAGCGGCGCGTCAGCAGGACGAGCTCGCGAACCTGTCGAAGAAGAACGCGTTGCCGACCTACGGCGCAACCGTGACGATCGTGCGTCCGTCGCCGATCCGCTGGCACACGCTGCCGCAGCCCGAGCTGGACCTCGTGCAGGACATGCTGGAGGCCGGCGGTTGGTGGGAAGTGATCGACGCGAGCAATCGCGACGACGTGTCGATGACGAAGCTGCTGGTGAGCCTGCGCCAAAAAGGCGTGGTCACCTACTGAGCGTCATTCGGCCGCGGCTGCGTCCGCGGTTTCGCTGGCCGGATCGGGCTCGTCGAAGAAGCGCTGCAGCTCGGTGTAAAACGGCTGGCTCATCACGAGCGAGCTGTGTCCGCCGGGCAGCACCACGAAGTCGCGCTGCGGATCGATGCCTTCGAGCGGACGCGGCATCGGACACAGCGCGTCGTGGGCACCGTGGATCTGACGCACGCGCACGCCCGCGGGGATCGGCGCGGCTTTGAGATCGCCGAGGAAGTCGGACATCGGCAAGCACTGCCAGACGCTCGGGCTCACGAGGCCCACCGTCGCGACGCCGAGCAAGCCGACCCACGTGCCGTCGGTGGGCGTGCCCAGCAATGCGAGGCGACGGATCCAACGATGCGCTTGCAGGAACTTCACCGCATGCAGTGCGATGAGCCCACCCATGCTGAAGCCGACGACGTCGAAGCGCGACACGCCGAGCGTCTGCTCGAGCCGCTCGAAGTGGGCGACGAGCTCGTGCGCGGAGGCTCGCAGCGATCGCAGCTGGAACGTACCGTGGTGGTACATGAACGCCGCGCGACCATCGTCTTGGAAGCGCTGTGCGAGCGGGATCATCGTGCCGCGCGTGCCGAGGAAGCCGTGCGCGAGCACGACCGGCGGTGCGCCCGGCCGACTCCACTTGAGCCCCGTTCGCACGTGGTTGCCACGCACGAGGTGACGGGCATACGCGGCGCTGTGGTTCAGCGTTCGCAGCGCGTGTCCGAGGACCTTGCGCCCCTGTGCCGTCGAAGACACCTCGATGTCACCATAGCAACGGATCACCGTTCTGGTCGCGAAAGAATGTTGTTTGATGTGAAGTACCGAGTGCGACGCGCGCACTCGCGTCGAAACCCGTGAACGATCTCACTCGATCGTGGGGGGTGCGAAGCGAGCTTCGCAGCGCCGAGCGGCCAAGGCTCAATCGTCGTCGCCGGAGGTGCTGCCCGTTTTCGCCAAGGCCTGCGTGCCGACCGTGGGCGCTTCGGGGAGCATGCGACGGAACATGCCGTCGGCGGCACCGGGCTCGAGCGCATGCAGTCGCGATCGCGCTTCGCTCGCGAGCCGCGTGCCGGGGAACGCGTTCATCGCATCGCCGTAGCGCGCCGATGCGAGCTGGCGCTCGCCGATGTGCTCGTAGGCCTGCCCGAGGTGGAACAGGTACACGACGAGCGCAGGGTTGTACGCGAGCGCCTGCACACCGGCCTCGAGCAACGGCACGGCTTCACGCGCGCGACCCATGCGAACGAGGCAGAGGCCTTCGACCGCTTGCCATGCACGCTCGACGTCGCGACGGAAGCTGCCGGGCACGTGCTCGAGACAGGTGTCGCGATCGCGACGGATCTGTTCGAGGCGATCTTCGCCGGGCGTCTCGGTGAGCACCGCGAGCTCGTGGCGACCGAACGCCGCGAGTGCGGACAGATGGGGTGAGCGCGGCTCGTCGTCGTTGCCGTAGACCTCGCGCGCTTCGTCGAGCCGCCACTCCGCGACCAGCAGACCACCGAGCTGCGCACGCGCGAGCCACTGTCGCTCGGCGCTCACCGCTTCGCCCGCGGCTGCGAGCGCGAGCTGCTTGTGGAGATCGTCTTCGATGATGCGATGCTGCCCCGATGCGATCGCGAGCCGCATCGACTCCGCTTCGTACAAGCTGCGGCGCGCGCGGTCGCGACCGAGCAACCACGCGCCGAGGCTCATGCTGAACGCGAGCGCTGCAAACGCCGCGAGCTCACCGGCACAGCCACCGAGCGCGAACGGCAGCGCCAAGCAGACGATGCGCCAACGTGGGT
>DASZPU010000325.1:0-1896 GCA_035550195.1 Nannocystaceae bacterium
GAGCCCGCGCTCGATCACCCGCCAGATCCCGCGCGGCACCGCATTGCGGGGACGTGCACGGATCCGGCCCGCGAGCACCGCGGTACAGAGCGCGGCGATGTGCTCACCGACGAACGGCCGCACGCCCGCGAGCGCTTCGAACAGCGCGACGCAGAACGCGAACTGATCGCTCTGCGCATCCGCGACGCGACCGAGGAACTGCTCGGGTGCCATGTAGGCCGGCGTGCCGACCATGCCGCCGCTGCCGCTCACGAGGATGTCGTCGCTGCCGTGATCGAGCGCGGTCGCGAGGCCGAAGTCGGCGACGCGCACGAACGCGCCGTGATCACCGGTGCGCACGAGCACGTTGCTGGGTTTGAAGTCGCGGTGCACCACGCCGAGCGCATGCGCGGCCGCGAGCCCGCGCGCGGCCTGCAGATACGCGGCGAGCACGGCTGGCCACGGACGATCGCGTTGCCAGCGTGCGAGCGTCTCGCCTTCGACGAGCTCCATCGCGATCCAGTCGGGTCCGGCTTCGAGCACCGCGACCACGTGGGGATCGGCGAGCCGTGCGAGCACCTGCGCTTCGTGACGCAGACGCTGACCGAGCTCGCGCGAGTGGATGCGCTTGATCGCGACGCGTCGACGCAGCAGCGGATCGAAGGCCTCGTACACGACGCCCATCGCACCGCGACCGATCACGCGCTCGATGCGATAGCGACCGAGCTGGCCCGGTGGGTGGGCTTCACCGGCCGCGAGCACCTCGCGCTCGTCGCTCGATCCCCACGCGCCGTCGAGATCGGATCGCACCGCCTTCGCGACGCCCGCGATCGCCTGTCGGCACGTCTCGCAGGTGGCCGCGTGCGCGAGCGCGGCTCCGCGTGCAGCGTCGTCGCACTCACCGAGCGCGAGCGCGAGCAGCTGGCTCGTCTCCAGGCAGTCCACGAACGGGCGTATGCTAGCGCGATGCAGCGCACGAGCGAGCTCTTCGCGGCTGCGTTGCCCGACGAGGTGCGCGGGGCGTGGAGCGAGCTGCCCGGCCTCGACGCTGCGCTGGAGCAGGCGCATGCCTGCGCGCGACCGCCGGCGCCCTGCCCTGCGCCGACGCTCGCGCGACACGTGCGATCGCTCGCGACGCGACTCGCTGCGGCGACGCCCGACGGCTCGGCGATCGCGGCGCTCGATCACGCTGCGATCGCGCTCGCCGATGCCTGCGTCGACGGCGATGCGAACGCGATCGTGTGCTTCCATCGCCTGCATCGCGGCGACATCGACCACGCGATCGCCCGCGTGCGCGCGGCCGAGTCGGTGGCCGAGGACGTGCGGCAGATCGTGCTCGCGAAGCTGTTGCCACCCGGAGGCAAGCTCGCGCGCTACTCGGGGCGCGGGGCGCTGCAGAACTGGGTGCGCGCGGTGACGGTGCGCGAGACGATCTCGGTACTGCGCGGCACCAGCGACGACGCGGTCGCGATGCCCGACGTGATCGACGTTGCCGCGAGCTGGGACCTGGAGCTGTCCTACGTGCGCAGCTCGCAGCGCGAGCACCTGCGTGGCGCGTTGCGTGCGAGCTTCGACGCGCTCGACCCCGAAGATCGCGCGGTGCTGCGCTACCGCTTCGTCGACGGCCTCACCTTGGATCAGCTCGCGACCGTGCTCGGCGTGCACCGAGCCACCGCCGCGCGCTGGCTCGCCCGCATCCGCGAAGAGCTGCTCCGCGGCACCCGCCGCCGCCTCTGCGACGAGCTCGGCCTCGACCGCGCGCAGTTCGAGAGCCTGGTCGCGCTGGTGCGCAGCAACCTGGAGATCACGATCGGCGGCCTACTGTCGTCCGACTAGCTCGAGGAGAATTGCCGAGAGCGGTGGCCGCCAGAGGCGGACAGCGCTCTCGAGCAACCGCCGCACGGCGGCGGGGGGGGG
>DASZPU010000326.1:0-16624 GCA_035550195.1 Nannocystaceae bacterium
GGGCCATCAATCCGCGGCATCGGCTCGAGCTCACGGTGCTCTCGACCCCCGGCTTCGCGCGCAGATCCTATCGCCAGCAGGTCGCCGATGGACACGCGTCGCCGTCGAGCGGTGGTGTCGATCCGTTCGGTGGTACGACGCGCGTCTCCGACGGCCTCCTCGGCGGCACCTTCGGTAGCGATCGCAGCAACGCGACGTTGGCGACGCTCGGCTATCGCGGCCGGCTCGCGGACGACCGGCTCGAGCTCGATGCCGGGCTCAGCTACTCCGAAGGTGTGAGCATCCAGGGTTGGAAGCTCGATCATGCGACGCTGCGCGACGAGGTCGCGACGCAGGAGTACTCGAACGCGGGCACGAGCCTCGCCGCGCTGCTCGATCGCGACGACGCGCTGCAGCGAGTGCCCGGCGTCGAAGCGGCCTGCGGTGCGGCCGGAGGCGCGACGTGTCCGGTGCGGCAGTGGCTCTCCGGCGGAATGGGGCAGTACCAGCGCTGGCGCACGCGCGACGTCGCGGGGCGCGTCGCGTTCACGCACTACTTCAACGCCGCGGGCGCGCATCGACTCTCGTACGGCGCGCAGGTGGATCACGCCGAGAGCCGCGAGGAGTCGCGCTACAGCGGCCGCAACGCGGATGATTTCCAGCACGAAGAACCCGGCGAGCGCGTGGACAACCATCGCTTCGTCTTCGCGGACGTCGACGATCCCGATCGGCGCGTGACGATCGGTTACGGCCGTGTGCATCGCGAGCTGGGCCAGCTCCGTGCGATCACCGATGCGTCGGGCGCCGCGACGCGCGTCGATGGCTATCGCGCGCGTGTCTCGACGCAGAACTACGGGCTGTACCTGCAGGACAAGTGGGCGATCCGCTCGAATCTGTTCCTCAGCCTCGGCGTGCGCTGGGAGCTGCAAGACCTCCGCGACGTGTTCGGCCGCCGTGCCGTGCTGCTGTGGGACAACGTCGCGCCGCGCATCGGGCTCAGCTACGACTGGACCGACGAAGGACGCAGTCGACTGTTCGCGAGCTACGGATGGTTCTACCAGCCGCTGCCGCTCATGTTGGCCAGCCGCGTGCTCGGTGGTCGGGTGAACGTGCAGCGCAGCTATCGCAACTCCGACTGCGTCGATCGCCAGGTCGTCGTCGACGGGCGCACGCTGGATCGCTTCGCGAACGGACAACCGACCGAGCGCTGTCCCGACACCGACGCAGGCGCGACGCAACCGCTCGGTGCGGGCCACGTTCCGCATCTGCGCGGGCAGTACAACCAACAGTTCCAGGCCGGCTACGAGCAAGAGATCGTGGAGGACCTGATCCTCGGCGTGCGCTGGCTGCACAACGATCTCGGGCGTGCAGTCGAGGACGTCTCGACCAACGGTGGGCTCGACGTCATCCTCGCGAATCCCGGTGTCGGGGTCGCGGACGACGACGTGCGCAAGCAGGCCGCGCAGTGCCGACAGCTGCAGTCGGACCTCGCGGCCCGGACGCTGGACGATCCGGGACGCGGGTCGATCGCACGCGAGCTCGCGCGCTGCGAGCAACTCGAAGACGCGTTTCGGCGCGTGGGCTCGGCGTTCGCGCGTCCGCGTCGCAGCTTCGACGCGTTCACGTTCGAGCTGCGCAAGCGCTTCTCGCGAAACTGGACGTTGGCGGCGAGCTACACGTACAGCCGCCTCATCGGCAACTACGACGGCTTCGTCGATCCGCTGAGCGGGCCGATCGATCTCGGTGCGAGCACGCAGTACGATCTACCCGAGCTGGTACGCAACAGCTTCGGGCCGCTCTCGGCCAACGCACCGCACCGCGTGCGACTCGAGGCGTTCTACTCGTTCGACCTCGGCGAGTCCGGTCGACTCACGTTGGCGAGCGCGCTGCGTTTCAGCTCGGGTTACCCGATCTCGCTGCGCGCGGGGCACGAGCGCTACCCGGGGCTGTTTCCGGTGTACCTGCTCCCACGCGGCGCCGGCGGCCACCTCCGCCCGAGCTATCAGTGGAACCTCGGCTTCTCGTACGCGTATCCGCTCCCGGCGGATCTCGAGCTCGAGCTCGCGATCCGTTGGTTCAACGTGACCAACGCGAGGATGGCGATGCGCGTCGACGAGGTCTACTCGTACGACACCGCGCGACCGATCGCCGGTGGTGATCGTTCCGATCTCGCGCACGCGAAGGCGCAGCACTCCGCCGACCCGTCGGCGTTCTTCCAGCGCGAAGTGGTGACGCGACAGGGCAACTACGGGGTCGCGACGCGATTCCAGTCGCCGATCGCTGCGCAGCTCGAGCTCGCGCTGCGCTTCTAGTCGGCGTCGGCGCGTGCCCTTGTCACTCCGGGAGCACGCAGATGCCGATGTCCTCCAACCCGTCGGGCGCGTTGCCTTGCGCGTACCAGGGCACGCACTCTTCACCCTCGGCGAAGCCGGTGCACTGCTCGTCGGGCGCCATCGTGGCGTCGCAGAACTCGGCGCAACATCCGATCGCGCCCCTGCAGTTCGGCACCGCCTCGACGCTCGCGCAGAAGAGGCCCGGATCGCAGCCGTTGACCATCTCGCACGGATCGCCGTGCTGCCCTTCGTCGCCCGATGCATCGGGGGCACAGTAGAACTCGTCGCCCGACGGAATACAGGTTTCACCGACTGCGCACGCGGGCGTGATCGGATCGCAGAAGTCGAGGCACAGGTTGAGGACGGTGTCGTCTCCGGTGACGCAGCCTTGGTCCGCGTCTGCGCACAAGGGATTGTCCGCGCTGCCGATGCACTGCGCGACGCATGTGCCTTCGAGCGTCCCGAGATCCACGTTCCAACAGATCGATCCGAGCGCGCACGTATCGATGCCACTGAAGGGACTGCCTTCGACCTGACAGGCTTCGCCGGGCAGATCGGGATCGGGCTCGACCGGTGCGCAACGCGTCGCGTTCCACACTTCGCCGCCGTCGTTCGCCCACGGCACGCACTTCTCGCCTTCCGGGCAGTCCTGCATCCACACATCGCACTCGATCGGCGGCGGCTCACCCGTCTCGGGATCGCCGTAGATGAAGCCGACCGAAGAAAGCCCGGTCTCGACCGCGCTGCTCGTGTCGACGATGCCGGTGTCGAAGCCGCTCGTGCTCACATCGGTCGTCATCGTCGGATTCGTGCTCGACGTCGTCGTGCCGACGTTCGTCGTCTCGCCGCTCGATCCGTCCGCGGAGCCATCGCTCGTCTGCACCGCACGATCGGCGCACGCCGCCAGCGTGCCCACCAACGCGATCGCGACCCAGCGCGCCGGCCACACCATGACGAGTCCGACCGCGCCACCGCAGAACGGACACGCCATTTCGTGCGCACGCACGTGTCGTCGACAACCACCACAACGTTGCATCGTTTCCATCAGGTCACCTCCAGCGCTAGTACTCGGCCCGGCCCGCGCGGATCCTCTGCGCGCGAGGTGCGAGGCGCTTCGATCTCGACCACCGTCCCGTCGTCGATGCGCTCCCGCACCACGCGGAACAAACCATGCGCGAACGGCAGCGGCTCCGCCGTCGCGACCTGCTCGACGCGCTCGCGCAGCCCGACCTTCGCGAGCTCGAGCGCACGATGATGACAATAGGGATTGTTGCCCGGCCGCCCGAGCAACGGCTCGCTGGTCGCGGTGCAGCCCGCCATGCACGTGTCCGCGTAGTAGCACTCGCGGCACCAACCCCACAGATCGTCGACGGTGCGCGACTCGACGTAGCGCATCGGCTCCGCGCGCTCCCACAGCGCACGCAGGCCGTGCTCGCGCCAGCTCCCACCGGTGTTCGACGGCCCGCCGAGGCTCGGGCAGCTCTTGATGTGCCCGTCCGCTTCGATGCCGATGCCGGTGAGCCCCGCCTGACATCCGCGATAGTGACCACCGACGTTCTGCGCGCGCCGCAGCTCGTGCTCGAGCGGCCCGAAGTAGCCGAGGTTGTTGCCCGGCCAGATCGTGATGCCGCGCGCACGCGCATTGGCGACGACGAGCTCGAGCGCATCGAACACCTCGACGAGCTCGTAGGGCTGCAACAGCAGCTCGGGATGATCGGCCGCGTTGCCGTGCGCGATCGTCAAGAAGAGCTGCCACGATCGAATGCCGGCGTCGGCGAGGCGCTCGCCGAGCGCGACGAGATCATGGCGACTCTGCGCATTGATCTGCGTGTTCGATGCGATCGCGATCCCGGCCGCGCGCGCATTGGCCAGCGCCGCGAACGCGCGCGCCCATCCACCGGGCGTGCCACGCAGCGCTTCGTGGCTGGCTTCGAGCCCGTCGATCGACACCGACACGAGCTGCAGCCCCGCTTCCGCCAAGCCATCGGCGCGCGCGCGCGTGAGCCCGAGCCCACCAGTCACCATCGACGCCTTCATGCCGGCCTCGCGGATCGCCCGGATCACCAAGAGCACATCGGGCCGCAGATACGCCTCGCCGCCGATCAGATCGACCTCACCGACGCCGATTTCCGCGAGCTCGCCGACCAGTCGCAACGCTTCGTCGGTGGTCAGCTCGTTCGCACGTGCATCACCGGCACGCGGACCACACGCGCGGCACTTCTGATCGCACGCGAGCGTGAATTCCCAGACCGCCACCTTCGGCGTCGGTCGCTCGCCCGGCGCCAATGGCTTCGCCCAACGCGTGCGCGATCGCGGCAGTGACTCCACCACCGGCAACCGACGACGCACATCCGCGAAACCCACGACACCAGGGTTGCGCGGAACAACCCTGGTGCGCAAGCACTACATGGCGGCGATGACGTCGTCGCCGAACTCGCTGCACTTGCGCAGCGTCGCGCCCTCCATCATGCGATGGAAGTCGTAGGTGACCTTCTTGGCGCTGATCGCCCCGTCCATGCCCTTGATCACGAGATCGGCCGCCTGCGTCCATCCCATGTAGCGGAGCATCATCTCGCCCGAGAGGATCACGCTGCCGGGGTTCACCTTGTCCTGGCCGGCGTACTTCGGCGCCGTGCCGTGCGTGGCCTCGAAGATCGCCGCACCGGTGTCGTAGTTGATGTTGCCGCCGGGCGCGATGCCGATGCCGCCGACCTGGGCCGCGAGCGCATCGCTCAGGTAGTCACCGTTGAGGTTGAGCGTCGCGATCACCGAGTACTCGGAGGGACGCGTGAGCACCTGCTGCAGCATCGCGTCGGCGATGACGTCCTTCACGATCACCTCGTGGCCGTCCTTCTTGATGACCTGCCACGGACCACCGTCGAGATCGGTGGCGCCCCACTCCGTCTTCGCGAGCTCGTAGCCCCAGTCGCGGAAGGCACCTTCGGTGTACTTCATGATGTTGCCCTTGTGGACGAGCGTCACGCTGGGCAGCTTGTTCTCGAACGCGTAGCGGAACGCGGCACGCACGAGTCGCGCGGTGCCTTGTTGCGACACCGGCTTGATGCCGAAGCCGGTGGTCTCCGGGAAGCGCACCTTCGCGTAGCGCTGCGGGAACGCCTCGGCGAACCACGCCTTGAACTTGTTCGCGTCGTCGGTGCCGGCCTGGAACTCGATGCCCGCGTAGATGTCTTCGGTGTTCTCGCGGAAGATCACCATGTCGACGAGCTCGGGGTGCTTCACCGGCGAGGGCACGCCCTTGAACCACCGCACCGGACGCAGACACGTGTAGAGATCGAGCGTCTGTCGCAGTGCGACGTTGAGGCTGCGGATGCCACCGCCGACCGGAGTCGTGAGCGGCCCCTTGATGCCGACGAGGTACTTGCGGAACGCATCCATCGTCGGACCCGGCAACCACTCGCCGGTCTTCGTGTGGGCCTTTTCGCCCGCGAGCACTTCGAGCCACTCGATCTTCTTCTTGCCGCCGTAGGCCTTCGCCACCGCAGCATCGAGCACGCGCACCGACGCGGCCCAGATGTCGGGCCCGATGCCATCGCCTTCGACGAACGGAATGATCGGATCGTCGGGCACGGACAGCCCGCTCTTGCTCATCGTGATCGCGTTACCCATGTCGCCCGGCGGTATACCAAAGCGGCCGCGCGCCCCCAAGCACCTCCGCCGAGAAGTCACGCACGCACCGCGCCGACGCACGCTAAGCTGGTGGCATGGGGCGACGCGTGGCTGTCTTGGGGGTATGCGCGATCGGCATCGGCTGCGGCGGCGACGGCTCGCCCACGCGCGCGGATGGAAGCGCCGAGGGGACCAGCGGCATCGGCACGATGTCGGCGACGATGTCGAGCTCCGCCGACGGACCCACCGAGAGCGGCGGCGCGACCGACTCCGTCGGCACGACGATGACGACCGCGACGAGCGCGGACACGAGCGCAGCTGCGAGCAGCGATGGCGATGGTCCCAAGTTCGACGTCAACGGTGGCGACGACGATCTTCCGCTCGATCCGTGTGACGACGGCAAGGGTGGCGGAGGCGGCGTCGACTTCACGTACATCTGGATCGCCGACTCGACGCAGAACGCGGTGTCGAAGATCCACACGCAGACGCTCATCGAAGAGGGTCGCTACCTCGTGCATCCGGGCGCGGGCAATCCCTCGCGCACGTCGGTGAGCCTGTCGGGCGACGTCGCGATCGCGAATCGAGCCGGTGGGCTCACCAAGGTCTACGCGAGCACCGACGAGTGCGTGGAGAGCAACGGCATGGCCGGCATCCAGACCAGCACCGGCGGCATGGACGTGCTGCCGTGGGGCGTCGAAGAGTGCATCGCGTGGCACGTGCCGATGAACTACTCGACGCAGCGTCCGGTCGCGTGGTCGCCCGGCGATCCGGCGCCCGGCGGCTGCGGCTACGTCAACGAGAAGGCGTGGACCACCGGCGCGCAGAACAACGTGTCGGGATCGGTCGAGACGGTGGTGGTCGACGGCGACACCGGTGTCATCGAGCAGATCATCCCGATGCCGGAGATCCAGATCGGCTTCTACGGCGCGTACGGTGGCGCGTTCGATCCCGAAGGCGACTACTGGTTCGTCGACGCCGGCAACGATGGCGCGGCGCAGGAGCTCGTGCGCGTCAACCACGTCACGTACACCTACGAGATCTGGACGACGCCACCGATCTCGCCGTACGGCTTCACCGTCGACACGCTCGGTCGCCCGTGGATCGCCGGCTTCAGCGGCGGCGTGTCGCGCTTCGATCCCACCACCGAGATGTTCGACACGAACGCGGCGCTCACCGGGCTCGGCATCCAAGAAGATGCCGACGGCATCATGTGGATGGCGCACTATCCGTGGGACTGGGAAGGCGTGTACGCGATCGATCGCGACAGCATGGCGCTCGTGAACATGTACCCGCTGCCGTCGAACCTCGCGAAGGGCGTGAGCATCGACTTCGACGGCTATGTGTGGGTCGTCGATCAGGGCACCTCGGCGTTCCGTGTCGATCCGGGGACGGGCGCGTTCGATACCTTCACCGGCCTGACCGGTCCGTACACCTACAGCGACATGACGGGCTGGGGGCTCAAGAACGTGACGAATCCGGAGGGGTAGCGCTACCTTCGAACGAAGCGTGGCGCTGCGATTTCCCGACGGCTTTCTCTGGGGCAGCGCGACCGCGTCGCATCAGGTCGAAGGTGGCAACGGCGACAGCGACTGGGCCGCGTGGGAGCGCGAGCCCGGGCGCATCGTCGACGGCACGCGTGCCGGGGCCGCTGCGATGTGGTGGGCCGGGCGCGCCGAAGAAGATCTGAGTCGCGCCGCAGAGCTCGGTCAGAACGCGCATCGCATGAGCCTCGAGTGGAGTCGGCTCGAGCCCTCGCCGGGCGTCTTCGATCTCACTGCGTTCGATCGCTATCGTGCGATCCTCGCGCACGCGCGCTCGCTCGGCATGGCGACGTGCGTCACGGTCAACCACTTCACGCTGCCGAAGTGGGCGACGGAGAAGGGCTCGTGGCGGGATCGCGGGCTCGTGGATCGCTTCACCTCGTTCGCACGCGCGGCCGTGCGCTCGCTCGACGACGTCGTCGATCTGTGGGCGACGCTGAACGAGCCCAACGTGCTCGCGCTGATGGGCTACGCGAACGGACGTTGGCCGCCCGGCGAGCAGAGCAGCCGCGCATACGCGAAGGCGCTGATCAATCTGTTGCGCGCACACGCGGCGGGTTATCGCGCGATGAAGGCCGAGCGCGCCGATGCCCGCGTGGGCATCGTGCTGAGCCTGCCGATGTTCGCGCCCTGGCGCCCGAGCCGAGCCGATCGCGGGGCCGCGCGCGGGCAGGACTGGATCTTCAACGGCGCGATGATCTCCGCGCTGCAGCACGGCCGCGTCCCACCGCCGGTGTCGCTGCGTGGCGTCGCGATCGAAGGGCTCCAAGGCGCCTACGACTGGATCGGGCTCAACTACTACGGCTGCTACCGCGTGAAGTTCGACGCGACCGCGCCGCAGCGCGCGTTCGGGGTGCACGTCGACGCGGGCAACATCAAGACCGCCACGAGCGACTGGGGCGCGCCCTACCCCGCCGGGCTCACCGCGCAGCTCGAGCGACTCGCCGCGCTCGGCGTTCCGCTCTTCGTCACGGAGAACGGCATCTTCGACAACGACGATCGCGTGCGCCCGCGCTATCTCCTCGATCACGTGCGTGCGGTGCACGACGCGATCGCGAAAGGCGTAGA
This sequence comes from Nannocystaceae bacterium, assembly GCA_035550195.1. Classification (GTDB taxonomy): domain Bacteria; phylum Myxococcota_A; class Polyangia; order Nannocystales; family Nannocystaceae; genus Xiheibacterium. The sequence goes on from DASZPU010000326.1 coordinate 8,549, forward strand.
CGTGCGCGGCTACTTCCACTGGTCGCTGGTCGACAACTTCGAGTGGGCCGAAGGCTGGTCGACGCGCTTCGGTCTGCTCGCGCTCGATCTCGCGACGCAGGCACGCACGGTGCGAGCGAGCGCGGAGATCTACGCCCGCATCTGTGCGAGCAACGGCGTGCCCGACGATCCGTGACCCGAGCCCGACGCCAGGAAGAGCGCCGGAGGGCGCGACCAAACTAACCCTCGAAGCCCGCGCTCGCGATCGCGTTGGGGAGCACGACGTTGCCGCAGTCCCACTGCCAAACGTACATCGTCTTCGTCTGCGCCGAGAACGTCACGCCTGCGGGCTTGAACGGCAGCGGATCGCCGACCGGTGTCCACGTCACGCCCGCATCCTCCGAGACCACGACGTGATCCGCGGTGACGTCCATGATGCGACCGTCCGCGAGCTCCACCGGGTTGCCCGACACGATGCCGTCGGAGACCTTCTGCCACGACGCGCCTTGATCGTCGCTGCGCGCGATGCCGGAGTCGTAGATCTGCGACCAGTAGATCGCACCGTCGCTCGCCCACAACGGGCGTGCGACCGGCGTGAGATCCGGCGAGGTGTTCTGCCAGGTCATGCCGGCATCGGTGCTGCGGAACACACCGCACTGCGCCTGCGCGTAGCCGCATGCGCCGACCAGGAACGTGTTCGCGTCGATCACCAGCGGCGCCGAGCTGAAGTTCGAATCGGCGGGCAGGTTCGGTCCGATGTCGACCCACGTCGCGCCGCCGTCGTTGGAGTACATCAGTCGCTGCTGTTGCTCGTGCGAGCCCGCGAGCAACGTCATGCGCGCGGGATCGCCGAAGTCGACGCTGACGAGATCGTTGTGTCCGAAGTCGCCGAGCTGCACGAACGTCGTGCCACCATCGTCGGTGCGATAGACACCACCGCCGTTGTAGATCCCCGACTCCCAGAACACCTCGGGATGCTCGGGGTCGTAGACGATCGCCGACGGACGATTCGTGATCACCGCGGAGCCCGGGCCGGTGCCGAGCGGATTCCAGCTCGCACCGCCGTCGTTGGTCATGAACAAGCCGCGCTGCGCGACGCCGGCGATGATCTCGTCGGTGCACGGCCGCGCGGAGAGCAACGTCAGGTTGCCGCACTCCGACTCGAGGTTCGCGAGGTTGCCGGTGACGTCGACCCACTGCGGCGGTGGTGCATCGGTGACCGGCGGATCCTCGTCGCACATCGTCGTGGGCGGTCGACCGCTGTCACCGTCGTCGCTGCTCGCCGCGTCGTCGCTCGATGCGTCGCCGGACTCGCTGTCGTCCATCGGTCCGTCCGCAGTGCTCGGATCGTCGTCGACACCACTGCTCGGGCTCGTGGAGATCGTCGACGACGCGGTCGAGCTCGCGTCGCCGCCGGTGGTCGTATCGGTATCGGCCGCGGGGTCGGAGTCCTTCCCGCAAGCCGCGAGCGCGACGAGAACGAGCAGCTGCGAGCCTCGGGGAGCGGCGGTCGTGGGCATGCCAGCGCCCATGCAGGCCGCAGCGTGAATCCGTCACGAAATCCGCGGGCCTACTGCGGTGTACGATGCGAGCCTCGGATGAAGCGCACGCTCACGTTCGCGTTGCTCGTTGCATGCAGTGAGGGCCCGCCGGCGGCGGAGGGTGGGAGCTCGTCGACAGCCGCGGCGAGCACCGAGAGCTCGAGCTCGTCGGGCACGAGCGACACGAGCAGCGGCGCGGTCGACGAGTCGAGCAGCAGCGGCGGACGCATGTGTGAGGGCCCCTTCATGTTCGGCCCGCCGACGGCATGGGAACGCTATGGGCTCGACGCGAACAACTCGCGCTACAACGAGGCCGAGCGCGCGATCGATCCGTCGAGCGTCGCGTGCTTGCAGCCGCGCTGGCAGGTCGACGATCTCGCGGGGGTCACCAGCACGCCGGCGGTCGTCGGCGGTGTCGTGTACTTCGGTGACTGGGGCGGCCTCGTTCACGCGCGCGACGTCGTCGACGGCACGCCGCGGTGGACGACCGACGTCGCTGCGCAGGTGAACGACTCGCCGCTCGTCACCACCGATCGCGTGTTCGTCGGAGACGACGACGGCTGGTTGCACGCGCTCGATCGCGAAACCGGTGAAGTGATCTGGCGCGTCGAGCTCGACGCGCATCCGAACGCCGGCATCTTCAGCTCGCCGATCCTCGCGGGCGATCGGCTCGTGATCGGCGTCGCATCGATCGAGCTCAGCGAGACACTCGACGACTACACGTTCCGCGGCAGCGTCGTCGCGCTGGATCCCGACGACGGCACCGAGCTGTGGCGCCGCTACACCACCACCGACGATGCGCAGGCGGGCGCAGGCGTGTCGGTGTGGTCGAGCGCCGCGTACGACGAGGAGCGCGCGATCCTCTATATCGGCACCGGCAACACCTACGAGCCGCCGGCTTCACCGCTGTCGGACTCGGTGCTCGCGCTCGAGCTCGCCACCGGCGCGATCGTGTGGTCGCGGCAGTTCACCGAAGACGACGTCTACACGATCTTCATGCAGCAGCCGCAGGGTCCCGACGCGGACATCGGCGCCGCGCCCAATCTCTTCACCATCGGCGATCGCGACGTGCTCGGCGTCGGCGACAAGGCCGGTGTGTATGCGGTGCTCGATCGCGACGACGGCGAGACCGTGTGGGCGGTGCAGCTCACCGAAGGCAGCCACCTCGGCGGCGTGATGACGACCGCCGCCGTCGGCGACGGCACGATCTGGGTCGCGAGCAACGAGTGGGCCACCAGCATCTTCGAGTTCGACGATCCCGCGAACCACTCCAGCATGTTCGCGCTGTCGGCCGAAGACGGCACACAGCTGTGGCAGCGGCCACTGCCCTTCCCGGCGTTCGGCGCGACGACGTGGGCCGGCGGCGTCGTCTTCCAAGGCACGATCGACGGCACCGTGCACGCGCTCGATGCCGCGACCGGCGTCGAGCTGTGGAGCGTGATGCCGGGCGGTGACATCGGCGGCGGCTTCTCGGTCGTCGACGGCACGCTCTACGTGGGCCACGGTTTCTGGTTCTTCACCGAGCCCACGATGAATCACGGTGGCTTCGTCGCGTACGGACTCCCGGGATGATCGGTCTCGTCTTCGTCTTCGTCTTCGCGCTCGTGGGCGTGCACATCTGGGCGATCGTCGACGTCGCGCGCCGACCCGATCAGAGCTTCAAGGCGATCAAGCAGGACAAGACGCTCTGGTTGCTGCTCACGCTGCTCGCCGGGTTGCCCGCTGCGATCGCATATCTCGCCGCGATCCGTCCGAAGCTCGACGCCGCGCCGACGCAGCTCGCGTTGCCGGGTTGGTATCCCGATCCCGCGGCGCCCGGCTATCTGCGCTGGCACGACGGCACCGCATGGACGGCCGCGGTCACACCGATGCTCCCGCCGGCGCAATCCTCCTACCCGCCGCAGCAACCCCCGCCGGGCAGCGGTCCGGGCTGGCCTCCGCAGCGTTGAAGCGCAGCGCGTGCGCGCGCCATGGAAGACGAGCACCGCTCGCTTTCGGGCGCGCGGGCGCTCCGCCCGCTGCGGTCTCGTGTCGCAGCCACATTTCATGGGCGATTCGAACGAGCGTGTTAGGCTTTGAAGCTGGACGGTTGCGCAGCGAGGTTGTCGTGATGGCCCGGTTTGATCTACTCGGCCCGTACGGGCCGAACCCGAAGACGTGGCTTGCTGTCCTGTTCGCGATGCTGATGATCGGCAGCTGCGGTCGTACCGATTTCGGCTTCACGAAGTACAGCTCGAGCGACACCGAGAGCACCACGAGCGACACCGACACCGACGGCAACACGATCTGCGGCGACCTCGTCTGCGAAGGCCCTGAAGACTGCGAGGATTGCCCCGGCGATTGCGGCGTGTGCACGCAGACGTGCGGCGACAACCAGTGCATCGCGCCCGAGGACTGCAACACGTGCCCGCAGGATTGCGGCAACTGTTCCTTCTGTGGCGACTTCTTCTGCGACGGCAACGTCGGTGAGAACTGCGACTGGTGCGAGGTCGACTGCGGCCCGTGCACGCCGTGCGGCAACGGTTTCTGCGAGCCCGAGTTCGGCGAAGAGTGCGAGAGCTGCCCGCAGGATTGCTTCGAGTGCGATCGCTGCGGCGACGGCTTCTGCGACCCCGGTCAGGGCGAGTTCTGCTTCTCGTGCCCGGTCGACTGCAACACCTGCGAAGACTGCGGCGACGGTCAGTGCGATCCGTTCAACGGCGAGCTCTGCTTCACCTGCCCGGAAGACTGCGGCGAGTGCAGCGAGTGCGGCGACGGTCAGTGCGATCCGTTCTCCGGTGAGATCTGTTTCACCTGCCCCGAGGACTGCGGCGAGTGCAGCGAGTGTGGCGACGGCGTGTGCGATCCGTTCTCCGCGGAGTTCTGCTTCTCGTGCCCGGCCGATTGCGGCCCGTGCGATCAGTGCGGCGACGGCATCTGCGATCCGTTCTCCGGCGAGTTCTGCTTCACGTGTCCCGAGGACTGCGGCGGTTGTGACACCTGCGGCGACGGGTCGTGCGATCCGTTCCAGGGCGAGTTCTGCTTCTCGTGCCCCGAGGACTGCGGCGATTGTGCGGGCTGCGGTGACGGCGAGTGCGATCCGTTCGCCGGCGAGTTCTGCTTCTCGTGCCCCGACGATTGCGGGCCCTGTGATCTGTGCGGTGACGGCTTCTGCGATCCGGATGTCGGCGAGTTCTGCGGCAGCTGCCCGAGCGACTGCGGTCCGTGCGACGTGTGTGGCGACGGCTTCTGCAACCCCGATGCGGCGGAGTTCTGCTTCAACTGCCCGCAAGACTGCGGCCAGTGTGCGGGCTGCGGCGACGGCTTCTGCGATGCGCAGCTCGGCGAGTTCTGCGACAGCTGCCCGCAGGACTGCGGCGACTGCCCGAGCTGCGGCGATGGGCTGTGCGACGGCTCGATCGGTGAAGCGTGCTTCAACTGCGCGGTCGACTGCGGCCCGTGTGGCTTCTGCGGCGATGCGTTCTGCGACTCGCCGGGCGGCGAGTTCTGCTTCAACTGTGCGATCGACTGCGGTGCGTGCCCGACCTGCGGCGATGCGGTGTGCGATGCGGCGAGCGGTGAGTTCTGCTTCACGTGTCCGGCCGATTGCGGCCCGTGCCCGGCGTGTGGCGACGGCGTGTGCGACCCGGTCGCGGGCGAGTCGTGCGTGAGCTGCCCCGACGATTGCGGCGACTGCAACTCCTGTGGCGACGGTACGTGCGAGCCCGGTGCGGGTGAATCGTGCGCGACGTGCAGCTCGGACTGCGGGTTGTGCCCGACGTGTGGCAACGGCGTGTGCGAGCCCGGTCAAGGCGAGTCGTGCACGAGCTGCATGCAGGACTGCGGCGCGTGTGCAGGCTGCGGTGACGGCACGTGTGCACCACTCGCGGGCGAGTCGTGCAACAGCTGCCCGCAGGACTGCGGGATGTGTGGCCCGCAGTGCGGCGATGGTCTGTGCAACGCGCTCGTCGGTGAGTCGTGCGCGAACTGCCCGTCGGATTGCGGCGGCTGCTTGTTCTGCGGCGACGGTCAGTGCAACAACGGCGAAGATCAGTTCAACTGCGCGGGCGACTGCGGTTGCGCAGCACCGGGTGCATGCGGAGGCTTCGCGCCGGGACAATGCTGGTGCGACAGCGCGTGCGTGGGCCTCGGCGACTGCTGCCAGGACGCGTGCCCGGCCTGTGGTCAGTGCGGCATGGGCGACGTGTGCGGCGACGGCAGCTGCACCGGCTTCGAGGACTGCTTCAGCTGCGACATCGACTGCGGCTCGTGCTCGATCTGCGGCGACGGGCTCTGCGACTTCGACGAGAGCTGTGAGACGTGCGCCGAAGACTGCGGCGACTGTGGCTTCGACGGCTGCACCGCGAATCCGGGCCCCGGCTGCGGCGGCTGCTCCTGCGAGGCCTGCGTCTGCGGCATCTTGCCGAGCTGCTGCTCGACCAGCTGGTCGGGCGTCTGCGGCCTCGCCTGCGACTTCTGCGGCGGCTGCGGCTGATCCGATCGGGCGCGCCGATCTCGATCGGCGGTGAGGCCGATTTCGTCCACGCAGCGGGGGGTCTCGGCGCGAGACCCCCTCGCGTTGGCCGCTTTTCGGTCAGCCGCGCGGGGGGAAGAGGCGCACCACGTGGCCGCCGCCACCGGGGCCCGGCTCGATCGGAGGCAGGTTCGCGACCATGCGTTCGATCGTCGGCAGCGCGCGGATGGCCGCCGCTTCCGCGTGCAGCTCGGACCACGTGCCGCGGAAGACGAGCACCAAGCGATAGATGCCCGCGAAGCCGCGCGACAAGATGCCGAGCTCGTCGCCACTCGACGTCTTCTCGTCGGCGGCGCTGCGACGCGCCCATGCGATCGCGCGCATCGTCGCCACGAACGCGACCCACTGCTCGTGCGTGCGATGCAAGCCCTGACCGTGGATGCGGCCGACCGCGCGCGCGATACGGGTGCGATCGTCGGCGTTCAAGCCTGCGGCGACCAGCGTCGACTCGAGCGGCTCGGACGATCCGGTGAGCAGCGTCGCGAGGTCGAGCCCACCGCGCGCAGCCGACTGCGCCGCCGCAGAGACCCACGCGGCGACGTCGGCATCCTCGGGGCCGCGCGGCGCGAGCGAGCTGCCCCAGATCACCGGCGAGCGATCGTCGACCACCACGGCCGCGATCGCCGATGCGACGCGAGCGAGCGTCGCGAGCGTCTCGTCGAGCGCATGCGTGGCCAGCTCGACGCCGGTGCCGACGTGGGGCGCATGCGCGAGCGCAGCATCGATGGTGGTCGAGAAGGTCTCGGCCAGCGTCGACAATCGCGCGCGGCGATCCTCGAGATCCCCCGGTACCTGATCGAACACCGCGATCAGGCGGAAGCCCCCCGCGAGCTCGCACCACGCATCGTGCTCACGCGGCGGTCGCAACCCCAGCTCGATGCGCACGTCGTCGGCACGCAGCTCCCGGGCAACGAGCTCGAGCAGTCGATTGAGCGACTCCACGCCCGGCGGACCATACCGCCCGGGTGCGCAGGGCTCGAAACGAATTTCGAGGACCGTCGCAGACCGACCGCAGTGCTCGCGCGTAGGCACGGGCGCGGCCGGGCCGACGCGCCTGCCGAAGGGGCCTGCCATGTCTCGTCGCGCCTTTGCGATCGCTCTCGCCGCGCTCGTGTGCGGTTGTGCCAACGCCAACGCTGCTCGCATCGCGAGCCCACAGCCCGGGCCGCTCGCGCAGACGCACACGGCGCCGGAGGATCCGTCGCAGGTCGAGCCCGACGCGCAACCCGATCGCACCGCTGCGATCGCGACGACGTGGATCGGCGGCGCCGCAGCCAGCGACTTCATGCTCGCGTCGCAAGCGGATCAGCTCGTGGGCGTGTGGGTCGACGTGCCGAAGGCCGCAATGCCGCGCGTGCCACTGGCGATCGCGCTGTCGATCGACACCAGCGGATCGATGCAGGGCGATCCCATCAAGCACGCCCGCGAAGCCGCGCGCAAGGTGGTCGAGTCGATGCAAGACGGCGATCTGCTCGCGCTCGTCACCTTCGACAGCCACGCGCGCACGATCATCGAGCCCACCGTGCTCGGACCGCAGAGCCGCAAGCGTGCGATCGCGACGATCGCCGAGCTCGACGCATCCGGTGGCACCGCGCTGCACGACGGGGTGAAGACCGCCGAGATGGCGCTCTTGCACGCGCCCGAGGAGTATCTCGTGCGTCGCGTCGTCGTCGTGTCCGACGGCCAAGCGACCGCGGGCCCGACCGATCCGAACACGCTCGGCAACGTCGCCGAGGTCGGCATGGGCCACGGCATCCAAGTCACCGCGCTCGGCGTCGGCCTCGACTACGACGAGCAGACGCTCGATGCCTTCGCGGTGCGCTCGAGCGGGCGCCTCTATCACATCGAGAGCTCCAAGGAGCTGCCCAGCATCGTCGAGCGCGAGGTGCAGCTGCTCGCGTCGACATCTGCGGCGCAAGCCGAGCTCGAGCTGGTGCCCGCGCGCGGCGTGCGAGTCACCGGCGCCGACGCGGTGCGCAGCATGAGCAGCGGCCACGGAGCGATCCGCATCCCGCTCGGGGTGATGTTCGCGGGCCAGCAGCG
>DASZPU010000327.1:0-14028 GCA_035550195.1 Nannocystaceae bacterium
CAACAACAAGAGAGCATGCTCGCCCACGAGCTCGCGCACGTGCTGCGCCGCGATCCCGCTTGGCAGGTCGCGAGCGCGCTCGTCGAGGCGGTGTTCTTCTTCCAGCCGCTGCATCACCTCGTGCGCCGCAAGCTCGAAGAGTGCGCCGAGTACCAGTGCGACGACTGGGCCGCGCGCCACAGCGGCACCGGCGTGCACCTCGCGAAGTGCCTCGCCGAGGTGGCCGCGTGGGTCGAGCATCACCCGGTCGTGCCGCTCGCGTCGACGATGGCCAGCTCGCGCTCGCCGATCGTCCGTCGGATCACACGGCTGCTCGACGAGCGCCGTCGGGCGGTCGCCGAGCTCGCACCCGCATGGCGCGTGGGTACGGCGCTCGGGTTGCTCGGTGCGATCGCGTGGCTCGCTCCGGGTGTGAGCGCGAGCGCGGCCACGAGTGCTCCGCCGGCCGCGCCCGCAATGGGCCTCGCCGCGATGCCGACTACGATCGTCGTCGAAGACGTGCTCGCGGATGGCCGCAGCGATCGCGCCCGCGTGCGCATCGCCGGCACCGGCGAGACGGTGCATCTCGACGTCGCCGCTCCGCGCCCGGTCGCGCCGCCGCCTCCGCCTCCGCAGCCGCCGCAGCCTCCGATGCGCGAAGGCGGCGACCACCTGCACATCATCATCGAGGGCGGCATGTGGTGGGATGCCTGGCCGCTCGGCATGCCGTGGCACGGCCACATCGGGATCGATTTGCACGGGATCGATGGGATGATCGAGCACGAGATCGAGGCCGCGTTCGAGGACGCGTTCGACGACGCCCTCGACATCGAAGCCGAGGCGCTCGAGCACCGCGCGGAAGCGATGGAGCAGCAAGCCGAGGCGTGGGAGCGCGAGCTCGAGGCGCACGAGCGCGCGCTCGAGCTGCGCGCGGATGCGTACGAGCGTGCGATGGAGGCAATGGGGGCCACACGCGTTGCGCCGCCATCGGCGTCGCGCGAAGGCGACGCCGGCCTCGTCGAGCTGTGACCGCTCGGCCGCGCAGTCGCGTTCGCGCTGTTCGAATTGTCTCTCGGCTTCGCCGCGAAAAAGCTGCGTGGGTGCTTGCAGGGCTTCCGTCGGAGGCCGAGCATTGGTACAACCCGCCGGCCCATGCGGAAGCCCGACGACACCGATCGCACCGCGCCCGTCGATACCACCTACGCGCTCACGCGCACGGTGGCGCCGGCGCGCCGTGATCGCGTGCCCACCACGACGCCCGCGAGCGTCGTGTCGCGTGCACGCACGGTCGGCCCGAACCTCGCGCGGCCGGGCCTGGGCGAGTACCTCATCGTGGCGCGTCGCCGGCCCTGAGGCCGAACGTGGCACACGCGATCGATGGGGGCACGCGGGCGTTCTCGATCGACGCGGCGGGCACGTTGCTGCTGCCGCGCGTCTCGGTGGCGTCGACCTACTACGAGCTCGCACGCGATCACGGCGGGACGCGACGCATCGAAGCGATCGCGGCCGCGCTACCCGACGCGATGCGATCGCTGCGATCGCTGCGCACCGGTGATCGCGGGTGGCGAACGTACTGGGCGGCGGTGGTCGAGCGCGCGACCGGTTGCGATGCACCGGCGTTGGTCGACGAGCTCTACGGTCACTACGCGGATCCCTCGGCGTGGCGGCTCGCCGACGACGCGTTGCCCACGCTCGCGCGACTGCGTGCGCACGGCTTCGGCATCGCGGTGATCTCGAATTGGGACGAGCGCCTGCGCGAGACGTTGGAGGGGCTCGGCGTGCTCGAGCACATCGACGTGCTGTCGATCTCCGCGGAGCTCGGCGTCGAGAAGCCCGACGCGCGCATCTTCGCGTTCACGTGCGCGGAGCTCGGCGTGGTGCCGTTCGAGCTCGTGCACGTCGGCGACAACGACGAGGACGACATCGAAGGTGCGCGCGCGGCCGGCTGTCAGGCGCTGCACGTCGATCGCGATCTCGGCGGGCTCGCGGGCGTGCTCGCGAAGCTACCGCGTTGATCGCAGGCGGCGACCACGGTGCTGACGCGCGCGTCGTGATCGCGGCGCGCCGCCACGACGCCCGCGTCGTGTGGAGAAGGGCGCCAACGCACAACTCCGCGAAACCACGATGGGCTCGGTCGTTGCACTCACTGTGGTGCGAATCCGACAGAGACGCCCGCGACTTGGCTTATCTGACTTGATCCTGGTTTGACTTGAAACTAAAGCGCCGACGTCGGGGTGTGTCACTTGCTGTGCGACACACCCCGGCTTCGGCGAACCGCTTTGGTTACTCCGATCGCCAGAAGTAGTAGTCGGTCGTGTAGGGCACGAAGACGCGCTTGCCGACGTCGGCAAGGACGGCGCATCCACCTGCGGGCGCGACACCGCCGGCGGTGTCGAGCCGCTGGATGAACGTGGTGTCGGAGAGCTTGTGACCGCCGCCGGGTCCGTCTTCACTGTCGACGATCGCGAGCAGCAACCACGGGATCGATCCGGCTTCGACGAAGTCGGGATCGGTCACCGACGTCGCGCTCGCCTGCGCCGCGCCCCACACCGTGCTCGAGTCCTTCGAGTGCGTCCACGTCGGCCGCGCGGTGCCACCTCCGTCGGGGCTGAGGTAGTGCGAGAGCTTCTGATCGTCGTCGTCGTCGAACAAGATCGCCTGCGGTCCCCAGAACGACCACGCGTAGCCACCGGCGGTGGGCAAGCACACGTAGTTCTGCGTGCCGATCGCATGCACGAGCAGATAGACCTCGTTGCCCGGCGGCACCTCGAGGCTCGCCGGCATCGAGGGCACTTCGATGTCGTGGTGATGCGCGAGTGCGCGTTGTGGAGGCACGAACGCGGCCGTGGCCGCGAGCGTGGCGACGAAGAGGGATGTCGTTCTCATCCCGCGGGAGTGCGAGCCCGCGGCGAATCGATTTCGATCATTTCGGCGGCTCGAACAGCACCTGAACATTGGTGCCCGGTTCGATCGCGCCGGGCGGGTGATCCTGCATCGTCGCGATGCCGGTGCCGATCGGCTTGAGCACGACGCCGGCTTCGTCGGCCGCGTCGATCGCTTCGGCGAGCGTGAGGCCGGTGAAATCCGGCAGCCCGCCGTCGACCTCGACTGCGCGTTCGCCCGGCAGCGCCGGCTCGACGTCGAGCACCGGCGTGAAGCCCTCGACCATCACGTGGCTCGACGCGAGCAGCTTGATCGGATCGGGTGTGGGTCGCGAGCCGTCGTCGCGCGGCACGCCGAGGTGCTCCATCACGCGCGCGCCGAGGGTCGCGAACGTCGGCGCGGCGACCTCGTTGCCGTAGTGCCCGCCCTGCGGGAGATCGACCGACACGAGGATCACGACGCGCGGTGCCTTCGCCGGCACTGCACCGACGAACGACGCGAAGTACTCGTCTTCGGCGTAGCCACCGAGCTTCGAAGCTTTCTGCGCGGTCGAGGTCTTGCCCGCGACGCGGTAGCCGTCGATCTTCGCGTTCTTGCCCGTGCCCTTGTCGGAGTGCACCACGTTCTCGAGCATCTCGAGCACGGTCTTCGCGGTCGCGGCTCGCACCACGCGCTCGCGCGGCGGACGTGCGATCGGTAGCTCGTCGCCGTCGGGCGTGAGCACCTTGTGCACGATCGTCGGTGGTTGATACGCGCCTTCGTTGGCGAGCACCGCGAACGCGGCCGCGACCTGCAGCGGGCTCGCGGTCATGCCCTGGCCGAACGACACGTTCGCACCTTGGATCGCCGACCACTTCTGCCACGGCGCGAGCACGCCCGTCGTCGCACCCGACAGCTCGATCGGCGGGCGCTCACCGAAGTGGAAGCGCTGCACCCACTCGTACATGTTCTGCTTGTCGAGCCGCTCGTAGATCTTGGTGGTGCAGATGTTCGAGGACACCGCGAGGATCTCCGACACGCTCAGCCACTCGCTGTGCTTGGTGTCGTTGATCGCGTGATCCTCGGTGTACTGCCACTTGCCCTTCTCGCAGAAGAACGACTCTTCCTTGCGGATCACGCCGGCTTCGAGCGCCGCCGCGACGGTGACCGCCTTCATCGTCGAGCCGGGCTCGAAGTCGCTCTGGATCGCGTGGTTGACCGTCTGCCCGAGCGTGTCGACCGGCTGATTGGGATCGAAGGTCGGGCGGCTCACCATCGCGAGCACTTCACCGTTGCGCGGATCGAGCACGACGATGCTGGCCGACGCCGGCAGCCACGTCATGACCAGCTCGTCGATCGCTTCCTCGGCCATGTTCTGGATCGCCGAGTCGATCGTGAGCACCACCGTGTTGCCGCGCGACACGTCGGGATCCGGGAAGCCTTCGACCAGCAGCTTCTGTCCGCGCGCGAAGTAAGCCGGGCTCATCGCATCGCGGCCGCGCAGGAACGTCTCCATGCCGTACTCGATGCCGAGGTTGCCCTTGCCCTGCGCACCGACGCGGCCGACGACGTGCGCCGCGAGACTCTTGCGTGGGTACACGCGATTCGGCGCCTGCTCGAGGCTCACGCCAGGCAGCTCCATGCGCTCGAGCTTGTCGGCCTGCTCGTCGTCGAGCATCATGCGCAGCTGGCGATACGCCTTGTCGCGCGCGAGCTCGTCGTGCAGGTACGCCGCGTCTTCGTCGGGGAAGAGCTCGAGCAACGCCGCGACCACTTGCTCGGTGGCGCCCTGCGCTGCGATGAGCCGCGGGTTGAGCACGACCTTGTGCACGCGATCGGTGACCGCGAGCGCGATGTAACCGCGATCGACGACGTCGCCGCGGCTCGCATCGACGCGATACGTGCGGAGCTGCTGACGGTTGCCGAGCTCGGCGTAGTGATCGTGGCGGCCGATCGCGATCACCCAACCGCGCCACACGAGGCCAATCAGCGCGAGCGCGAGCACGCTGCCGACGAGCATCGCGCGGCGACGGACCGCGCGCAGATCGGTCGCCATCGGTCGCACCAGCTCACCGCCGCGCGAGAGCAAGTTGCGCGCGCGGTTGGGGGCAGGGGCGACGGCGTCCATTCATGCCGGGCATGCCGATTCACGCCCGTTCCCGCAACTTTTCGACAGCTACTGCGGCGGCCCGTCCTCGACCAGGCGCACCGGCTGCACGAGGTCGGGCACGAGCGGGATCATGCCGAGCTTGGTGCGGGCCACCTCGCCGACGCGATCGGGGTGGCGCAGGTAGGCGCGCTCGGCCAGCAAGCGGCGCTTCTCCGCCTGCAATCGCGCCTGCTCGCCGGTGAGCTGCGTGATCTCGGCGCCGAGCTGCAGTACGCGGGTCGCCGCACGCACGCGCACGATCCCCGCGGCGCACAGCACCGTGACCACGAGCGCGAGCAAGAGCGAAGTGCCCGCGGGCGCGATGCGTCGCCGGCGGTCGCCGTCGCCGCGCGGGCGCACGTGCGGATCGCCGCTGCGACCCCAACCATGGGCGAAGCCCACTGGGGTCTGCTGCCTACGTGCGCGCACTACCTGCGGCTGCGGATCGATGATCTCGGGGTCGTTCATACGCGCTCCAGCAATCGCAGTCGCGCGCTGCGTGCACGCGGGTTGTGCTCGATCTCGTCGTCCTGCGCGGTCATGCCGCGCGCCCAGCCTTCGGGCACGACATAGTCGGCGCTCGGCAGCTCGTCGGCGCGCAGCGGCACTGCGCTGGGAATCTTCGGCGGCGACGACAGCTCGGCGAAGCGTCGCTTCACGCGGCGATCTTCCAGCGAGTGGAACGAGATCACCGCGAGTCGTCCGCCCCGCTCGAGCAGGCTCGGGGCATCGGCGAGCAAGCGATCGAGCTCGCCCAGCTCGTCGTTGACGTGGATGCGCAGCGCTTGGAACGTGCGCGTCGCGGGATGGATGCGCGTGCCGAGCTTGCGGCGCGCCGGTGCGCTCATCGCTGCGCCGACCAGCTCGGCGAGCGCACGCGTCGTGCGTGGTCGCGCCTTCACGATCGCCTTGGCGATGCGCTGCGCCTCGGGCTCTTCGCCGTACTCCCGCAGGATCCGCGCGAGCTCGGCGACGTCGATCGCCGCGATCACGTCGGCGGCCGAGAGGCCGTGACGCGGATCCATGCGCATGTCGAGCGGCGCATCCTCGCGCCACGAGAAGCCGCGCGTTCCGTCGTCGAGCTGCAGCGACGAGACGCCGATGTCCGCGAGGATCGCTGCGGCTTCGTCGACGCCGAGCGCACGCAGCTCCGCGGCGATGCGAGAGAAGGGCGCGTCGACGAGGCGCACCTCGCACGGCGCATCGGCGAGATTCTCGCGCGCGAACGACAGCGCGACCGGATCGCGATCGAAGCCGATCACGAGCTGCGGACGTGTGCATCCGAGCAGCGCGCGCGTGTGACCGCCCATCCCGCAGGTCGCGTCGACCAGGACGCCGGCGCCGCCTTTGGCCAATGCGGGCGCGAGCGCGCGGCAAACCTCACGCTCGAGCACCGGCACGTGTCGCACGAAGCTGGGGCCCACGATGATCCTCGCGTGCCAAATCAGGGCCACTGCGGTCAAATTCTCGACTGGCCGGCGATCGCGAGGGGTCCGGCGCGAGCGAAGCCAGGTAACCGTTGACCCCGGCAGCGCGATTTTCGTAGGGTGCGCTTCCCTCGGGCTCCCATGAGCCCTGCGGCTCCCCATGATGCAGCCCGCGCGTGCGAAGAACTATCGGCAGCTCCAGGAAGCATCGGAGCTGCTCTGGGAGAAGCTCGGCATGCTCTCCCCGACCCAGCGCGTCGCGTTCGACGAGCGCTTCTTGATGTCGTGGATCTACCACGACTTCGCGCTCGAAGGCACGGTGCTGCACGTCTCCGAGATCAAGGCCGCGATCGACGACGAGATCATCAGCGCGCCGTCGTTGATCCCCGCCTACAACCACATCATCGCGGTGCGCGACGGCATTCGTCACGTGCTCGAGATGCGCGGCAAACGGCTCACGCTGAATCTCGACTGGCTCAAGCGACTGCACCAGCTCTTGCTGCCGGTCGACAAGCGCGATCAGGTCCAGTACCGCAAGGACAATCCGATCCACCGGATGTACTTCCACGACCTCGCGCCGGCCGACAAGATCAGCTACCGCATGCGCAAGCTGACCGATTGGTTCCGCACCGAGGAGTGCAAGCGCGCGCATCCGATCGAGCTCGCGGTCGAGGTGCATCGCGAAGTGATCCGCATCTTCCCGTGGCCCGAGATCAGCGGGCGCGTCGCGCGGCTCGCGATGAACAACATCCTCATCAACGAGGGCTACTGGCCGGGCACGATCCACGCGATCGATCGCCAGCGCTACTACGACGTGTTGCGCCTCGACCAGGATCAGCTATTGGAGCTCGTGCTCGAGAGCATCGAGCTCGGCATGCAGTCGTCGAACAAGCTCTACCAAGGCATCGTCGACGCCTCGCGCGGGTTCTGAGCAGCGCACGGATTTCACCATGGGCCCCCGACCGAAGCTGACCGCGGTACTCGATGCGCCGCGGGTGCCTTCGGTCGACGAGTTCGCGCGTGCGCGGCTGCCGACGCGCCACGGCGAGTTCGAGCTGGTCTCGTTCGTCGATCGCGCGGGCAAGAAGCTCGACGACTTCGCGATCGTGCGCGGCGACGTGATGGGCGCCGAGCGAGTGCCGGTGCGCGTGCACAGCGAGTGCGTCACCGGCGACGTGCTCGGCTCGCTGCGCTGCGACTGCGGCGAGCAGCTGCAGCACGCGCTCGCGGAGCTCGGCATGGCGCCGGTCGGCGCGATCCTGTACCTGCGCCAAGAGGGGCGCGGCATCGGCATCGCCAACAAGGTCGCCGCCTACGCGCTGCAAGACGGCGGGCTCGACACCGTCGAAGCGAACCTCCACCTCGGCTTCGACGACGACCTGCGCACCTACGAGATCGCGGGCTGCATGCTGCGCGCGCTCGGCATCGCGCGCGTCGAGCTCATCACGAACAACCCGCGCAAGGTCGATGGGTTGAGAGCGCGCGGTATCGAAGTGCTGCGCCGGATTCCGATCGTGATTCCGCCGCGGCCCGAGAACGCGTCGTACTTGCGGACGAAGCGCGATCGCTCCGGGCACGATCTGTAGCCGCGCGGTCGACGGCACGACCACGTTCACGTTCACGTTCACGACTACGTCCACGTCGACGTTGACGTAGACGTAGTCGTGGACGTGAACGTGAACGTGAACGTGCCGCCCCGCGCAGCGCGCTCGTTAAACGAAGGCGGCGGAGCAATCCAGGAAGGATCGCCCCGCCGCGGTGGGCACTGTCTCGGGTCGAGACCGGTTCCGATGTTGCGGACGAGTGTCCGACAGGGTGACGTCACGACGCTTGGGGAGCATCGCGCCAGGTTGCGTGACGATGAGCCCGGCGCGATGAGAACCGATGGGTCACCGATCGGTTCATGTGGGGCTTGCGCCCGTGGAAGAAGTGCGACCTTGCAAGGTCGCGCGCTCGAATCAGGGGACCGGGATAGGGCACCCGTGCATCGGCATGCCCGAGATCGAGTCGCCGCAGCGACGGTCCCCGATACGGTCTAGGATGTACCCCCACTCCGCGACGGAGTCGCGGCGGCTCGTTGCGTACGGAGCGAGTGTTGGTTCTGCTTCATGCGACCTACCTCCCTTGTCCGGGGACCCGAGGTGCCACTTTCGATCATAGCATCACGTTGCCGCGATCGCCCAAGGCGCGCGTCACGAAGGGTGCGAAGACGCTCGCGCGGCGGCCGTTGACGACAGCGCACACCCGTGGCAGCCCTGCTCCTGCATGGTCGCCAGTGCGAACGAATCCGCGGATGATCTCTGGGTTGCGGGTCGCGCAGGGCGCTACGGACTCTCGTTCGAGCCTGCGAGTGCACGGCTGCGTGGCGTAGACCTCGCCGAGGTCGCGCGTGCGGTCGGCACCCCGACGTATGTCTACGACGCGGTCGGGATCCGCGAGCGGCTCGCCGAGCTGCGCAGCGCGCTCGGTCCCGCCAAGAAGGGCATCCCCGATCCGCTGGTCTGCTACGCCGTGAAGGCGAACTCGTCCCAGGCCGTGCTGCGCGTGCTCGCGCGCGAAGAAGCCGGTGCCGACATCGTCTCGGGTGGCGAGCTCGCACGCGCGCTCGCGGCCGGCATCTCGCCGCGCCGCATCGTCTTCTCCGGCGTCGGCAAGACCGACGACGAGATCGACGCGGCGATCGCTGCGGGCATCCGCTCGATCAACATCGAGTCCGCCGAGGAGATGGTGCGCGTCGCAGCGCGCGCGAAGACGGTGGGCAAGCGCGTGCCGGTGAGCCTGCGGCTCAACCCCGACGTCGATCCCGAGACGCATCCGTATCTCGCGACGGGTCTGCGCAACTCGAAGTTCGGCATCGCGATGATCCAGGCGCTCGAGCTCTCGCTGCGCACGCATCGCGATGCGAACCTGCGGCTCGTCGGGCTCGCGTGCCACATCGGCTCGCAGATCGTCGAGTCGTCGCCGTATCGCGAGAGCGTGATGAACCTGCGTCGCGTCATCGCGAGCTTGCGCGAGCAAGGCGTGAAGCTGGCGCAGCTCGATCTCGGCGGTGGTCTCGGCGTCGCGTATCGCCCGGGCGAGCCCGATCTCGACGTCGCAGCGTGGGGTGCTGCGGTGCGCGTCGAGACCGACGATCTCGGCCTGCAGCTCGTGGTCGAGCCCGGTCGCTGGCTCGTCGCCGAGTCGGGCCTGTTGCTCACGCGCGTGCTCGGGCGCAAGCGCGGCGACGGCACGGCGTTCGTGATCGTCGACGCCGCGATGAACGATCTGCTGCGCCCCGCGTTGTACGAGGCCTATCACCCGGTCGTGCCTGCGCGTGCGGTCGCGACCGATGCCGCGCGTACGCCGGTCGACGTCGTGGGGCCGGTGTGCGAGTGCGGCGACTTCCTCGCGCTCGGCCGCGCGTTGCCGCCGGTCGATGCCGGCGAGCTGCTGCTGGTGATGAACGCCGGCGCCTACGGCATGGTGATGGCGAGCACCTACAACACGCGCCCGCTGCCCGCCGAGGTGATCGTCGACGGCGATCGCTGGGCCGTCAGTCGCCCACGCAAGGCGGTGTCGTCGTTGCTCGCCGACGAGACCGTGCCCGAGTGGCTCGGCGGCTAGGCGAAGGAAGAGCGCCTCGAGCCCGGGGACTACACGGGCTTTCCGGCGACGAGTGTCACCTTCTTGCCGCCTTGCGTGCCGAAGGTGACCTTCTCGCCCTGCTTCACGTGCGTGAGCGTGTGGTAGAGATAGCGATTCTCGCCGGTGACGTCTTCACCGTCGACCTCGACGATCACGTCGCCGATCTTCAGCTCCGAGTCCGCCGCAGGGCTGCCCGGGCGGATCACCGCGATCTCGAGCGGCACGTCTTCGTATTCGGCCTCGGGATCGCCCTCTTTGATGGTGAGGCCGAAGTCGCCGCCGCGATCGCCCATCTTCGTGCGTGACTTCGCCACGCGCAGCTGGCCGATGTCGACGCTGGGATTGTCGCCGGGGATGTTGCGCGTCATGTTCTGCCAGCCGTACTGCTCGTCTTCGCTGGCCATGAAGTTGCGCGGCATCACCATGATGCGTACCGCGCCCGCGGGCGCAGCCGCGACCTTGAACTTGCCGCTCTCGTCGGACACGTCCTCCATCTCGCCGCCGCCGCCACCGAAGCTGAACGAGAAGCCGCCGCCTTTCTTCGGACTGATCGACACCTTCATGCCCGGCACCGGCTCGCCGGTCTTCAGGTCGACGACGGTGCCCGTGACGTCGACCTTCGGCGTGAGCACGAGATCCACGCCGCTCTTCTTCGCACCCTCGGCCAGCTCGATCTCCGTGTCGCTCGAGCCTTCGGTCGCGGTCACGCCGACCGTGTACTTCCCCGCCGGCAGATCCGCGATCGTGAACACGCCGCTCGTCTGGAAGAACTCCTCGGTGCGCCACACACCCTGACTGCGGCCCTCGAGGCTGATCGAGAAGCGCTTCGGCGAACCGCCGGACGACAGCGCGACCTTGCCGGAGATCGTGCCGCCTTCTGCGAGCCGGATCGTGATCCCGCTCGATCCGGTCTCGACGTGCTCGACGACACCTTCGCCGCCGCCTTTGCGCATCGCCATCACCGTGTGCTTGCCGACCTCGAGCTTGTCGAGCGCGAACGAGCCGTCCTGCTCGGTGAGCGACGGCGTACGATTCCATGCGCCCCACCGCACGTTCGCGCGCGTGCCCTTCGCGTTCGCAGCCGCACTGTCGCTCTCGCGCGTCGTGTGCACGAACGCATCGTCGACCGGTGCGCCATCGGCATCGACGACCTTGCCGCTGATCTTGCCGAACTGTTCTTCGACCACGAGCTCGACCGTGCTGGTCTCGCCCGCGCGCACATCGATGCGCTCGCCTTGGATGTCGTCGTCGTTCGTGCCCGGCGCACGCATCTCGTTCGACCAACCGCGCTGCGCGACCACGCGCAGATCGCTGCCCGGCCGCACCGCTTTCATCGTGAACGTGCCGTCGTCGCCGGTGTGGCCCTCGCCACCGCCCCACCACTTCTTGCCCATCACACGCACCGTCGCACCCGGCACGGGTCGCTTGTTCGCGTCGATCACCTTGCCGGTGATGATCCCGCCGGCCTCGAGCTCGAGCTTCTGTTCTTCGACCTTGTCGCCGTCGGCGAGTGTGATCTTGGGCGGCGTCTCGGGATCGACGTAGTCCTCGTGGCTCGCGCGCAGCTCGTACGTGCCCGCGATGAGCCCGGTGGTCTCGAAGCGACCTTCTTCGTCGGTGCGCTCGCCCCAGCTACGCGTCTGCTGGGCCCGCGCACCGGTGCCGACCGGCTGCGCCGAGACGTCGGCGCGCGCGATCGGCTTGCCGTCTTGATCGACGACTTGCCCGCGCAGCACGAGCCCCGGCTTCACTTCCCACACCTGACCGTCGACGCTCGCGTCGGCGATGACGACGTCGGGATACTTCGCTTCGGCGACGAAGCCCTCGCAGTACACGCTGACTTCGTAGGTGTCGGGCTCGAGCGCGGCGATCTCGACTTCGCCGTTCTGCTCGGCGTCGTCCCAGGCACCGCGCTTCGAGATCTTGCCGTTCAAGCTCACCGAGCCCTGCTCGCACGGCGCATCGGTGTCACCGGCGAGCACGATGCGTCCACGCACCGCGGCCAGCGGATGCACCGCGATCTCGACGCCATCGACGGTCTGCCCGAGCCCGAGTCGGATGCTCTCGGCGATCTGTCCGTAGAGCTCGGCGGTGCGCGCGACCGGCTTGTAGCGCTCGGGCTCGAGGCGATCGAGACGAAACGTACCGTCGGCCTCGGTGTACGCGCCGTTGTCGGACCAATCCCACGACTCGAGCGTCACGTAGGCATCGGCGACCGGCTTGCCGTTGTCGGCACGCACGACGCGACCGATGAGCACGGACTCGGGCGTGAGCAGCAGCTCGAACGTGTAGCCCGGTGCATCGCCGAACTTGTCGCCGTTGGCGTAACCCTCCGCGCTCGCGGTGATGTTGAGATCGCCGGGTGCGACCCACATCGCGAACTCGCCCTTGTCGTCGCTCTTGCCGAAGGAGATGCCTTCGGCGCTGCGCCAGTTCCAGCCGTGACGCGCCTTGAGCGTCGCGCCCTCGATCACGCCGCCGGCGATGTCCTTGACGATGCCCTTCACCAACACCCCGCCGCCCTTCAGCACGATGTCGATGCCTTGCTTCGCTTCACCCGCGCGCAGATCGACCTGATCGTACTTGCCGGGCGCATCGTAGTGGCCGGGCTGGAAGGTCGCCGCCGTCGCAGCGACGCCGACCTTCATCGGCGGGAGCTCGGCGATCATGTACTTGCCGTCGGCGCCGGTCTGCGCACAGATCGGATCGCGCGCGAGGTGATTGGGCAGCTTGCTGCCCATGACGATGGCGCAGACGTCGGCCTTCGCGATCGGCTTGCCGGTCTCGTCGATCACGCGACCGGAGATCGACGTGCCCGGACGATTCCACGGCAGCTTCGAGCGCGGCGTCTCGTCACCTTCCTCATCGGCATCGATCGCTCGCGCGCCGCCTTTGCCCGACGGCTCCGCACCCGCGCGCGCGACCGCCTTGCTGTCTCCGCTACCGTTCGATTCGCGACCACGCCACCACAGTAAGAGCGCGGCGACGAGTCCGAGCACGATTGCAACGACGACGATCCTTCGACGGGACATTGGGGGGGCCATCCCTGGAGCTGACCTGCTCCGTTTTCGTGTTCACGCGCTACGCGGGTCCGGGGTTCCCGGCCCGCGCGGACCCGATGATGTGTCATTTGCCGAGCGATCGGATCACCACGATCGCGGGATCCAGGACAAGAGGCTCAATTCGGTGGAATGAAGTTGTTGCAGGCCTCTTCGATGACTTCGGTGGCTTGCGCGAAGATCGGACCGTAGTCGGCCTCGCAGATGCCGCCGTAGAAGCCGTTCTCCTCGAACAGCTCCACCCACGCGATGATCTCGGCGCCGTCGGAGAAGATGTCGACGGGCGGGCAGAATCCGCCGTTGTACTGCACCAACGCGAGCGCGACTGCGTTCTCGGGCGTGTCGTTCTTCGCCTCGAGCACCGCCTCGTACCACGTGTTGTGATCGCCCATCGAGCTGCCGCCCTCGGGATCGCCGGGCCCGTCGTACTCGTCGGTGATGACGACGATGACGAGCAGCGCTTCCTCGCGCAGGAAATCCTCGTTGCACAGGCCGGGGCCGTCCTGCACCTCGCTCATCACGTTGACCACCGCGTCCATCGGACGCTCGAAGCCGTCGCCGTTGGTGCCGACCTGGGCTGCGCACGCGAACTCGGCGGCGAGGTCGTCGTTCTCGGTCATGAAGTTGTAGCCGTCGGCATACGGCCCGCACTGCATGTTGCTGGAATCGAAGCCGCCGGTCTTGGTGACCAGCGATCCGATCGTCTGGCAACCGGGCGAGTTGAAGGTATACGCGTCGGTCGTGACGACGCCGACTTGGTAGCTCGTCACCTGATCGAGCGTGTCGATGATGCCCATCGCGAAGGTCGGGAAGTTCGCGATGAGCTTCGCTTGATCGTCGGCCATGCTGCCGGAGTCGTCGATCACGAACAGGAAGTCGACCGCGTGGCAGCCGGGATCCTTCACCACCGGCGAGTCGGGGATGA
>DASZPU010000328.1:0-5654 GCA_035550195.1 Nannocystaceae bacterium
CGTGCGGCGCTGTGCGGCGGTGCACGGGCGCAGCTCGCCGGCATCTGGGACGACGATCGTCGCGCCAGCGCGCGCACGGCCGTGCTCGGCACCGAGCTGTCGTTCGCGCCCGGCGTGTGGGAGCGCGTCGAGCCGGCGCTCGATCGCTACGCGGATCGTTGGATCGCGACGCACGAAGATGCCTGCGAAGCGACCGCGCTGCGCGGCGAGCAATCGACGGCGCTGTTGGATCTGCGCATGAACTGCCTGCGCAAGGCGAAGGTCGAGCTCGCCGCGACCACCACGGCGTTGCTGGGCGCCGACCGTCGCACGGTCGAGAAGGCGCACGGCCTGGTCTCCGGTCTGCCGCGCCTCGAGCAATGCGACGACGTCGACGCGCTGCAGGCCGATGTCGCGCCGCCGCGCAGCGACGAAGAGCGCGACCGCGTGCGCGCGATCGAGGCCACGCTCGCCACGGCGCGCACGCAGCTCGAGATCGGCAGCTACGAGGACGCGATGGCGACCATCGACGGCGCCGCCACCGAGGTCGAAGCGCTCGACTACGGTCCGATTCGCACGTCGTGGGCGCTCGCGGCCGGCAACGCGCACGAAGGGCTCGGCGACTACGAGAAGGCGGAGACGATCCACGTCGGCGCGCTGCAGTCGGCATTGCAGTGGCGACAGTGGACGCTGGCATCGCGAGCGGCGCGCGAGCTGACCTTCGAGGTCGGCGGGCTCTTGCATCGCCATGCCGAAGGGCTCGCGTACGCACACACTGCGCTCGGGCTCGCACGTGGGCTCGGCTCCGCCGCGGAGGCGTCGGCGAAGGGCAGCCTCGCGAGCATCTACAACGCGCAGGGCAAGCCTGCCGCCGCGGAGTCCGAGCTCCGCGAAGCGCTGACGTTGTGGGACGCGGCGCCCGTGCGCGAAGAGATGGGCGTCGCGAGCACGCGCAGCAACCTCGCGGTCACGCTCGCGGCGCAGGGCAAGCTCGAAGAGAGCGAGCACGAGCTGCGCACGGCGCTCGAGGTGTACGAGCGCGAGCTCGGGCCCGAGCATCCCAGCGTCGCGAGCATGCGCAACAACCTCGCGGTCGTGCTGCGCAACCGTGGCAACTTCGCGGGTGCCGAGGCCGAGCAACGCCGCGCGCTCGAGGTGTACGAGCGCGCGTTCGGGCTCGACCATCCCAACATCGCGAGCTCGCGCAGCAACCTCGCGGTCACGCTCGAGAGCCAGCAACGCTTCGCCGAAGCCGAGGCCGAGACGCGACGAGCGATCGCGATCTACGAAAAGACGCTGGGCGCCGATCACGTCGACGTCGCGTCGGCGCGCGCGAACCTCGGGAGCACGCTGCGCTCGCTGGGCCGACTCGCCGAGGCCGAAGCGGCGCTCCGCGAGTCGCTCGCGATTCTGCAGAAGAAGCTGCCGGCGGATCATCCGACGATCGCGTACGCATGGCACGGGCTCGGTTGGGTGCTGCTCGACGCGCAACGCTTCGCCGAAGCCGCCGAAGCGTTCACGCATGCACGACGCATTCGCGACGCCAACGCGGTCGCGCCGACGTTGCGTGCCGAGACCACCGTCGGGCTCGCGCGCGCGACGTGGCCCAGCGATCCGGCCGGCGCTCGCGAGCTACGACGCGCTGCGCTCTCGCTCTTCCGCGAAGCCGGTGAGCCGGGCGCGGAAGGGCTGCGCGAGCTCGAAGCGTGGATCGCCGAAGCACCGTGATACCCGCGACGATTTGTCCGGAAGGTCACCGGTTTGCGATAACGCGCCTGTTCCTCCCGCGTACGTGCGCGTCGCACAGGCACGATGCACCCCCTCGGCTTGCCCGAGTTGCACGGCCTCCAGTAGGCTGCGGTTCATGCGTTCGTTGCGACTGATCCTGCCCGGTTGTCTGTTGGCCCTTCCGTTCGCGTGCAGCGACGATCCCGCCGGGACGAGCGCGACGACATTCTCGACGTCGAACGCGGAGAGCGAGACCGGTGTCGACACGAGCTCGTCGGGCACGCCGACCACCGCAGACGTGAGCTCGAGCGGCGCAGACACGTCGACGTCGATCGATCCCGACACGTCGACGTCGGGCTCGACCACCGAAGACGAGAGCTCGAGCGGCACCACCGGCGACGCGTGTGCAGAGCCCGATCTGCCCGACATCAACGGTCTCGACGAGAACGGCGACGGCATCGACGGCGTGCTCTGCCACAGCGTGTTCGTGCGCGCCGAAGGTGGCAGCGATCTCAACGGTGGGCTCACCCCCGACGAGCCGCTCGCGACGATCGACGCTGCGATCGCGCTCGCGCGCACGTTCTCGCCGCCCTACGACATCCTGGTCGCGTCCGGCGACTACGAGGACTCGATCGAGATCCTCTCGGGCGCGCGCATCTACGGCGGCTACAGCGGCACGTTCGAGCAGCGCAACATCGCGACCAACGTCACCACGATCATCGCCACCGACAGTCGCGCGGTCGTGGCCCAGAACCTCGATCTCGCGTCGGGCCTCGACGGCTTCACCGTGATCGGCCTCGACGTGTTCGGCACCGCAGGCGAGTCGTCGTACGCGGTGTGGGTGAAGGACGTGCCCGAAGATCTGCTCACGCTCGAGAACCTCGTCGTGCAAGCGGGCGATGGTGCGACCGGTGGCGTCGGTGAAGGCGGCGGCCAAGGTGCCAACGGCGATCCCGGCGATGCCGCGTCGTCGTACAACGGCGGCGCCGGTGGTGACTCGGCGTGCGGTGCCGTCGGCGGTGAAGGTGGCGACGGCAACGTCTGTCCCGCGCAGAGCGGACAAGCGGGGCAAGCCGGCGGCGACCCGACCGGCGGTGGCGGTGTCGGCAGCGGTGGCGGCAGCGACTGCGGTGGCAGCTGCAACGACGATGCGAACAACGGCGGCGGCGTGGGCAGCCCCGGTGGCAACGGCATGAACGGCGGTGCTGCGGGCACGCCGATGGGCCTCGGCACCTTCGACATGATCGGCTACTGGCACGGCGCAGTCGGCAGCGATGCGACGCGCGGCAATCATGGTTGCGGCGGTGGTGGTGGTGGTGCAGGTGGCTACGACTACGACGACTGCTTCCTCGGCATCGGCTCGGGCACGAGCTACGGTGGCGGCGGCGGTGGTGGTGGTGGTGGTGGTTGCGGTGGCGAAGGTGGCGGCCCGGGCATCGCCGGTGGCAGCTCGTTCGGCGTCGTGCTGATCAACTCCGCGGTCGCGATCACCAACGTCGACATCACACGTGGTGTCGGCGGACAAGGTGGCACCGGTGGTGTCGGTGGCGACGGTGGACAAGGTGCGGGCTTCGGCGGCGGCGCGAGCCATCCCGGCGGCAGCGAGTCCGACGAAGGCGGCAACGGACAGACCGGCGGCACAGGTGGCAACGGCGGTGGTGGTGGCGGTGGTGCGGGTGGTTGCGGTGGATCTGCGATCGGCCTCGCGCGCGTCGGCACTGCGAGCGCATCGATCGACGGCGTCACGTACTCGGGCGGCAGCGCGGGCTCGCCGGGTGAAGGTGGTGCGGGCGGAGCATCCGCGAGCTTCGGCGCCGCACCGTCGGGTCCCGATGGTTGCGCGGGCCAAGTCGCCGACGCAGCCGATTTCGAGATCCTCTGATCGCGTGCTTCACCCGACCGGCGGGACCGCCTGGCACACCTCGGCGATCGTATCGGCGAGCACGGTGCCGACGAGCTCGTCGTACGCGGTGGTGTCGGTGATCTCGCCCCACCGCACCTCGTCTTCCCCTTCGCCGAACGCGATCATGAGCTGCCACAGCTTCTGATTGATGTCGACGGTGCAGCTGGGGATGAAGCCCGCAGTGACGACGCAGATGTCGTCGGGTTGATCGCCACCGCAACCTTGCTTCGCTGCGAGCACGCGATCGCGATGGATCGTCACCGACTCCGGCGACTTGTCGGGCTCGTCGGTGAGATAGAAGAGCACGAGCACCGTGCCTTCGTTGCGCAGGAAGCCGTCGTTGGTGGAGTTCACCTCGCCGACGTTGGGTGACGTGAACGCCCAACCCGCCGCGGCGACCGGCATCTCGAACGTGCAGCCGTTCTCACCCGCAGCCGTCGCGGCGCCGGTGAACCAAGTCTCGAGCGCACCGTTGTCGTCGTTGGTGCTGGCTTCGAAGAAGTTCTGACCGGAGTACTCGAACAGTCGCCCTTGCGCGCCGTTGATGTTGCTCGGCGCGTTCTCGGGCGTGTCGTAGTGCATCGTGATCTCGGACGCCATCGCGGTGCTCTGACACGCGGCCGTGCCTTCGGTCGCGCCCGAGCAACCCGGCGAGCCGAAGTCGGTGGTGGTGATGCCGACGTGCACGTTGGTGTCGGCCGGCAGCGCTTCCCACAGCGCGTCGATGAACGACGGGAACGCGGCCGACAGCGCCATCTGATAGGTGTTCATGCTCGCGGAGTTGTCGATCACGAACAGCAGATCGATCGCGTTGCAGCCGCTCGTCGGCATGCCGCCGACGTCGAGCTTCTGCTCACCGGTGCTGGTGGAGTCCGCGGCCGCGGTGCTGCTCGAGCCGTTGCTGGTCTCGCTCGACGACGCGCTCGCGGTCTCCTCGGTGACCGGCGACGTGTCGTCGGTCATCGGCGCGGTGGTGGTCATCGTCGCGGTCGCGCTCGTCGCGGTCACGCGGCCGTCGGGCTCGACGGTGCACGCCAGGGGTGCAAGGGCGCAAACGAGCACATAAGTTCGCATGTCTGCCCATCGTAGCCGCAACCGCGTGGCGCGGCTATCACGGGCTCGATGCGTAGAAGATCGCGAGGCACATCTCGTCGCCGGTGCCTTCGCCCCAATTCACGTCCGCTTGGCCCGCCGAGTTGTCCCACTGACACGTGAGTCGCAGTCGATCGCCGGGCTCGACCAGCACCGGCTCGTCGAAGCGGTAGGCCATCTGCCAACCGAAGTCCCAGTGCGGGATCTGCAAGAGGCACGTCTCGGATCCGTCGCCGCGCAGGAGCATGTGCTCGGCCTGCTGCCCGAGCAGATGCATGTGATGCGACGAGCTGTGCAAGAGGAAGGGTTGGTTCGGCGGCACGACGTCGGTGAGCAGATCGAGCGCAGCGGTGGGGTCGTACTCGAACTGATGGGTCGCGTCGGGCTTGCCCGCCGGGATCGGCATGTCGCCGAAGATCCAGTCGGGGTTCGCCCACAAGAGCATGAACGCTTCGCGATCGACGGTGGGCGCGGTCATCAGCTCGATCGCACTGCGATCGGATCCGCTGGCACCCGACGCGGTGTTGTAGTGGATCTGCAGCACGACCTTCGAGCCCGGTTCCATGCGCAGACCGGTGCCTTCGGGATACGGCGACGCGCCGCCACCGGGCGCCCACGCACCGAGCCACTGGCCCGCGCTGAAATCGGTGACGCTGCCACCGGGCCCGCCGAAGCATGTGTAGCCCGGTTCGGGATCCGCAGCGTCGAGATCTTCGTAGCTCGCGACGCTCGTCGGTGCGATGCGATACGCGATGATGTGGTGCACGATGCCGAGGTTCTCGGGCTTCGCGTGGAAGCCCGTGACGAACGCGACCTCGTCGAGCGGCCAGTCGAGCAAGAAGCAGCGGTAGTCGTCGGGGCCGACCGGCGTGTATGCGGTGGGCGCTGCGATCTCGACGTCGACGCGCGGCAGCTCGACCGGCGCGGGCACGAGATCATCGGGCGCGTCGTC
>DASZPU010000329.1:0-15763 GCA_035550195.1 Nannocystaceae bacterium
TGGCGTGCTCGCGATGTTCGTGCAAGCCGGACGCGGGCTCGCGGCCGCCCACGCGCAAGGCATCGTGCACCGCGACTTCAAGCCCGGCAACGTCGTGGTCGGCGAGGACGGTCGTCCGCGCGTGATGGACTTCGGGCTCGCGCGCGGCGTCGGTGATGCGCTCGCCGACCCGCTGCCCGACGCGCTCGCGCACGAAGCGTTCGACAGCATGGGTGGCAATCGCGAGCTGGGCGCGACGCTCACCGCCGACGGCACGGTGGTCGGCACGCCGCCGTACATGGCACCCGAGCAACACGCAGCCGAGCCCGTCGACGCACGCACCGATCAGTACTCGTACTGCGTCGCGCTGTGGGAAGCGGTGTACGGCCGCATCGCGTTCCGCGGTCGCTCGCTCGCCGAGCTCGCCGCGGCGAAGCTCGCCGGCGCACCGAAGCCGCCGTCCGGCACGGATGTCCCGGCCGCGTTGGACGCGATCATCGTGCGTGGGCTCGCCACCGATCCCGCCGATCGTTGGCCCGACATGAACGCGTTGCTCGCCGCGCTCGAGCGCGTGGCGCACGGCGGACGGCGACGACGCGTGCTCGTGATCCCGGTCGCGCTCGGCGTCGCAGCGACCGCGGTGTTGCTCGCGAACCGCGAGACGCCGTGCACCACGAGCGCGGCCGAGCTCGCGCAGGTGTGGGACGAGACTGCGCGCGGCCGCGTCGAGCAGGCGCTGCTCGCCAGCGGGCCCTCGTACGCGGCGACGACGGCCGCGCGCGTGCTGACCGCGCTCGACGAGCGCGCGAGCGCGTGGACCACGATGCACCGCGAGTCGTGCGAGGCCACCAAGGTGTTGCACGAGCAATCGGACGAAGCGCTCGATCTGCGCATGGGCTGTCTGCGGGCGCGACGATCGGAGCTCGGTGCCGTGGTGGAGCTGCTCGCGACCGCCGATGCCCGCGTCACCGAGCGCGCGATCGAGGTCGTGGGCGCGATGGCTCCGCTGGCGCGCTGTGCCGACGTCGCCGCGCTGCGCGAACGCGTGCCCCCACCCGAGCAAGCGAGCGTGCGCGAGGTGGTCGACGATGTTCGCGCGCGGCTCGATCAGGCCAAGCTCGAGGCGCGCGCGGGGCGACTCGACGACGCGCTCGTCACCGCCGAGGCTGCACGCGGCGATGCCGATGCGAGTGGATACCCACCGGTCGTCATCGAGGCCGAGATCGAGGTCGCATCACACATGGTCGCGCTCAACCGCGGCGCGGACGCGCAGCCGTTGCTCGAGCGCGCGTTCGAGGCCGCGCTCGCGCAACGCGACCTGCGCTCGTCCGCGACCGCGGCCATGGTGCTCGCCGACGCGCTGCAGCAACAAGGCATCGCGCGCGATCGCACCGAGTGGCTGCTGCGCGCCGCGCTGGGCATGGCGAAGGGTGACGGCAGCGATCCCCGGCTCGTCGGCCAGGCGTTGTTCGCCTACGTCGCGATCCCGGCGGGCCGCGACGAAGAGCAGGAAGCCGAGCGCTACACCGCGGCCGCGATCGCCCAGATCGAAGACGCGTTCGGCCCCGACGACCACGATCTGATCGAGATGTTGGCGACGCGCGCGTTGCTGGTGCGCGCGCTGGGTCGGCGCGAGGAATCCGCGGAGGTATGCGAGCGCGCGCTCGCACTGGCCGAGCGCACCTACGGGCCCGATCACCCCGCGGTCATCCCACCGCTGCGGCTGATCGGCTTCGATGCCTTCCTCGCGGGCAAGGGTGTCGACGCGCTGGTCGCCTTCGATCGCATGGCGGCGATCCAGGACGCGACGCTCGGTCCGACGCATCCCGATGCGATCACGACGCAAGGCCTCCGTGCGATCGCGCTGGCCGAGCAGGACCGCTTGGACGAAGCAGTCACGGTCGCCGACGCGACGAAGGTCAACCTCGACAAGTCCATGCCCGGCCAGCACCACGATCGCGCGTCGACGCTGCACAACCTCGCGACGGTGTACGCCGCGAAGGGTGACCATGCGCGGGCGGTCGAGCTCTTCCGCGAGGTCGTGGAGATCCGTCGTCGCTTCGGCCACAAGACGACGCTCGAGCCGGGAATCTACATGCTCGCGCGTGCGCTCGAGAACGACGGCAAGGTCGCGGAAGCCGAGACGCTCTATCGCGAGGCGATGGAGCTGGGCGCGGAGCTCCACCGCGACGACGGCATGTACAACTCGAACGCGCCCGCACGGCTCGCGGCGATCATGCGCGGGCGTGGACAGATCGATCAGGCGCGCCTGCTGCTCGAGGACGCGCTCGCGCCCGTGCCGGAGCTGGACGACACGCTCGATCACGTCGAGGCACGCTGGCAGCTCGGGCAGATCCTGTGGGAGCTGAACACGGATCGACCACGCGCCGTCGCGCTCGTGTCGCGCGCGCTCGACCTGCTCGAGGGGTGGCCGGGGCGCGACGTCGCGACGACGGTGGCCGAGATGCGCACGTGGCTCGACACGCACGCATTGCCGGTGCCCGAGGATCCGCTGGCTGTGGCACGATCGCCCTCGCCATGACCGAGTGGTACGCCGACGACGACTTCTGGGCGCGCATCTATCCGGTGCTCTTCTCGCACGAGCTCTTCGAGCGCGCGGCCACGGAGGTCGACGCCGTGCTCGCGCTCACCGGCGTACGCAACGGTCGCGCGCTCGATCTCTGCTGCGGTCCCGGTCGTCACGCAGTGCCGCTCGCACGCCACGGTCTCGATGTCACCGGCGTGGATCTCAGCGGCTTCTTGCTCGACGAAGCGCGTCGTCGTGCCGATGCCGCCGGCGTGAAGCTCGAGTGGGTCGCACAGGACATGCGCACCTTCGTGCGACCGGGTGCGTACGATCTGATCATCAACCTCTACACCTCGTTCGGTTACTTCTCGCAGGAAGCCGACGACATGCGCGCGCTCAAGAACATGGTCGAGTCGCTCGCCGAAGGCGGCACGCTGGTGATCGACACGCTCGGCAAGGAAGCGCTGGCCGAGCGCCTGCACGCCGACAGCCCGCCGATCGAGGAGCGCGACGGCGCCCTGCTCATCCAACGCGTGAAGGTCGTCGACGACTGGTGCCGCGTGAAGACCGAGTGGATCATCGCGCAGGGTGATCGGGTCGATCGTGTGCGTTTCGAGCACACGCTCTTCTCGGGCAAGGAGCTGCGCGAGCTGATGAACTGGGCGGGGCTGTCGGATGTACAGCTCTACGGCGACGTGGACGGACGCCCGTATGGGCCGGGTGCGCGCCGTTTGGTCGCGGTCGGCCGTCGCTAGTCCGCGCGCGGAAGCGAGCGGCTCGCATCAGGACGTCAACCCGGTGACCGATCGATCGTACATTGTTCGGTGATGCAGGTGCAGGCCGGGCGGGCCCTGCCGAGAGTCGAGCTGGGTGAGCTCATCGAGCGGACCTTCGCGCCGTTCGTGGGCGAGACGCTCGCGCGCGCGTCGATGCGTGCACAGCTCGCGCGACTCGGCATCGACGGACCGACGTTGACGATCGCACAGCTCGAGCTGCTGCTCGATGCGCTCGAGAAAGGCCTGCGTGTGTTCGTGGGATCCGCGAAGGCGGCGGAGTTGATCGAAGCCGTGCGCAAGGAAGCGCTGCAAGGAGAGCCGCCATGAGCCGCGCCATCGACGAAGTGCACGCGATCGTGCTCGCGGTGCTCGCCGGGTTGTTGTTGCCCGAGCTGCTGTGGCCCGATGCGCCACTCTTCCGCGACCTGCTCACGCCCGAGGTGATGCATCCCGCCACCGCGGTGGTGAAGCTCGTGCTGCAGATCTCCGCGGCGCACGCAGCCTTTGCGTGTGCGTCGGGCTTCGCGGCCGGCGACCGCACGCGTCGCAGCTGGCGCTGGCTCGGCGTGGGCATGGCGATGATGGCGTGTGGTCAGCTCGTGCTCGCGTGGTGGCAGCTCGTGCTGCGGAGCCCCGCGCCCTTCCCTTCGCTCGCCGATGCGTTGTTCGTGCCTGCGACGCTCGTGCTCGCCGCGGGGCTCGGCGACTTCGCGTCTGCGCACGCGCGCTCGGGGCTCGACGTCGGCGGGCGATCGCTGGCGTGGCGCACCGGCGGCATCGCCACGGTGCTGCTCGTGCTCGTGTTGGTCGCGCCGCTGCACGCGGTGCTCGACACGCCGGCGCCCACGCTCACGCGCGCGGTCGCGGTGACGTATCCGCTGCTCGATCTGTTGCTGCTCGTGCCGACGATCGTGGTGCTGCGCCAGACCTCGCACCTGCGCGGCGGCAAGCTGTGGCGCGGCTGGATCGCGGTGCTCGCGGGCGTGCTCGCGCTCGCGATCGGCGATCTCGCCTTCGCATACTTCTCGACGCTCGGCTTGGTGTCGCTCGATCCGCTGCTCGACTTCGCGTTCGCGTCGGGCTACCTGCTGGTCGGCTGGGGTGCCCGCATCCACCGCGCTGCGCTGGCGTGATCACTTGCCGTACTTCTTCTTCACCCAGCCGAGGAACGCCGGCGAGCGCTTCTGCAGATCCTTGCCGAGCTGCGGATGCTCGTGGATGAACTTGAGGTAGCCCCAATACGGTTGGTCGCCGTCGTCGACCTTCACGCCGGTGAGCTGTTGCACGAGCGAGGTCTCGGCCATGTCGAGCTCGCGGCGCTCGAGTGACGACGCGCGCTTGTCCTCGAAGGTGCCGATCTGCTTGCGCTTGCCGATCTCCTCGATCGCCGTCGCGCCGTCGGTGAGCGACACCTTCACGCGGTAGCTCGGCGAGTAGAGCTGGTAGTGCGTCATGTTGTGCGGGTTCGCAGCCATCGGATAGAAGAAGAAGACCACCGCGCGCTCCTTCGCGGGCCAGGCCGCGGGCAGCACAGGCGAGGTCTTCCAGGTCTTCTTGGGATCGAGATGGTCGGCGACCGCGGTCTCGGCGAGCTGCTTCGCGGCTTCGACGGTCGTGACCGCGTAGACCCCGTCGCTGCCCGCGGGTGCGGCGTCGTCGGACTTCGCCTTCGATTCGTCGTTGTTCGAGGTGGAGACGAAGGTGTGTTGCTCGTCGAAGGGACCCTGCGCGTGCGTCGGTGCGGGAGGCGTGGGCGCGGGCTCGTCCTTGCGCGACGCACATGCGGCGAGCATC
Organism: Nannocystaceae bacterium; assembly: GCA_035550195.1. Lineage (GTDB taxonomy): Bacteria > Myxococcota_A > Polyangia > Nannocystales > Nannocystaceae > Xiheibacterium. Next base: position 5,077 of record DASZPU010000329.1, read on the forward strand.
AGCGCGAGGACGAAGGTTGCGCGGCGGTGCGACATCGCACGAGTGAACACCGCCTTCGGCGGGCGGGCAATGCCCTCGACGAAGATAGGCTCTTCGTCGTGATCGAAACCACCCGGCCTTCGTCTCTTCGGCGCATGAGATCCCGATCACGCATCTTTTCGCTCGTGCTCGCGACCCTCGCGGGCTGTGCTTCGCCGGGCTCGGCCACCACGCCAGACGCGAGCGCCGGGCACGAGACGCCCGCGAAGGCCGACGAGGCGTTCACGCGCTGCGAAGACGACGGCGATTGCTTGCTGAGCTGCATCGAGGTCGACGACTGCTGCACGAAGACCTGCGGTTGCGACAAGGCGCGGCACGGCAAGGACAACGAGGCGATCATCGCGAAGCGGCGTGACTGCTCGAGCTTCGACTGGTCGAGCTGCAAGCAGGAGGATTGCGCGCAGGAGAACGAGGTCGCGTACGTCCCGAAGTGCAAGCGTCACCGCTGCGTGGCGGAGAAGCTCGAGCGCAAGCCTCCGCCCGCGCCGATCGACACGCGCAAGTACGATCGCGCGTGCAAGGTCGACGCGGATTGCACACTCGTGAATCCACAGCCGTGCGACAAGTGTGGCTGCGCCGCGACGCCGATCGCCGCGCGCGAGCAGTCGCGTTTTGCCGACGCGATGGCGAAGGTCGAGTGCCCGCCCTACGATCCGTGGCCGAACATCCAGTGCGGCTCGTGCATGTCGCCCGAAGTGTTCTGCAGCGCGGGACAGTGCGCGACACGCTGAGGTAGAATCGCGGCGATGGTCGCCGTCGCATTCGTCTTGCTCGAAGAGGCTCGATCTCCCGATCCTGCGGAGGTGGTGCGCCGCGCGAGCCAGTTCGGCTACTCGTTGGTGTACGACGAGGGCTCGGCGAGCCCGAGCACGTTCACGATCGCGAGCGGCGGGAACGTGATGGTGATGTTGATCGAGGCGCCGCACCCCGATGCAGCGAAGATGGCGCCCGGGCTCGCCTCGCCGAGCGAAGAGGACCTCGCGCGCATGCGTGCGCACTACATCGTCGCGATGATGGGTGGTCCGGAGACGCCACGCGAGCAGGACACGATGCTCGCGCAGATCACCGCGGCGATCGTGCGCGCGAGCCCGGCGATCGGCGCGATGCTGGGCACCGGCCGCTGCTTCCATCGCGCCGACTTCTTCGCCGAGGTGGTCGAGCGCACGCCCGCCGAGCTACCGATGCTCGTGTGCATCGACTTCACGCGCGCACCGGAGCCCGGCGATCGCATGTCGATCCTGAGCCACGGCATGGTCCGCTACGGCCGCGAGGAGTTCTTCGTGACCTGCTCGATCCGTGGCAAAGGCGCCTTCGACTTCGTGATGAGCATGGTCGGCTGGATGCTCGACGACGCGACGAAGGAGCTCCCCACCGGCGACACCGTCGGCCGCAACGCCAACGAACGCATCGTCGTGCAACGCGTCCCGAGCCCACTGGGCGAAGGCCCACCGGTGATCAAGCTCGACCTCGATCTGTGACTCACGGCGGCTCGCCATTCACTCGACGTTCATGGCCGTAAGCGGGTCAACGAACGCGAGTGAAGCCTTCACGTCGGTGCTTTGTCACCGCTGCGGACAAACATCGCGAGTGAAGCGAGCTCAGTGCACACCGTGCATGCGGCGCCGCAATGGGCCCGCGAGCGCGAGCACGACGATGCCGCTCGCGATGCCGATCCAGGTGAGCAGCCAGAACAGATCGGCGAACGTCGCGAGCGCGGTCGCCACCGGTACGTTCTCGGGCATCGCGGCGATCGTGCCGAAGCGGCCTGCGAGGATCTCGCCGAACGCCGACGCGAGGAACCATGTGCCCATCATCAAGCTCACCACGCGCGGGACCGACAACGTCGTCACCGCGGCGAGACCGATCGGCGACAGCAGCATCTCGCCGAGCTCGAGGATGAAGTACGCGAGCACCAACGACCACAGGCCTGCGAGGCCGTCCGCGCCGGGATGTTGCGCGGCCCAGGCGAGCACCGCGGTCGACAAACCCGCGAGCACGAGCGCCCAGCCGAACTTCGCCGGGGTGCTCGGGTTCCTTCCGCGCGTCGCGAGCCGCGGCCACACCCACGCGAACACCGGCGAGAGCACGAAGATGTAGAGCGCACCGAGCCCGGTGAGCTGCGCCGCCGTCCACTCCGTGCCGAGCGCGACGCGATTCATCGCACGATCGCAGAACGCATTCCACGAGCCGTAGGTCTGCTCGTACAGCGCCCAGAAGATCACGCTGGTCGCGGTGAGCACGACCAGCACGATCATCTGATCGCGTTGCACCTTGGTGCACTCGCGACGCAGGAAGCCGGAGAGCCACACCGCGAGCGCGATCGTCATCGCGAGCGCGACCAGCTCGGTCGCGGTCAGCGAGCCCTCGGAGAAGAACGACAAGCGCAGCTGCAGCACGCGCCACGACAGCAGCACCATCGCGATCGCAGCGATCACGATCCACGTCTCGCGCGAGATCCCCAGCCACAGTCGTGCGCGCAGCAGCGCGGGATCCGGCGGCTCGGCGTGGCCGTGCAGATGCCGCTGGCCGATCAAGAATCCCGCGAGCCCGACCAACATCCCCACGCCCGCCGCACCGAAGCCCCAGCCCCAGCCCCACGTCTCGCCCAACCAGCCGCACACGAGGCTCGACGCGAACGCGCCGACGTTGATGCCCATGTAGAAGATCGTGAAGCCGGCGTCGCGTCGCGGATCGTCGTCGGCGTAGAGCCGCCCGACGATCGTCGAGATGTTCGGCTTCAAGAAGCCGACGCCCACGACGATCAGCGCGAGCGACAGATAGAACACCTGCAGCGCGAGCTCGTCACCCGCGCTGCCTTCGTAGGCCATGCCGAAGTGGCCGAGGCACAGCAAGATGCCGCCGAGCACCACCGCCTTGCGCATGCCGAGCCAGCGATCGGCGAGCAGCCCACCGATCACCGGCAGCGCGTAGCAGAGCCCGCCGTAGGTGCCGAGCAACAGATAGCCCGCGTCGTCGTCGAAGCGGTGGTACTTCGTCACGTAGAAGAACAACAGCGCCTTCATCCCGTAGAACGAGAAGCGCTCCCACAGCTCGGTGGAGAAGCAGAAGTAGAGCCCGACCGGATGCCCGAGCAGCTCGCGACGTTCGCTCATGCGAGCGTCGCCAGCTCCACGGTGTGCTCAAGCAGCGACGCACCGTCGTCACCGCAGAGCCCGAGCTGCACGCGCTCGCGCGCCCAGTCGATCTCGATCCACCCGAAGTTCGCGTCTTCGATCTGCGGGCCGATGCGCATGCGGTTGGGCTCCGCGCCGGGCAGCGGAAGATTGAGGCTGCTCGAGGTGAGCTCGAACAGCGGATACGACAGCGGTGGCCCGTCGAGCTTCGACAGCTCGCCGCGATGGCGATCACCCGACAAGAGGATCACGCCGGGCACGTTGGTCAGCATCGTGAAGAGTCGCTCGCGCTCGCGCGGGAACAATGCCCACGTCTCGAACGGATGCTCGTCGGCCAGCACCTGGAAGCTCGAGACGACCAGGCGCAGCTCCGCCGGCTCCTTCAGCACGCCGGCGAGCCACGTCCATTGCGCTTCACCGAGCACCGTCGCGCTCGGATCGTCGCTCGGGCGATAGCGCATCACGCCGGGCCCCGCGGGCACGAGCGGTCCGCGATGGTAGCGACAGTCGAGCAACACGATCTGCACGCGCTGCCCCGGTGGACCGATCACCTTCGCGTCGTAGATGCCCGCGCGCGTGCGTCTCGGCGAATCGGGCGGCTCGCCGAAGAAGTCGAGCATGATGCGCTGCGACACCTCGCGCAGCGGATACTCCGCGCCGACGTCGTTGCGTCCGAAATCGTGATCGTCCCACACCGCCATCACCGGCGTGCCGCGACGCAGCGCAGTGAAACCTTCGCTGCGACCGAGCTCGTCGTAGGCCGCTTGCAACCGCGACTCGTGCTCCGCGTCTGCGTAGACGTTGTCGCCGATGAACAGGAACAGCTCGGGCGCGCGGGCGACGATCGGCCGCCAGATCGGCTGGCTGCGGCGTTGATCGCAGCACGAGCCGAACGCGATTCGACCCAGCGCGCGCGTGGGATCCAACGCGCGCCAGCCCACCTCTTCGGCCTCGTCGGCGGGACGGTCGATGCGCCCACCGCAGGCGATCGGCGCGGTGAGCAGCAGCTGCGCCGCGCGCCGACGGTTCATTTTCGCGATCACGCGGCCCCATGCTACAAGACGTCGCGGCCTTAACGCCGAGGGCTTCCACGCGGGTGGGCGAGACATCCGATCACAACCCGTCCGCGACGCGGAGTGCCGCCTCTGGCGGCCCGTCCCCCCAACGCTCGTCGGCGGGGGGTTTTTTCATTCGGCCCGAGTGGGCCGAGCGGAGCCTGCACTTTGCTCGTCGCGATCCAGTTTCCGCTCTGTGACCTGCGCCCGTTCGTGAACGACGGTGCGGGCAAGCTCGCGGTGCCGCCGTGGCCGGTCGTCGAGCCCGAGCGCGAGTTCGTGCGGGGCTTCGGTGCGATTGCGCGGCGTCGTCGCGGCGGCGTCGATCCGTGGGTCGGCGAAGAGCACTACTGCAGCGCTGCGCGAGCGCTGCGATTCCCGACGCGCTTTTCTCCGGGTCCGCTCAGCGGCGCTGCGCGTCGGGTCGCGACCGCGTGCGCGTTCCGGCGATTGCTGTGTCCGCCGGGCCCGAGCGCGCGCGTCGAAGTGGGACTCTCGCTGCGACCGATCGGCAAGCGTGATGCGCCGCCGCTGCTCGCACCCGCGAGCCTGCTCGCGTGGGTCACCGCATTGCCGGTGACGATCGCACCGCATGCACCCGAGCGCATGCATGCGCTCGCGGCCGCCGGCACGCCGCTCGCCGAAGCGCTGCTGCGCGCGACCACGCGAACCAGCGAGCCCATCGATCCACGCTGGCTCGTCGCGGGCGAGCCGCTCGTGTTCGTCGACGCCGAGCACGGCGAGCTCGATGCGCTTCCCGATGGCGCGCGTGCAGTCGCGGGCCTCGAGGCCCATCGCCTCGCGCTCTGGCACGCGCGCGTGCGCAGCGGTGGTCGCACGCTGCGTTGCTGGACGCTGCTGGGCTCGCGCAAAGGCGATCGCGACGTCGCTCGTCGTCTGCGCGTGCACCTGTTGCGCATGCACGCCGAGCGCGAGTCGTTGCGCACGGTGCTGCGCGCGCTCGCGCTCGGACAGCTCGCGATCGTGCGCAAGGACGCCGCGTCGGACGAGCTGCAGCGCTACCTTTCCGATGCGATGCGCACGCTCGATCGCCGCCGGCGCTGGGGCCTGCCCGCCGCGGAGCTGTTGGCCGCGGCCCAGGACTACGACGATCTCGTCGAGCAGGGCCTGAAGACCAGCCTGCTCGGCCAGCTCGAGCATGCACGTCGCAGTGTCGCCGACCGCGTGCGTCGTGCGACGATGCGCAGCGCGGTCGAGCCTTCGACCGTCTACTTCATCTCCACCAAGGAGCTCACCATGCACCAGTACAGCATCAACTTCGGCGATCACAACGTGGTGCACGGCGACGTGGTGGTGGCCGAGCAGATCCAGAGCAGCTTCAACAAGGCTTCCGCCGGCGAAGACAAGGGCGAGCTGCGGGCGCACCTCAAGCAGCTCGCGATGGAGGTCGCCGAGCTCACCAAGAAGCTGCCGGCCGAGCAGGCGCGCGAGTGTGCCCGCGATCTCGACGTGCTCACGCAAGAAGCGCTCGCACCCTCGCCGCGCAAGAAGTGGTACGAGCTCGCGGCCCAGGGCATCATCGCGGCCGCCGGCTTCGTGGGCGAGGTCGCCTCGAAGGTGGTCAAGATCGTGAGCAGCGTGCTCGCGTGTCTGGGCTCGTGATCACTCGATCACGTTGAACGCGACGCGGCCGACGAGCTGACCGTCTTCGGTCATCACGTCGAGTGTCCACGCGCCGGTCTTGGTCGCGGGCAGCTTGTCGGCGGCGAGCTTCGATTGCACGCGCACGGTGCCGGTCGCACCGTAGGGATGGATGTCGACGTCGGTGGAGCGCTGCACTTCTTCGCCGTCCTTGCGCCACACGTGGAACAGGCGATCGCCTTTGCCACCGGGCAGCATGACGTCGCTGACGCCGTAGAGCTCGTTCACCAGCGAGACGTGCAAGGAGCTGGCTTCGAGCGCGAGGCGGCCGTCGTCGAGCAGCTTGGGACCGACGCCACCGTGCGCGAGGCTCATCGCGACCGGCGGCACCGCGGTGCGACCGAAGTACGAGCCCGCGATGCTCGCGGTGGTCCAGCCGATCAGCAGCGTCGCGCCGAGCGGCTTGCCCAGCATCTTGATCGGTACGTGCATCGACCAGAACGCGATCGCGGCGACGGCCGCGGCCATCGTCAACGAGATCGCCGAGCGCGTGTTGGGGAGCAGCGCGGGGATGACGAGGTTGAGGCATGCGAAGAGCGTGAAGAAGTAGAACGCCGACGCGGCGATCTTCCACTTCATCAGCATGCGATCGAAGACGACGTCGAGCGTCGCGAGCGCGGCACAGAGGCCGAGGCCGACGAAGAACCACTGGTTGGGTGAGCCGACCGTGAACGACTTCCAGTAGAAGGGCAGCAGGAAGAACAACATGCCCTGGTACATGTTCTTCAGCACGTAGGTCATGACGAAGAAGCGCAGCTTCGCGCCGCGTCCTTCGACCGCTTGCTTCGTGCCGCTACCGAACAGTCGGAAGAAGAGGATCAGCACCACCCACGCGAGCGCGAGCGAGATCGTCAGGAAGCGCGCGTGTGCGAAGCCCTTCGCGGCGAAGAGCACGACGAAGATGCCGAGGCCCAACGCGTAGAACGAGTGGAACCACCACAGCATCTTGCCGTACTTCATCAGCAAGGCCTTCGCCTTCGCGAAGCCGGCGAGCGCGGGTGATGCGGGCGTGGATGCGGGATGCGACGCTGCGCCGTGCGGATGCATCGCGCCGTGCGGCGGCGTCATGCCGTGCGGCGCGGGCTGCCACTGTTGCTGCGGCGGCTGCCAACCGGGCGCATGACCTTGCGGCGGCGGATATCCGCCGTCCGGCGGGGCTGGGCGCGGGCCGGTCACTTCGCAATCGTAGTCGGCTCGCCCTCGTCCGCGCCAGCGCCCGACTTCGCTTCGACGACGAGGCACTGCAACACGCGTCCGAGCTCACCGTCGCGATCGTGCAGCTCGCTCTGCGCGAGTCCCACGCCGACGGAATCGACCGTCGAGCGCGCATCCAGTGCGAACCACTCGCCGATGGGCGGGCGATCGAGATGGATCGTCATGTCCGGATTGACGAAGCTGTACTGTCGCGGATCGAGCACGGTGCACACGCCGTTGCCCGCATCGGCGATGGTGACGAGCGCTGCGAGCGGCGAGGTGGCCTCGCGATCGACGAGCGGCGCGCGCAAGCGCAGCCACGCCGTGGTGGGACCCTTGCCCCACACGCCCCGCGCGATGCGGACCTCGACACCGGTGTGATAGCCGACGCGATCGCGGAAGAACGGGAACTGCCAGGGCTCGAGGCCGGCGGGGCCGCGCGGTGCGGAGTGACGCGGGCAGCGGGGCGAAGGCAACGGCACCTGCGTGCGACGGATGCGAAGGCCGTGCGCGCGCACGACCTCGACGCCGTCGTGCAGGAGCGACGCGGTGATGCGCTGCGCTTTCTGTCCGGCGCGCAGCACTTCGGTTTTGATCGTGAACGCAGCGAGCGGTACCGGGCGCACGAACTCGAAGGTGAGGCGCGCGACGATGAAGCGAGCTGCGTCGGGATCGGCTTGCTCGATCGCGGTCGCGAGTAGGGCCGCGGGTGGGCCACCGTGTTGGAGCTGCGAGCTCCAGGGGCCGCGGGTGAGCTCCGTTGCGAGCAGGTGCTCGCCGTCGCGCATGTAGAACGCGGACGGGTTGGTCACGGATCTTGGATAGCACGTATGCTCGGGTGGTGCGATGGCTCGGGGTGGTTCTGGGGGTCTGCGGGTGTCGGGGGGACACGCTTGGTGCTGCGGAGGGCGGGACGTCCACGTCCACGTTCACGTCCACGTCCACGTCCACGTTCACGTTCACGTCCACGTCCACGTCCACGTCCACGTCCACGACTATGACTACGTCCACTACGGCGGAGGGAGACTCGGGGGGTTCGGGTGAAAGCTCGGCATCGACAGCGGCATCGACATCGACATCGACGGGCGGTCAGTCCTCCTGTGCGCTCAGTGGGGTCGATGGGGTTTGTGAGGACGTCGTCGCGTGTGCGGGGCTCTCGTGGCTCGGTGGGTGTGGTGAGACGGCGCCCGCGATTCAGTGTTGCTTCGACGATGCGGTCGCTTGTTCCGTCGATGGTGCGGCGGGGCTCTGTTTGCCGAGCGCCATGTGTCCCGACGGGCTGATGGTCACGGCGGGGCGTTGTCCGGGCGATGCCGACGTGCAGTGTTGCAGCGATCCTGCGCTCGCGTGTGATCCGGATGCGATGCCGTTGCCGAACGAAGGCCTGGTCGAGGCTGCGCTGGATCCCGCGTGTCTCGCAGGGATGATCTCGGTCGACTCGTTCTGCATCGATCGCTTCGAGGCTTCGCTCGTGCGTGTCGACGATGGTGGCGTGCTCGGATCGTTCTCGCCGTATTGGAACCCGGCGGGTGTGCGCGTGCGTGCGGTGTCGATCGAAGGTGCCGTGCCGCAGGGGTACATCGATGGAGTCGCCGCCGCCGCGGCCTGTGCCGAAGCCGGCAAGCGACTGTGCAGCGACGACGAGTGGCTGCGCGCGTGTCAGGGCGCGAGCGGCCACACGTATCCGTACGGCGACGCGCTCGCGCCCGGTGTGTGCAACGACGCGCGCGCGAATCATCCGGCGATCGAGTACTTCGGCACCGACGAAGCGTGGATCTGGTCGGAGCTCGGCAACCCCTGCATCCTGCAGGTCCCCGACGGTGTGCAGACCGCCGGCGCGCATCCGGACTGCACGAGCGACGACGGTGCGAAGGACATGATGGGCAACCTCCACGAATGGACCGCCGATCCGGCCGGCACGTTCCGCGGCGGGTTCTTCGTCGACACGATGCTCAACGGCCCCGGCTGCCTGTACGCCACGACCGCCCACGACACGACGCACTGGGACTACTCCACGGGCTTCCGCTGCTGCGCGGATCCGCGATGACGTTTTTCGTGACGGATCGGGACGGGCTGCAATCACCCATGCACGAGGACGCGCCCGAGCGGCGCGCGCGTTGCACCGATGATCCGAGCTTGCCTGCGAACCCTCCCCTTCGCGTTGCTGATCGCCTGTGTCGTGCAGAGCGACGACGAGCCCGAGGTCGACACCTCCGGCGCGCCCGAGAGCTCGTCCGAAGGAGGCTCGACGGTCGCGAGCACCGACGAGGGCTCGAGCAGCAGCGACGGTGATCCCGACGACTCGAGCTCGAGCGACGACGGCACCGTGCCCAACGAATGTCCCGCGCCGACGTCGGGGCCGACCATGCATCCCGGCGACAACGTCGAAGCCGCGCAGGTGTGGACCGCCGACGGCAGCCCGCACCTCGTGCCCTACGACTTCACGATCCACGCGCCCGTGCTCATCGAAGCGTGCGCGCGCGTGCAGCTCGGCGCGAACGTGACGCTCACCGTCGGTGAGAACGGCTCGATCGTCGCTGACGGCATCGCCGAGATGCCGATCGTGATCGAGCGGCTCGACGACGCACCGTGGAGCACGATCCGCACGCTCGGCGGCGAGGTGCAGCTCTTCTACACGCGCATCGAAGGCGGCGGCGCGGTGGGCAACGGCTTGCCCGATCTCACCGGCGCACTGCTGTTGCGCGCACCCTCGGGCGTCACCACGCCCACCGACGTCGCGCGCATGCACTTCGTCGACATCGTCGGCTCGGAAGCTGCCGGCCTGCGCATCGACGGCGTCGCGTCGATCGCCGCCGACTCGCGCGACGTCACGATCACCGAAGGCGCGTCGCATCCGATCAGCGCATCCGCCACGATGGTCTCCGCGATCCCCGAAGGCAGCTACACCGGCAACGCCGACGATCGCATCGTGCTCACCACCGCGAACACCGAGACGATCTACACCGACGCGACCATCTTCGATCGCGGCATCCCGTATCTCATCGGCCAACCGGGCCAAGTCGGCGAGCTGCGCGTGCAGGGCAACCAGGCCGGGCTCGCCGTGCTCACGATCGAGGCCGGCGTCGAGCTGCAGTTCCAGCAAGACGGCGTGTTCACGGTCGAGCACGCCACCGGCGATGCACCGGCCACCGGCGCGCTCGTGGCGATGGGCACCGCCGACGATCCGATCGTGCTCACGTCTGCGGCCGAGAGCCCTGCCGCCGGCGACTGGCTCGGCGTGTACTTCGGCGGCATCCCCGACGCGCTCGACGTCGTCGATCACGTGCAGATCGAGTACGCCGGTGGTGCGAGCGCGAGCGGATCGAACTCGTGCATGTACCCCGGCGAGACCATCAACAACGCCGCGATCCGCATCTTCGGCGCGCCGCAGTCGGCATTCGTCACCAACACGGTGATCGCAGAGAGTGCGGCCCACGGCATCGATCGGGGCTGGCGCAGCGACACCGTCTTCGACTTCTCGTCGAGCAACTCGTTCGACGTCGCGCGCTGCACCCAGACCACTCCACGCGAAGCCGACGGTGCCTGCCCCGATACGGTGCCCTGTCCGTGAAGGGAGTGATACACCAGAGCCGATGTCGATCA
>DASZPU010000330.1:0-10743 GCA_035550195.1 Nannocystaceae bacterium
CATGCGACGAGCTCGCCTTGCGTGCCCGGCACGAACGAGTGCACTGCGTCGTCGCTGCCACCCACGTGGTGGATCAAGCTCGTGAGCACGTCACCATTGCCGGGCGCGAGCGCGACGAACGACAGATCGCCGAGCTGCTGACCCGCTGCGACGATGCGATCGTCCGCCAGCGCCACCGCGAGGAAGCGATCGGAGCCGCCCGAAGGATGGGACACGAGTCGGCTCCACACGAGGTGCGCGTCGGTGGGCAGCGGATCGTCACCGTTCTCGCCGGTCTCGCCGGCCTCGTCGGTCGCACTCTCGTCGCCCATGCTCTCGTCGCTCGCCGCATCGTCGTTCGCGTCGCCGTCGTTCGACGTGTCGTCCGCGACGGTGATCGCCGAGTCGTTCTCGCCGGGCACGACACACTCGCCCGCGAACGGGCCCGCGAGATCGCTGTAGCGGCGCCCCGATGCGCAGCGCGGCTCGGCGTAGCTGCAGTACGAGGTCGGCTCGCACCAACCCATGCCCGCGGACGAGATGCAGTCCTCGTTCCGATCGCAGTGGAACGCCTCGGGCTCGACGCATCCGAACGCGCTCAGACACACGAGCGACAACGCGAAGCGTCGCACCGCGCTACCGTCCCCTCGTGCGCAGCATCGCCATCGCGGAGCCGCCGCGACGTGCACGCGTGCTGATCACCGCGAAGCGCACGATGCCCGCGGTGACGAGCGCTGCCCCGGTCGCGAGCACGGCGATGCCGGCTTGGCCGAGCGCCGGTGCGCCCGAGAAGCGCTGGCGATACTCGAGCTCCGTATGTGCGCCGGCAGCTTGCTCGCGTTGCACGTGACCGGCGGCGAGCAAGCCCGCGCCGATGCCCGCGACGCCGACGCCCGACCACAGCAATCCGTGGCCCCACGCATCGCGACGCACATCGGGCTCGCGACGCGTGCGTCGCTTCGGCAGCGGTCGCGCGTCGTCGACATCGGCGCGCTCGACCGGCGACACCGCGGGTGCGGGCGGCGGTGGAGATGCTTGCACGACCGGCTGCGGTGCCGCTGCGATCGGCTCGGGCACGTCGCCGACGAGCTCGCGACACGTCGCGATGTTCGTGTTGGCGTCGGCGATCTCTTCCGCAGTCGGACCGCTCGCGACGAAGCGCTCGTACAACGGTAGCGCGGCGTCGCAGTGTCCGCCGAAGCGCAGCGACTGCGCCTGTGCCCACAAGAGCTCGGGGCGCGGGTGCTCGGCATACGCCGCTTCGAACGCGCGCGCGGCTTCGTCCCAACGTTGGGCCTCGAACGCTCGCGCGCCGCGGATGAACTCGGGATGCTCGCGCCACGCATCCGCGGCGGGCTGCGTGCAGAGCAGGAGCGTGAGCGCGAGCGCGATCATCGGGCCGACCGGGGCAGCATCGCGTCAGCCGAGCGCGACGGGGGTGCGGTCACTTCGACCACGGGTGACTTCGACTTGCGCTGCGCTCGTCGTCGCTTCGCACGCGGCGCGTCGTCGTGCGTGCGAGCGACCGGTGCATCGAGCGTTATCTCTGGCTCGTCTTGCGGCGGCGACACGACCGGCGGCGTGATCGCGGGCGCACTCGGAGCGAGCGGTTGCGCTGCGGCGCGCGGCGGAGCGCGATCGATCGCGAGCTCCGGGCTCGCGGCGCTCACGGGCACCTCCGCAGCCGGCCGCTCGGTCGCGAACGCGGCGCTCGTGCGCGCGATCTGCCAGCCGAGCAGCGCGCCCGCGAGCACACCGACCGCACCCACCGTCACGCGATGGCTTCGCGTGCGGCGACGCGCGCCGGACGTGACCACCGTCGTCGGCGCCTGCATCGACGTCGCGGCCTGCATCGCCGGCATCGACGGCATCGTCGGCACGACGCGCAGCGTCGGCGTCGGCGTACCGAGATCGGGCAGCGCCGGCGCGCCGAAGCGTGCGGCGAGCAGATTGACGAGCGCGTCGGTGCTGGTGTCGAGGCCTTGCTGCGTGCGCGCGAAGCCCTCGAGCGCGGCCTTGAACGCGGCCGCCGACGGATAGCGATGCTCTGCACGCGGCGCGAGTGCCCGCGTCACGATCATCGCGAGCGCAGACGGATAGCCGCGCACGATGTGTCCCGGCGGCGTGAAGCGACCGTCGATGACGCGGTTCATCGTCGCGATCATGTCGCCGGCGAACGCGGGGCGCCCCGTGGTGAGCTCGTAGAGCACCACGCCGAGCGCGAACACGTCGCTGCGTCCGTCGACGTGCTCCTGCAGGCACTGTTCGGGCGACATGTACCCGGGCTTGCCTTTGATCGATCCCGTCGCCGTGACGTGGGTCTGCTCGGTCATCCGCGCGATGCCGAAGTCCGTCAGCTTCACCGCGCCGTCGTACGCGATGAGGACGTTGCTGGGCGACACATCGCGGTGCACGATGCCGAGCGGTCGACCACTTCCGTCGCACAAGCTGTGCGCGTGGTGGAGCGCGGTTGCGATGTCGATCACGACGCGCAGCGCAGCACCGAGCGGCAACGGAGCACCGCGCTGCTCGGAGAGCACGCGCCGCAGATCGACACCGTGCACGTACTCGAGCGCGAGGAAGTACTCGCCGTCGGACTCGCCGACGTCGAGCACCTGGACGATCTGCGGGTGCTGCAGCGACGCGGCGATCCTCGCCTCGCGCATGAACATCCCGACGAACTCCGGCGTGTCGACCAGATGCGGGTGCATCAGCTTGAGCGCGACCGGCTTGACGAAGCGATTCGGTCCGTCGAGCCGCGCCAGGTAGAGCTCGGCCATCCCGCCGCCGGCGATCCGACGGACGACCACGTAGCGCCCGAGCTGCGTGCCAGCGCACAGCCCACGCTGCGGTCGAAAGCTCTGGGCCTGCCCCGTCACCCCGAAGCTGGGGGTTGCCGATCGGTACCCGGGAGTTCCGCCCCTTCAGCCGGAGGGCTCGCCCGCGACCAACGGCGCGAGCGACCGCGCCCAGCCCTCGAAATCGGACAAGAGCGATTGCCGCGCGTCTTCCGGTGCGCGCAGCTCTTCGACCTGCTTACGCAGGGCATCGCGCGCGCGCGAGAGCCGAGTCGTCACCGACGTCGTGGTGACGCCGAGCACATCGGCGATCTCGCGGCTGCGCAGCCCCTGCACGTAGTGCAGCCCGAGGATGATCTGCGTGTCGTCGGGCAGGCGTTCGAGCGCGCGCAGCAGCAACCAGTGCTCGCGGCGCTTCGCGACGACGCCGCTCGGGCTGAGGATGCTCTGCGGCCGCGCGGCATCGAAGTGATGGACCTCGACGAGGCGATGCTGATCACGCAGGTGTCGCAACAGCACGTTGCGCGCGATGCCGAAGAGAAACGCGCGGACGTTCTCGCCGGCGATCTGCGAGCCGCCTTCGACGCACGCGAGAAACGTCTTCTGCGTCAGGTCGTCCGCGGCTTCGGCTGCACGCAGCCTGAAGAAGCCGAGGATGCTGCTGTAGTACGCCCGCGTGAAGCGCTCACCGGCCGCGGTGTCTCCGCCTCGCCAGGCTTGCAGCAGCGCCGCCTCGTCGTCGCTCATGTGCTGCTCGACTTTGGTCTCGCGACCGGATCGATTGCAAGTCTTTCCACCAGAAGCATCGTGAACCGCGAGCGCAGCGCGGCATCTCCGGCTCGTACATGAAGCTGCAAGCAATCCACTCGGCCACCGGCTCACTCCACCTTCGCCGCGCGCGCGCGTTCGCGTTGACGCTCTGCTCGGTCGTCGCGACGGCGTGTGGTGGTGATCACGCGAGCTCGATCCAACCGCTCACTCTCCGCCAGAGCGAGCACCTCGCGCAGCTCGGAATCGCCGAGGTGATCGACGACGGCGACGCGCTCGTGCTGATCGATTTCTCCGGCGCGCCGATCGGCGAGCTCGTCGACGACGGTTCGTCCGTGGAGATCCAGCTCGACGACGAGCTCGCACGCATGCAGCGCGATGGCGACGTGCTCGACGTGGAGTGCAGCGACACGGGGTGCACGCGGGCGCTCACGGCCGCGACGATCCTCGCGACGCTGGGCAGCGAGTACACCGACGATCGCGCGCGCGGTGAAGCGCCCGCCGACGCTGCCGCGCGTATCTGCGACGAGACGACCGAAGCCGACGTGCCCTCGTCCACGAACCTGCAATCGGAGAACCCGTCCGCCGAGCCGCTGGTCGGCTGCCTGCAGCACATCGATGGCTGCATCGACTGGGGCATCTACTTCGACGGCTTCGAGATGTGCTGGAACTACGCACGCTGCACCGTCAACACGTGCAGCGGCGTCTACTGGTGCGAGTACACCTGGGGCTGACCCGAGCTGATCGCGACTCAGCGATCGACCGACACGCGCGGTGCGATCAGCAACGCGACGAGCAGCACGATCGCCGCGCCCACGCCCATCGGTGCGCCCGGCGAGACGTGCTCGAACAGCACGCCCGCCGCGGCCGGGCCCGCGATGCGCGACAGCGCGGCCGCGGACTGCACGATGCCGAGGTTGAGCCCCTGCTCTTCCGCGCTCGAGATCCGGCTGACGATCGCGCTCGTGCTCGGCGTCACCAAGCCGTTGCCGAGCGCGATCACGGCCGCGCCCGCGACCATGTGCACCACACCGAACGCGGTCGCGCACGCGGCCAAGCCCACCGCCTGCACCACGAGTCCGATCACGAGCGTGCGTTTCTCCCCGAACTGCCGCACCGCTCGCCCGAGCAGCAGCGTCTGCGAGATCACGATGCACGCGCCCACCATCGAGAACATGTAGCCGGTGTGGCGCGCATCCCAGCCCAGTCGCGCTTCGGTGAGCAGCGCCATCGTCGACTCCATCGCCGCGAACGCGAGATAGAAACCGAACGTCACCAGCACCAACGTCGCGAGCGGTGTGCCGCGCACGTCGAGCAGCCGGGTCAGCGCGCGCAAGGGCGAGTTGCCGCCGCGCGCCGTCGCGATCGCCTTGCGCTCGACGCTCTCCGGCAGCCACTTCCACGCCATGAGCAGGTTCACGAACGCGAGCCCGGCCGCGCAGACGAACGGCAGCTCGGGCCACGCATCCGACGACAGCAATCCCCCGATCGCCGGACCGAACACGAAGCCCATGCCGATCGCCGAGCCCATCATCCCCATGTAGCGCGCGCGATCCTTCGGCGCGACGCGATCGGCGATGTACGCGTTCGCGGTGGAGACGTTCGCGTTGCACGAGCCGCTCACCAGCCGCGCGACGAACACCATCCACAGCGCGCTGGCGAAGCCCAACACGAGCATCGCGGCGCACGAGCCCGCGATCGACAGCAGCATCACCGGTCGTCGCCCGTGGTGATCGGAGAGCCGCCCGAGCACCGGCGACATCACGAACTGCGCGAGTGAGAACGTCGTGGACAAGAGCGTCACGACGGCGGGCGAAGCCCCGTGCTCCGTCGCGTAGTACGGCAGCACCGGGATCACGATCCCGAAGCCGAGCAGATCGAGGAACAGCGTCAGCCAGATCGTCGCGAACGCGCCCATGGGCACGGGCTTGTCTTCGGGCGGACGCTCGTTGCCGTCCATCGCGGCGCCGCTACTGACCCTGGCCGGGCGGCAGCTGCTTCGGCTTCTTCGCCGCCTGCCCGCTCGGTCGCGACGTGCTCGGCTGGCGTCCGCGGTTGAGCCACGTGCGGAACGCTCCGAGCCAGCGCGACAAGCTGCCCTCGCCACGCTTCGCCGGCGTGCGCGACGACAACACCAGCGTGCCCGGTCGCGTCGGCATGTACGTGCCGAAGCCGCCGTACAAGCGCCGCAGATCGTCGACGAACGCGGAGATGCCGGTGGTCATCACGTCCGACGACTGACAGAAGCTGTCGACCTTGTTGCGGATCATCGCCTTCGCGATGACCTTCAAGATCTCCTTGTCGATCAGCTCGCCGTTGCCGTCGAGGTAGTGCTTGTAGCTGAAGAAGCGATCGGCGGGCGCGAGCACCGGTTGGTTGTGCTCGTCGACCTTGGGCGCGCGCAGGCTCTGGATCACCGAGTACTCGTGCTCGATGTACGCCTCGACCGTGTTCTGGTTGGCGGCGTCGCCGTCGGTGGGCCCGTCGTACTCGATGAACTTGTAGAACGCGTCGTACAAGGTCTTCGGGTTGCCGTGCGTGCCGGTGATCAAGTAGTAGAAGAGCGCGCCCAGCGAGTAGATGTCGGCTGGGCGATCGACGCTCTTGATGATCTTCGCGCGCACGTTGTTCTCGGTGGGCTCCTCGTAGGGCCGCGCGAGATACAGCTTGCGCTTCGAGAGGTCGGCACCCGCGACCGGGTAGCGCCGGCCGCGGTTGAACAGCTCGAAGGTGTCGTGCTCGGCGATCGAGATGTAGAAGTCCTCGAAGTACGAAACTTCCTTCTGACCCGACTGCACGTTGACGAGGATCTCGAACGCGTTGGTCTCCTGCTCGGGCGCCTGGAAGAACAGGGTGCCGGGCACGCCGTGCAGCCGCGTGACCGACAGATCCTGCGCGTCGTCGCGGATCTTGCCGACGTTGAAGTCCGCCAAGCGCACGTCGAGCGACGAGCCCACCAGCTTCGCGTTGGGCAGCCGCAGCAGGATGTTGCCGGGCTTGATGTCGCGGTGGCACACGTTGCACTCGAGGTGCGCGTACTCGACCGCCGACGCGATCGGCATCAAGTACTCGAGCACGCGGAACAGACGATCGCGCGGCGTGTAGCCCAGCAGATCCTCGCGCTCACCACCGCGCGAGCCCTTGAGCCGCTCTTCGAGCGACATGTCGCAGAGCTCGAGCACCATGAAGTCGTTCTCGACCTTGTCGCGAACGATCGCGGGGATGAAGTCGGGGTTGTCGGACTCGCCCGACGCGTAGAGCGTGATGATGTTGGGATGCCCCTGCACGCGCTCGAGCACTTCCTTCTCCATCTGGAAGCGCAGCGCGTCTTCGGGCGTGACGCCCTTTTGCAGGATCTTGATCGCGACGCGGCGACGAAACGCGGTCTTGCTCTCGAGCCACACCTCGTCGCCGAGGAACGCCTTGCCCGAGCGACCCGAGCCCAGCTCGAGCGGTCGCCCCATTTCGTCGCGCACGAACGAGTACGCGCGCGAACGTGTGATGTGCGTGATCGTCTGCGGCGTCGGCGTCGGCGTGGGCGGAGGCATCTGCATCGCCGCCTGGCCCGCGGGTGCCATCGGTGCGGCGTGCATCGGCGCGCTGTGCATCGGCGCCTGCGGATCCGGCACTGCGTAACCACCCTGATCGCTCGACATCGGTCCGCTCGGTTGCGGATGCTGTTGCATCGGAGCGGGCGGCGCTTGCGTCTGCTGCTGCGACCCGGTGGGATTGCGCAGCGGTGGCGGCGGCACCGCTCGAGGAGGGGGCTTGTTCACGCGTGCTCTCCGGGGGTGCGGTACAAGAGGACCATCTCGCGCCCCGGTCCATAATCGAACAACACGGCCCACGAAGCGAGCCGTGCGGGCACGGCCAGCGCAGTGCCCTGCAGCGCGAACGTTCGCACGCCTCCGTCGTAGCTTCCGAGGTACACGCTCACGCGGTCGAGGATCTCCCGCGCGGGGGACATGAGCGCGAGCTCGCTGTCGCGATCGACGTCGGCACCGCTGGTGGGCCGGCCGTTGTCCCGGGTGACGAAGCAGTTGAGGCCTTTGACGTGGACGTGACCGCCGTGCTGCGCCGTGGTGACGCGCAGCCGCGCGGTGCTGCCGACGAGCCCCGCTTCGCCGCCGAGCACGAGCTCGCTGCCCGCTTCGATCGAGCGGATGCGACGTCCGCCGACGACGATCTCCGCGCTCGCGAAGCTGTCGACGGTGAGCACCCGGAACGGCGTCGCGCCGACCGGGATCGCCGACGATGACGACGACGCCGACAACGGCGCGACGGCGGTGGGCAGCGCGGTCGCGGGCGACGGTGGGATCTCGTGCTCGGGCTGCGGGGTCGTCGGTTGCGGCCCCGTCGAGGTCGCGATCGGTCGCGCCGGCGCGTGTCCCCGCGGCGGTCGGAAGCGATCCTGCTTCGTCGTGATGTTGCGCCACGACTCGTGCACCGACTCGCGCAGCGCTTCGACGAGCTCTTCGATGCTCTGGAAGCGTTCGATCGCGCTCTCGCGACACGCGTGCGCGATGACCTTCTGCATCTCTTCGTCGAGGCCCTGCTCGAGGATCGTCTTGCGCAGATACGCGTCGCCGCTGCGACGCAGCTCGAAGAGCTGCAAGATGTCGTCGCCGGGATAGACCATCTTGCACGAGAGCATGAACGCGGCGGTGAGCCCCATCGCGAACACGTCGGCCGACGGCTCGACCGGCTCGCCACGCAGCTGCTCGGGCGCCGCCCAACCGAGCGAGTAGAGCCCGACCTTGTCGTTGCTGTTGAGCGTGTCGTCGGCGCGATTGGGGATCGCGTTCTCGAGCGCCTTCGCGATGCTGAAGTCGGCGAGCTTCACGACGAGCGCCGGACCTGCACGCGAGAAGAGGATGTTCGACGGCTTGATGTCGCGGTGGATGATGCCGGCCGCGTGCGCTTCGCGGAGCGCGCCCGCGATGGGCTCGAGGATCTCGAACGTCTCGTTGGGCGTGAGCGGGCCGTGCTTGCGCACGAACTCCTTGAGGGTTCCGCCGTCGGCGTACTCGACGACGAAGAACGGTGTCGCGAGCTCGTCTTCGAGGTAGCCGAAATCGAAGATGCGGATCGTGTTGGGATGCCGCAGTCGCGAGAGCGCGAACGCCTCTTGCACGAAGTGCTCGTGCACCGTGCGATAGCCGGGACGCGACGGGTCGAGCCCGCAGAACACCTTCACGCACACCGATCGACGCAGGCGTTCGTCCTCGCCGCGATACACCACGCTCATTCCGCCACGGGCGATGCGCTCGGAGATGAGGTAGCGGTCCATCACGCGCTGCCCCACGAGCTCCGTCGAGACCAACGGACGATCTTGGCGCGCGTCACCCACCGGAGCACTCAGCCTCTCGTTTGCCGGCGCGTCTTGTCAACGCGACGCCGTGATGGCGAAGCCCACCGTTTCTCGCTCGGCCGAGGTACCCGCAGACGCGCGATCTCGCGGCTGCACGTGCGCGCAGCGCTCGGCCCGCGCGCGGGGATCGAGGCCACGGGCCCCCGGTCTTCTCCGCGCCCCGCGATAGCGGGGAACTTCTGCGACCCCCCCTCGGAAATCCACCGGTGGACGGGTGTCGGAAGCTGGCCCCCTCGCTGTCGTCGTTGGCCGCGACCCTCCCGGTCACGGCGCGCGCGGGCGTTCGCTCGAGGAGACTCCCATGCGCAACCATGTGCGGCTTTCGATCCTCTCGGTGCTCGCGATCGCGAGCTGTGGTGGTGACGACGATGGTCGCGGTGCCGACGCGGGTCAGAGCGGCAGCGGGATCGGCTCGCTCACGGCCGCGAGCGCGACCGACGGTGACACCGACAGCGCGACGGGTGGTGGCACCGGTCAGGGCGAAGGCGAAGAAGGCAACAGCAACCCGAGCGGCGCGGACAGTGCGGCCGACGAATCGGGCGACATCAAGTTCGATCTCGAAGGTCAGCCCGACGTGAACCTCGGCTGCGATCAAGGCGGCGGTGGCGGAGGCGGCACCGCGGACTTCTCGTACATCTGGATCGCGAACAGCAACGAGAGCACCGTTTCGAAGATCAACACCGAAACGATGATCGAAGAGGGTCGCTACATCACCCGTCCCGACAGCGCCGGCAACCCGTCGCGCACGTCGGTGAATCTCAACGGTGACATGGCGATCGGCAATCGTAACGGTGGCGTGACGATGATCTTCGCGCGCGCCGACGATTGCCCGAACCCCGCGAACACCTCGACGGGTCCGGCCGACGTGAAGGCGTGGCAAGACGGCTGCGTCGGTTGGCACACGCCGATGGCGTACATCAGCCAGCGTCCGGTCGCGTGGAGCGCGGGCACGTACAACACCTCGACCTGCCGCTACGACGACGTGAAGGTGTGGACGTCGGGCGCGAACGATCCCGCGATCGACGTCGTGTTGCTCGACGGTGCCACCGGTGTGATCGAGCAGACCGTGCCGCTGCCCGGCAACGTGATCGCGAACTACTACGGCATCTACGGCGGTGCGGTCGACTCGGCCGACAACTTCTGGGGCGGCCAGCTCAGCGTCGGTCACATCGTGCGCGTCGATCGGGTGGCGTTCACGGTGCAGACCTGGGCGATGCCGGTGTCCGGCTACGGCGTCGCGGTCGATCGCAACGATCGTGTGTGGACCTGCAGCTCGCAGGTCGGACGCTTCGACTACGCGTCGCAGACCTGGCAGACCGCGACCGCCGGCGGCAGCGGTGGCTGCATGCCCGACGGGCAGGATCTGTTGTGGCTCGCCAACGACCCGATGGTCGCGGTCGACATCGACACGTTGGCGGTCATGCAGACCCTCGATGTTCCGAGCTACGTCCACGGCGTGAGCATCGACTTCAACGGGAACGTGTGGGGCCCGGCCATCTACAACAACGAGGCCTACCGCGTGAATCCGCAATCCGGGCAAGTCGACACGATCACCGGGCTCAACCTCCCGTACACGTACAGCGACATGACCGGTTTCGGGCTGCACCAAGTCGGTGCACCCTCGGGCTGAATGCGAAGACGACGTTTGCTGGCCCTGCTCGGCGCTTCGGTGGGAGTGCTCGGCGGGGCGAGCTTCGTGTGGAGCTGGCGACTGCGGCGGGCCGCGGCGAGCCGGACGTGGGCGAGCATCGAGGAGATCCCGCACGCGCCGTGGGTGATCGTGCCGGGCGCACGCGTGCGTGAGGACGGCCGCCCGTCGACGGCGCT
>DASZPU010000331.1:0-7607 GCA_035550195.1 Nannocystaceae bacterium
CTTCGCACGAGACCGGCTCGCCGGTGCTCGACGAGGAGTCTTCGCTGCCGCTCGAGTCCGCGGGCTCCGTCGTCGAGCTGTCGCTGTCGGCCATGCTGGTGCTCACGGTCGTGCTCGCCGTGGTCGTGGCGCTGGTCGAGAGCGTGCTGCCGCCGTTCGTGCTCGAGCTCGACTCCGATCCGTCGTCACTCGCGTCGCCATCCGCATTGCCGTCGTCGGGACATCCGGTGGCGAGCAAGCCGGCGGTTGCGAGCAAGAGAAGGTCGCGGGTCGTGGAGCGGAGCATCGGGTTCATCAGGTCCTCGCCGCGGACGTCTAGCATGGTTTTGAAAACAATTATCAAAATCGACGAGTGAGTTCACTCCGGCAGTAGCCGGCGAATGGGCCCGGTCTGAGGTTGGATGAAAGTGACTATCATGTTTAAAAGAGCGGGCCATGCCCGTCCCCGCGACCCACACCCTCCGCGCCTGGTTCGTCCCACTCGCCCTCGCGGGCCTCGGCGCGGTGGGCTGGGCCTGCCGAGATGGGGCGAGCTCCACCGGCAGCGACGACGGCAGCGAAGGCGACGACGAAGCCGCGGAGGGATCCGAGGTCGGCGAAGTCGCAGAGGGCGATGCATCGGCCGACGATCCCGACAGCGAAGGCGCATCCGATCCGAGCGGGCCCTCGGAAGTGACGCGCCGCGACGTGCTCGCGAGCATCGGCACCCACGTGATCGTGCCGGCGACCGCGGAGTTCGAGGCGCGCGCGATGACGCTGCAGAGCGCGGTGCAGAGCTGGGCCGACGCCGTGGCGCAGGGCGGCGCGAGCGAGACGCAGCTCGCAGCCGCCCGAGCCGCGTGGCACGAGGCCATGATCCACTGGCAGCAACTCGAGGTGATGCAGGTCGGGCCTGCGGCGCCATCGCTCGTCGCGATCGCGGGCGAGGATCTGCGCGACGCGATCTACTCGTGGCCCACGGCGGACACGTGCAGTGTCGATCGCGCGCTCGTCGACGAGGACTACGCGGCCGCCGACTTCTTCGAGACCGAGCTCGTGTGGGTCTACGGGCTCGACGCGCTCGAGTACCTGCTCTTCGTGCAACCCGAGCTGCACACGTGTCCCGCACAGGTGCAGCTCGACGCACCATGGGCGGCGCTCGGCGCCGAAGAGCGCGCGCGCAGACGCGGCGCGTACGCGAGCGTGGTGGCGGGTGGCGTGCGTGCGCGTGCCGAAGCGCTCGCGCACCGATGGGCCGCGAACGGTGGTGATTTCACGGCGCTCCTCGCCGACCCCGGCAGCGGCGACTCGCCCTACGCCGACGAGGTCGAGGCGCTCGATCAGGTGTTTCGCGCGATGTTCTACGTCGAGCTCCAGAGCAAGGACGCGAAGCTGGGTGTACCGATCGGGATCGTCGCGGGTTGCCCGACGGTGCCTTGCATCGATCTGCTCGAGCTGCCGCACAGCGGCGCAGGAGCGGCGGCGATCCGCGCGAACCTCGAGGCGCTGCGCGTGATGGTCCGCGGAGGGCCCGACCCGGCCAGCGCTGCCGGCTTCGACGATCTGCTCGCACAGCTCGGCGAGCAGGACATCGCGGACGATCTCGATGCGCGCATCGGCGATGCGATCGCTGCGTGCGATGCCTACGAGAGCTCGTTGCAGAGCGCGCTCGCGACCGATCCCGAGGCGCTCCATCCGCTCTACGACGCGGTCAAGGGCGTGACCGACGTCTTGAAGGGTCCGTTCGTCATGGCGCTCATGCTCACTGTGCCGGCCGAGGGCGCCGGCGACAACGACTGAAGATGCGCGGCGAGCTCGATCTGCTCGACGCGCTGTCGCAACCACTGCGCGCGTTCGTCGACCCTGCGGAGCGCGTGTGGTGGGTGTTCCTGCTCGGCGCACTCGCAATGCCCGTCGTCGCGATGGGACTGCGTCGCGGCGCGCTCGCGCTGCGCCACGGATTGTTGCGCGGCGCGCTGTGGCTGCATCCGTCGAGCCGCGCCGACGTGACGCTGCTGTTCGCGAAAGCGATCATCGCGGGGGCGTTGCGCATCCCGTGGCTCGCGGCGACCACCGGCGCTGCGCTGTGGGTCGCACTGTCGCTGCACGGCTGCTTCGGTCAGCTCGACGCGCCGGCGTGGAGCCGCGGCACGATCACCGCGATCTACTCGTGCGTGCTCTTCGTCGCGTGGGACCTCAGTCGCTTCGCACTACACCTCGCGATGCATCGTAGCCGCGTGCTGTGGAGCTTCCACCAAGTGCACCACTCCGCGACGGTGCTCACTCCGCTGACGCTCTACCGCACCCATCCGATCGAGACCGTGCTCTTCGATCTGCGCGGCATGTTGGTCACCGCGAGCGTGAGCGGCGTGTTCATGTGGCTCTTTCCCGGCCGCCTGGAGGCGGCCGAGGTGCTCGGTGTCTCGGCGCTCGGCATGGTGTTCAACTTCGCGGGTGCGAACCTCCGGCACTCGCACGTGTGGCTGCGCTTCGGCCCGCTCGAGCGCTGGATCATCTCGCCCGCACAACACCAGCTCCACCACGCGCGCGAGCTCCACCTGCAGTCGCGGAATCTCGGCACCTGGCTCGCGATCTGGGATCGCCTCGCCGGCAGCTGGTCGCCGGCGCCGCTGCATGCCCCCGCGGAGTTCGGCCTCGACGACGCGAACCATCATCCCGAGCACGCGACGTCGATGCTCGTGGGTCCGTTGCGCGAGCTCTTGCGAGGACTCGGCGCGCGCAGAACGACCACGCTCGCGCTCGCGCTGCTGCTCGCACCGCAGACGCTCGCCGCTGCCGAGCCGCCCGTCGCGACCGACGATCGGCAACGTCGTGTCGAAGGGCCGGGGTCGGTGCCGTGGCCGGAGGAGCCCGACGTGGCCGCGCCCGCGCCGTCGCCAGAGCCGACGCCACCCACGGCTCCGCGCGCCTCACCACCGCCGGCGAGCGACGGTGCACCCGACACCGAGCACCGCACGATCGTCGTCGGCTCGATGTTCGATGGCGAGCTCTCGCGTGTACCCGGCTCGGCGCATGTCGTCTCCGAACGCGAGCTCACGCGCCGCGAGCAAGACGACGTGCACAAGATCCTGGCCGACGTCCCGGGTGTGTACGTTCGCGGAGAGGACGGCTTCGGCCTGCGCCCCAACATCGGCTTGCGCGGCGCGAACCCTGATCGCTCGTCGAAGATCAACCTGATGGAAGACGGCGTGCTGCTGGGACCCGCGCCGTACTCGGCGCCCGCGGCTTACTACTTCCCGCTCGTCACGCGCATGGTCGGCGTCGAGGTGTTCAAGGGCCCGTCGTCGATCCGTTTCGGACCCAACACCATCGGCGGCGCCATCAATCTGCGCACGCGCGACATCCCGCGCGCGCACAGCTCGGTCGTCGATCTCGCCGGCGGGCGCTTCGGGTACTTCAAAGCCCACGGGTTCTACGGCACGACGTGGCGCGGCTTCGGTGTGCTCGTCGAGGCCGCGCGCGTGCAGACCCAAGGCTTCAAGGAGCTCGACGGCGGCGGCGACACCGGCTTCGGCAAGAACGACGCGATGGTGAAGTTGTCGTACGAGCACGACGACGGTCGCTCGTCGCACCGCGTCGAGGCCAAGGTGGGCTTCGCGAACGAGGACTCCGACGAGACGTACCTCGGCATCACGCGCGGCGATTTCGGGAGCACGCCCTATCGCCGCTACGCCGCGAGCGCGCGCGACAACATGCGGTGGTGGCGGACGCAGGCCGAGCTCGCGTACGTCTACACCAACGAGCGCGCGCTCGAGCTCGATCTCCGCGCGTATCGCCACGACTTCGATCGCACGTGGCGACGGCTCGATGCGTTTCGCGGCGGCCCGGCGCTCGCCGATCTGCTCGCGAACCCCGACGCCGGCCAAGCCGCGGTCTATCTCGCGATCCTGCGCGGGGAACAGGATGCCGTGCTGCCGCAGCAGGCACTACTCGTCGCTCGCAACGCGCGTCGTTTCGTGAGCGAGGGCGGACAGGTCGCGTTCCGCTGGCGGCCGCACGGTCGCATCGTTTCGCAGGAGCTCGAGCTCGGTGCGCGCGTGCACCACGACTTCATCGATCGTGATCACACCGCCGATGCGTTTCTCATGACGAGCGGCGTGATGCTCCCGGAGGGCACGCCCGCGCTGTCCACCGCCGACAACCGCGGCGAAGCGGTCGCGGCGGCGTTCCACGCGTACGATGCGATCACGTTGTGGGACCGCCTCACGATCGCGCCGGGCGTGCGCGTCGAGGTGATCCAGCTGCGCTGGATCGATCGGCTCGCGGACATGCGCGACCGTCGGCTCGACACCGCCGTCACGCCCGGCATCGGTACCTCGGTGCTCGCGACGCACTGGCTCGTGCTCTTCGCGGGTGCGCACCGCGGCTTCTCGCCGGTCACGCCCGGCCAGCCCGACGCGGTGAAACCCGAGACCAGCATGAGCTACGAGCTGGGTGCGCGTGCACGTGGGCGCGGCTTCGCGGTGGAGGCGGTCGGCTTCGTCAACGACTACGGCAACCTCAACGGCGTGTGCACGTTCTCGTCGGGCTGCGGTGACGGTGACGGCACCGATCAGTACTCGGCCGGCAAGGTGCTCGTGTGGGGCGCCGAGCTGCTCGCGCGTTGGCGTCATCGCTTCGTCGCGCACGCGCTCTACCTCGAGCTCGGCGCGAGCTACACGTACACGGGCTCGCGCTTTCGCGAAGACTTCAGCTCCGCGTTCCCGCAGTGGGGCGACGTGACGAAGGGCGATCGTCTACCGTACGTGCCCGAGCACATCGCGGGCGGCATCGCGGTGTTCGGCGGACCGCGCTTCGAGATCTCCGCGATGCCGCACTACAGCGGTGCGATGCGCGACGTCGCCGGACGCGGACCGATCCCCGAGCGCGAGCGTGTCGATGGCTTCTTCGTGCTCGATGTCGCCGCGGAGCTGCGCGTGCTCGAGCGCTTGCGGCTCTACACGCAGCTCACCAACATCACTGCCAACGACTACGTCGCTTCGCTGCGTCCGTTCGGCGCGCGACCGGGCGCGCCGTTGTCGTTCGTGTTCGGCGTGAAAGCGCTGGTGCTCTGATGCGACGAAGCCCCGCGCTCTCTCGAGTGCGAGGCTTCTTCTTCGTCGTCAGTGAGCCCGGTAGGAATCGAACCTACAACCCGCGGATTAAGAGTCCGCTGCTCTACCAATTGAGCTACGAGCCCGTCAGGGGGCGCTACTCATAATCGATCCCATCCCCGATGGGAAGCCCCTTCGTGCAGCGATTCGACGCGCGCCGGACGGGCCCGGTCGAGGTGCGCCCGAGCACGCCGCGCGCAGCGAGCGGTCACCCGCGACCGGCCGCGCCGGCCCGCCACCGCTATAGTCCCGCCGTGCCGCGCCGTCTGCTCGCGATCGTCGTGTTGCTCGCGACGGCCTGTCTTCCGCCGCCGCCGACCAGCGATGTCGCGCCGACGCAGGATGACAAGCCGGTCGTGCGTCGTCTCCTCGCCGCGCGCAAGCCGGGAGAGATCTACCAACCCGGCGAAGTGCGCTCCTTCGCGGTGCGCCAGGGCGGACATCGCATCGGCACGTCGTGGGGGCGCTACGTCGGGCCCACCGCGTCGGGTGGTCATCGCTTCGAGACGCGCATCGAGCTCGAGGTGCCCGGTCGCGCCGCGGTGCGCAGCGCCGGCGAGCTCGAGCTCGATGCGAGCGGTCGCGTGGTGAAGGGCTTCGAGCGCAGCGACGCGGTCGAGCTGACGTTCGAGCGCAAGACCGACGTGCTCGTGTTCTCCGACGGCGAGAAGACCGACGAGATCGGCTACGCGCCCGAGCGCGTCGACACGGCGGTGATGGCCCACTCGGCGATCTTGCACGCCGAGCTGATGTTCGCGCTGCGCGAGATCACGACCGGCGAGCTCGCGTGGCGACTCGTGTCGCTGTCGGGCGGTCCACCGATCGAGTGGTCGGCGAAGGTGCTCGACGCGACCGACGACGGCGAACGCATCCGGCTCGAGACGAGCCTCGGCGAGATCGTCACGCTCGCCGAAGGTCGCGTCAACAGCATCGAGGTGATCGACTCGCAGCTCGAGATCGTGGCGGAGCCGAATCCGCAGTGGCCGAAGTTCGCGATCAAAGGCCCGCAGCGGCTGGCGTATGCGCCGGCCGCCGATGCGCACTTCACCTTGCGCGAGCTCGAGCTGCCCGGCAAAGCCGACGAGCCCGCGCTCGCGGGCGAGCTGGTGATCCCGAGCGGCGTGACCAGCAAAGCACCGGCGGTGCTGTTCGTGAGCGGCACCGGCCTCGAGGATCGCCACGGCTACGCTGGTCCGCCGCCGGTCGATCTCGGCAGCCACGAGCTCACCGATGCGCTCGCCGAAGCCGGCTTCGTCGTGCTGCGCTTCGACGAGCGCGGCCGCGGCAAGAGCGAAGCCGGTGCGCTGGGATTCCTCGCGCAGGTCTCCGATGCTCGCCGCGCGCTCGCGACGTTGCTCGTGCAACCCGAGGTCGATCCCGATCGCATCGTCGTCATCGGTCACGGCGAAGGCGGGCTGCGTGCGCTCGTGTTGGCGAGCGAGCGCAGCCAGGACGTGCACGCGGTCGCGTTGCTCGCGACGCCGGGCCGACCCTACGAGCAGATTCTCCGCGCGCAGGCCGACGGTCAGCTCGCTCGTCTGCCGCCCGAAACGCGCGAGCAAGCCCGCACGCAACAGAAGCAGATGCTCGACGACCTGGTCTCCGGCAAGCGCACGCCGCCGGAGCTCGAGCCGCAGGCGCAGTGGCTGCGCGAGATCTTCGCGGTGCGTCCCGCCGAGCTCGTCGGTCGCTTGCGCGTGCCGCTCTTGCTCGCGCAAGGTGGCAAGGACTTCGAGGTCGATCCCGGCGCCGACCCCGAAGCGCTCGCGCGTGCGGCGAGGCGCGCGAAGGTGAAGCACGAGCTGAAGCGCTATCCGCAGCTCGATCACCTCTTCAAGCCCGAGCCCAACGCGTCGGGCCCGGAGCGCTACCTCGTCGATCGTCGTGTCGACACAGTGTTCATCGCCGACGTGATCGCGTGGGCGAAGCGCGTCACCACGGCGAAGTGATCACGCGACCTGGCGCGTCTGGTGCTCGAGCACGAGCGAGCAGGAGAGGGTGTAGCCGCTCGCGCTCCGACGCAGCCACGGCCGCAGGCCGAGGGTGCGCAGGGTCGCGAGGGCCACGTGCAGACGATTGCGACCCGACGACGGGCTCATGCGCTCGCCGGGCCAACCCGCGGCGATGAGCGCCGCCGGCGTGATCGCGATGAGTGGATCCATCGCGTGTTGCTCGATCAGCGCGAGCACGATGCGCCGCAACACTGCGCGGCGGCCGAGCTCGATGCGCTCACCCGCGGGGGTGAGCACGACACCGTCACAGGTGTCACTGGTTGCACTCGGTGCAAACTTCGGGCGCGGCGTCTCGGGCAGGCTATGCATTGCGCGAAGGCTCCAGGGGCTCGGCACGTGGGTGGGCGCGACGCTCGTCGTTCCGTCACCGCGCGGGCTCGACTTCCTACGAGCAAAGGACGCGCCACCTCTCCGGCTGATCACCTTGCGTCGAAACGCGAGCAAGCACGCCAGCGCGAGGGCCGAAACATGTCGCACACGCACGCAGGCTCGCGCCGAACAG
>DASZPU010000332.1:0-2266 GCA_035550195.1 Nannocystaceae bacterium
TTCGGCGTGCGCGCGCAGATCTTCGCGCCGTCGCCCGAGCCGGAGTACTCCGGTGCGAGCCAGACCGCGACGCCGCAGGAGTGGAGTGCGAGCCGCGAGCGCGCACCGGATCCGAGGCCCGCGAAGCCGCGCGCGCGCGCAGTGGCGCCGATCGTACCCCCGGCTCCGATCGTCGAGGCGCCGCCCGTCGATCCGCCGCGCAGCAAGCCCGCGCGCCCCTCGGTCCGCGATCGCCTGGGCGAGCTCGATCGCAGCGCACGCGCGGCGTGGCAGCGCGGCGATCTGAAGGCGGCCGAGGCCGCGCTCGAGCAGGTCGTGCGCGCCGGCGGACGCAGCACGCTCGCCGACATCGCGTGGGGCGATCTCTTCGAGCTCGCGCGCCAACGCAACGACGCGCGCCGCGAAGCGCTGCTGTGGGCGCGCTATCTCAAGGCGTTCCCGCGCGGACGCTATGCCGACGACGCGCGTGCGGGGCTGTGCCGACGTGCGCGCGGCGACGAGGCCACTGCATGTTGGCGGCGCTATCTCGCCGAGCATGCCGACGGCACGTGGCGCGAGCAGGCGAAGCGCGCGATCGCAGCGGAGACGGATCGCCCGCAGTGATCGCGCTCGTGCTCGCGGCTGCGCTCGGCGGGGCGAGCCCTGCGTCGCAGAGCACCGTGCCCGAACCGTCGCCCGCGACCGCTCGTCCGATCGCGGCGATCGTGCTCGACGGCGATCGCATCGACACCGAGCTGCAGAGCGAGCTGGCGCTGCGTGCGTCGTCGCGCGAGCTCGTGCGCAGCGAGACGATCACCGCGCTGCCGGCCGCGCGCTTCGTGTGGCTCACGGTCGCGTGGATCGATGCCGAGCGCGCGCGGCTCGAGCTGGTCGACACCGATGGTCGCGCGTACGAGCGCGTGGTCACTGCGCCCGCGGAGCAGCTGCGGCGTGCGATCGCCGGCACGATGGCGAGCATGATCGCGGCGATCGAGCGCGGAGAGATCACCGCGGATCGCAGCGGCGTCGCGATCCCGCTGCCCGCTGCACCTGCTGCGCCATCGGTCGCGACACCTGCAGCCGTCGTCGCGCCC
The DNA here is from genome assembly GCA_035550195.1 of Nannocystaceae bacterium. Taxonomy (GTDB): domain Bacteria; phylum Myxococcota_A; class Polyangia; order Nannocystales; family Nannocystaceae; genus Xiheibacterium. The sequence continues at coordinate 1,074 of DASZPU010000332.1, forward strand.
GCACCCGCACCCGCACCCGCGCCGCCGCGCCGCGATCCTCCGCCGCGCTGGGAGGTCGGCCCGCACATCGTCGGCGGCATCGCGCTCGGGCTCGGCCCCCCGCTCGATCTCGACGGCTACGTCGGCGCCGGCGGTCGCGTGGGTGTCGACGCGCGTCATCGCAGCGGCGCACTGATCGGTGCATCGGCGCGCGTGCTCGGCCACGCCCACGAGGGCCTCGCGCTCGTGCGGATCCGCGTCGCGCTCACCGGCGGCTTCGCACTGCGTCGCAAGTCGTTCGAGCTGCTCGTGAAGGGCGGCGTGTCGATCGAGCCGCTCGTGCTCCGCGATCGCGGCGCGTCGGTGCGCACGCTCGCATCCGACGGCACGGCGACGCGCACGGCCCCGCTCGTCGGCGCGCTGGCCGGGCTCGCTCCCGGCGTGTTGCTGCGTGCGCGTCGCGGCGGCGCGCAGCTACGGTTGTCGCTCGACCTCGAGCTCGCGGGCGCGATGGAAGCGCGCAAGACCCCCGGCGTCGCGCGTTGGATCGACGGCGGCACCTCGAGGTCGCTCCTGCGCGCGGGTGGGCTCGAGCTCGGTCTCGGCCTCGGCTTGGGCGGATGGTTCGCGATCGACCGACCGCGGTGATCGAATCATGCGGCGGTCCGCTCTCTGGGTGGCGTGCAGCGTCGATGGCTCGCAGCGGTGCTCGTGTGCGCGTGCTTCGCGGAGGGCAGCGCAGATCCGACCGGGCCCGCGACGACCGGACCCGACTGCACGCCGGGCACCGCGAGCTGCGTCTGCACCGACGCCGGCGCATGCGACGAAGGGCTCGAGTGCGACGCGCTCGCGCAACAGTGCGTGCCGACGGGCTGCATGCCGGGCGCGCTCGGCTGCGTGTGCAGCGACGGCATGTGCTTCGCGGGCGCGAGCTGTCGCGCGGGGCTGTGCGCGCTCGACGATGCGAGCACGACCGCGCTCGCGACCGGCGATGCGTCGAGCGAGGGCACCACGATGACGACGACGACGAGCACGAGCGCGACCGACGAGAGCTCGAGCGACGCCGCGAGCACGACCGACGCGTGCATGCCGGGCACGTGCTCGAGCTGTGCGGGCTGTGCCGAGTGTCGCGAGTGCGTCGCGATCGAAGGCTGCGACGAGCAGACCTTCGACTGCTTCGGCGAGTGTGCGGCGCTGGTCGCTTGCACGTGGGA
>DASZPU010000333.1:0-8089 GCA_035550195.1 Nannocystaceae bacterium
CGACGTCGCAGGCAACGAGACCGAGCTGCGCCGCACCGTGCGATGGTTGCTCGACTCGCCGCTGCCGCCCGATCCGGCGGGCACCGACACGGGGGCCGACGACAGCGGCTCGGGCTCGGCGAGCGGCGGCGACGCGACGGCCGGTACCGCCGCCGAGGCCGGCAGCGACGGCACGTCGGGCAGCGGCGGTGCGAACGACGACGGCGGGGGTGGCTGCGGTTGCACCTCGGGCACGCGCGCACCGATGACGATGCTGCTCGCGTTGCTCGCGTTGGCCCCGCGGCGCCGACGTTCACGGCTCGAGTAGTGCGGCGCGCGAGCGCGTGAGCACCGACTCGTTGCCTGCGTCGTCGCGCACGTGCACGCGCAGCGTCGCGTCGTCGGGCACCGCGTCGAGCGCGACCTCGACGACGCCGGCGATCGCGGCCGTGGGCGCAACGACCTCGATCCATCCGTCGCCCTGCCACCACTCGATGCCCAGCGAGTCCGCGTCGATGCCGGCACCGACGTCGGCGGTGCCGATGACGAGCACGTCCGGCGCCGCGGCTGCGATCCGTGCCACGACGATCGGCGGCCACGTGTCCTGCAGGACGGCCGCACCCGCGGCCGCACCGGTGTCGATCCAGCGCGCGAGCACGCGGAGCTCCGCCGCGGTGATCGTGGTCGGATGATCCGCGCCGAAGTCGACGTCGTCGTCGGCATCGGCGTCGCTGCGCCCGTCGGTGCGCGCGTTCGCGGCCTTCCAGTACAGCAGGCTGCCGCGCGCGGAGTGGAAGCGAACGAACCGCGAGAGCTGGGGCTTGCGCAGCACGCCCATCACCGGCACCTGTGCGTCGATCGGCACGAAGCTCTGCGTGAAGTCGGCGGCCAGTCGCCACCACGTCGATCCGGGCGCGCTGCCGGCGAGATCGAGCGGAAGACCGGCCGCCGGATCCGCACCGCCATGGCACTCGACGCAGCGCGCGGCGAAGATGGGTGCCACGTCGCGCGCGAGCTCGAAGTCGACACCGAAGCCGTCGACCGCTTCGACGAGCGTGTCTTCGAGGTCGCCACCCGCGAGCAGCGTGACGACGCCTTCGCCGGCGAGCTCGGGCGACGTGCCCGCGGCGGCGGTCTCCTCGAAGCGCAGCGGTAGCGTCGAGCGCACGTGACATCCACCGCACGTGCGGTCCTCGCCCGCGCGCAGCGAGAAGGGCACCTGCGACGCGGTGAGCGTGCGCCCTTCGCAATCGATGCCCGCGATCACGAGCGGCGTGTCGGCGGGCACGCGCATGCGGAACGACGTGTCGGCATCGCCCAGCGGATCGAGCACCGTCGCGCCGCCTTGCGTCTTGCGCACGGGCAGCTCGGCGAGCACGCGCATGCGATGGCCCATCGCGGACTGCAACGCAATGCCGTCGCCCGCGACGTTCGGTGCGAGCGCAGCGACCCGCACGCCGCAGACGTCGTCGTCGGTCCACTCGGACGTCTCTGCACCCTGCAACGCCCAGCTCACCTCGCTGCCGAACGGGTTGTCGTCGAAGCTGCGCGTCTCGTGCTGCAAGAGCGACGACCCGCCGAGGATCGCGAACGGTGTGCCGAAGGGCAGCGCGGCATCGGGGGTCGCGCGGCGATGCGCCGGTGCGATCGGTGTCGGCGTGGGCGCGCCGTACACGTCGGCGTACGACGCGATCCGTCGCGGCATGATCTCGTGGTACGCGGTGGTGTCGACGATCGGCACGAGCTCGGCAGGGTGCGCGATCGGGAGCGCGTCGGCGCGGAAGATACCGACGTCGCACGCGGGATTGTCGAGGTCGAAGAGCTCGAGTGCGTTGAGCGGCGCGAGCTGACCGGTGCCGTTGGTGAATGGCGGCGGAGGATCGCCGAGCAAGCCGACGTCGCTGCCGCTGTCGCTGCAACCGCCCTTCGCCCACGCCAACAGCATCGTGTCGTCGGCTGCGACCGACGGATCGCGCACACGCCCGGCGAAGAGCAGCGGATCGGCGTAGCCCGGCACCACGATCGCGGGTGGCGGGAGCGGCGAGCCGAACGCGAGCGGCGACGAGGCCCACGGCGTGAGCGCGACCATGTCGGCGGGGCGGAACACGTCGCCGGGATCGACGGTGTGCGGCGCCGGTCCTTCGCGGCCGTCGGGATCGGGTGCGAACGCGCGCAGCGATCCGCTGCCGAACGGTCCGTCGCCTTCGACGAACAGCAGCCGACCATCGGCGTGCTGCGTCATCGACAGCACGCGGGTGTGGTTGAACGCGCCGCCCCACAGGTGCGTGTGCTGGCCGAACAGCGCGGTGAGTCGCGCGCCGTCGGGGTCCTGTGCATATAGATGATGGACGTTGTGAAACGCCCCCGGGCTGCCGGGCGCGCCGTTGGTGTAGCGGAACGGCAGCGCGCCGATGCGCTGCGTCGCGACCACCGCGATACGGCCGTCGCCGAGCTGCAGTGGTGCGCGCGTCGCTGCGAGATCGTGGGCACCGACGCGCTCGAGATCGCTGCCGTCGGCGGCGACGACGAACAGACCGGTCGCGAGGTACTCGGTCGCGCTCCACGGTTGGTCGCCGTCGCGCACGGCCGTGCCGTAGACGTCGGGCATCGACGCTGCGAACGCGATGCGACCGTCGTGCAAGAACGTTGGCGAGCGGCGGATCTCGCCGTCGCGGCCCGGCAGCTCGATGCGGGTACCGGACGCGAGCTCGAGCACGACGAGCGTCGAGGCGATCGGCGAGAGCCGTGGGTTGGGCAGCGTCACACCGTCGAGCGCGGCGGGCTCGGCATCGGGTCTCAGCACCTGCGCCGCGAGCTGCTCGGAGCGATAGCTGCGCGGTCCGTGCAAGACGACGTACGCGAGCTTCGTGCCGTCGTGCGACACCGTGGGATCGATCGCGATGCAGGCGTCGGCGTCGGTCGACGTGCTGCTGCAGTCGTGCAACACCTCCGTTTCGCCCTCGTCGTCGCGCCACACGAGATCGCAAGGCGCGACCACGTCGCTGCTGCGCTCCGCCGTCGGCAGCACGTCGTACACGTCGACGTGATGGAAGGTCCGGGTCGCGTTCACGGTCGCGCCGGCGACCACGACGTCGGCGGTGACCTCGAGCGGCTGCTGCGTGCGCACGCACCGGACGTAGACGATGCCGCTCGTCGTCACGTCGCCGGTGTCGCCCGAGCTCGCGGAGCCCGAGGCGGAGTCGGTCGCCGCACCGGTCGCGAACGGCTCGAGCTCGCCCGCATTGCAACCAACACACAGCAGCAGGACGGCGCGGCGCATCAGCGGATCCCCATCAGCACGTCGAGTGCGACGACGAGCTCGCCGATCGGCAGCGCAGTGCGGTGACGTGCGCCGCCGGTGGCGATCGACAACGGTGGCAACGCGACGCCGATGCGCGTGCCGGGTCGCAGACGCAGGCGCGGCGACAGGCGGATCGCGAGGTCGAGCATCAGCGAGCCGATCCCGACGACGGTGGTGTCGCGTCGACTCTCGTAGGCACCTTCGCCGCGTCCGCGTGTCCACGCGACGAGCACGCCTCCGCCGAGGCCGACGAACGGCGAGAGTCGAGCACGCGGCACGGGCCACACGCCCACGTGCACGCGCCCGACGAACCATCCCAGCCTCGCGGTGCCGGCCGGTCCGCGGATGGTGCCGCGCAGTGCCGTGGTCGCGAGCTCGGCGTCGAGTCCGACGCGACGCTGCGCGCCGAGTCGCACGCCACCACCGAGCAACGGCGACAGCAGGATGCCGAGATCACGCGAGGCTCCGCCGATGCCGAGGCCGCCGCGCAGATCACCGCGCGCGAAGGGACGCGGCGGCGGCAGTGGTGCGGGTGCTTCGCGCGGTGGCGGTGGCGCAACGTCGACGACGGGCGTGATCTCGGTCGCCAGCGCGTGCGCGACCTCGGCGCAACGCACCGCGAACGTGCCGTCGTCCTCGTCACCTTCGCCGGTGACGATCGCGACGGTGACGAGGCGGCTGCCTTCGCGGACCCACAGCTCCGCGCGGTCGCGATCCGCCGCGATCCACACCGCGATCTTCGCATCGTTCGCATCGAGCTCGCGCAGCACATCGGGCGTGCCGCCGCCGTTGGTGGACGGCATGAAGAGCACGGCGCGAACGCCGAGCGCACCCAGCTCCGCCTGCACCCGCTGCACGCGCTCGCTCCACTGCTCGGCCGGTGCGGACGCATCGATCCAGACGAGCATCGTCGTGGTGGCCACCGGTTCTGCGACCGGCGGCGCGGTCGTCGGACTCGCGCCCGGCTCCTCGATCGGCGCGAGCAACCGAGCGACGAGCACGATCCATGCGGATGACGCGGGCATCGCAGCAGGCGCGCAGCTCACGGAGATGCGAGCAGCGCCTCGGCGATCTTCGCATGCGGGCCGTCGGGATACGAGTCGACGTACACGCGTGCCGCGGCTCGTGCGGCCTCGCGATCGCCCGCGTCGCGCAGCGCGACCACCAAGCGTCCGCGTGCGAGCTTCGCGAAGCTGCCGCGCGGTGCTTCGGCCAAGTAGGTCTCGAGCCAGCGCACCGCGTCCTTCGGTGCGTGCGCGAGGCGACCGATCTGGAAGGCCGCGCGCGCGGCCGCAGCGGTGCCGCCGAAGCGCGCGCGCAGCTTCGTGTACGCCGCGATCGCCTTGTCGCTCTTGCCGGCGAGTCGCGCGACGTCGGCGAGCTGCTCGAGCGATGCGGCGGGCAGCGATGCGAGCGCAGCGTCGAAGCCCGCGCTCTCGATCCGCGCGAACGCGTCGGCGTACTTGCCCGCCTTCGCGAGCGATTCCCAGGTCTCGATCGGTTGCGCACTCGCGCGCGGCTTGGTGCGCGGCTGTGCAGGCGCGGGCGGATCGTCGAGCTGCTCGGGCAGCGCCGGCACGGCCGGCTCGAGCTCGGGCTCCATCGACGTGATCGCGGTGAGCGTCACTTCACCGGTCGGCATCGCGACCAGTCGCCGGCCCGCGTCGACGGCGATCGCCGAGCTGCTCGTCGGTGTGTGCACCTCGACCTTGCCGCGCGTCACCTCGACCTCGAACCGACCTTCGCCGGGCGACCACTTCACCGCGAACACGGTGCCCACGACGTGCACGCGATGCGGCCCCGCCTCGACGACGACGTGTCGGCGCGCGGTCGGATCGACGTCGGCGCGCAACGTGCCGGCTTCGAGCGCGACGCCGACCTGGGTGTCGTCCGCGATCGACACCCGACCGCGCGCACCGTCGTGCAACGACAGCGACGCGCCCTCACCGACGGGCAGCGCGACCGCGCCCACCGTCGGTGCCTGCAGCCACTCGCTCGTGCGGTTCGCGATCGGTGGGTCGGCCGGCGCAGGTGCTTCGCTGCCGCGCGGCCACGCCCACCACAGCACCAGCGCGGCCGCGATCGCGAGCGCACCGACGCTCGCGTGCAGCCATGCACGGCGCGGCGGCTCCTCGATCGCACGCACGAGTCGCTCGCGCTCGGCGAGCCGTGCAGCCGGCGCGACCCGACCATCGATCGCCGACGCGATGTGCTCGCCGATCGCATCGACATCGATGCGCTGCGCGTCGTTCATGCGCCCCCCTTCGCGAAGCGGGCGGCGACCTCGGGATCGTCGGCGGCGAGCGCAGCGAACTGTTGCGACGCACGTGCGATGCGGCGCTTCGCGGTCGCGAGCGAGCAATCCATGAGTCGCGCGACCTCGGCGAGCTCGTGTCGTTCGACGAACCGCAGCACGAACGCGACGCGCTCCGCTGCGCCGAGTCGATCCAAGCGGCGATAGATCCTGCGCAACAGATCGCGCGCCTCCGGATCGCCTTCACCACCTTCGACGTCGGGCGCGGGCTCGCTCGACCAGAACAATCGCCGCAGTCGTCGACGGCGCAGCTCCGAGCGTGCGGTGTTCACCGCGACCGCCATCACCCAGCCGCGCAGCGCGGCCGGCTCGCGCACGCGGCCGACGCCGCGGAGGATCTGCACGAACGCGTCGTGCACGATGTCCTCGCGCTCGCGATCGGGGCCGAGACAGCGCGCGATGACGCGGTGCACGTCGGACGCGAAGCGGTCGTACACGATGGCCGCCGCCGTCGCGCCGCCGCGCTGCAACAGCGCCATGAGCTCGCGATCGTCCCCGGCCCAGGCCAAGACCTGGACGTTGTCCGCACCGGGCGGTGCGAGCCGATGGGCCGGCGAGGTCACGGTCGCTCAGTCGATCTTGCCGGGCCAAACGGCTCACTTGCGAAAACGACGGGAACCGACAGGTGTGCTCGCTCTACTCACACTTTCGGGGAGGGGACGTGCTCTTCGCAGCACCAGAGCCGCCGGCGATCGAGGCGGTGCGATGGACCGCGCCCGCGGAGTGCCCGGGCGAGGCCGAGCTCGAGGCGCGCATCGTCGAGGCGCTCGGGCCCGAGCCCGTGCCGCTGCCGAAGGTCGATGCGACGGTGCGCGCGACCGAGACCGGGTTCCGGCTCGTGCTCGCCGTCGACGACGGTCACGGTGGTTGGACGCGCACGCTCGATGCCGGCGGATGCACGGTGCTCGCCGACAGTGCGGCGCTGCTCATCGTGGTTGCTGCGCGCGCGACCACGCATGCGCGCGTGCCCGCGCCGGAACCGATCGCGGAGCCGGTCGCGACGACCAGGGTCGTCGTCGCCGAGCCGATCGTCGCACCATCGCCTGCGCGTCGATCGCTGCGCCCACGTGGTACCGCGGCGACGCAGCTGCGCGTCGGTCCGGGCGGTCTGCCGTCGGTCGGCGTGGGCGTCGAAGCGTCGCTCGGCCTCGACTGGCAACACCTACGCATCGAAGCGTTCGGCGACGCGTGGATCGATCGACGTCGCGTCGTCGCCGACACCACGACGCAGCTGCGCATGTTCGCGTTCGGCGGACGTGCGTGCGGGAAGATCGGCAAGCGCGTGGTCGTGCCGGTGTTGTGTGGCGAGAGCGAGGGCGGCTGGATCCGTGCGTTCGCACCGGGCAACGACCGCGGGCATCGACCGGTGCGTCCGTGGGCCGCGTCGGGGATCTCCGCCGGCCTCGAGTGGTGGGTGGTCCCGCAGGTCGCGCTCACCGTCGCGGGTCGACTGACCGTGCCCTGGTTCCGCGATCGCTGGCGCGTCGGCGATGCGCTCGTGTTCGAGACGCCGGTCGTCACCGGCGACGCGAGCGTGGGCCTGCGCGGGCGCTGGGGAGGGCCGAAATGACGTCGGTCGATTCTTCGATGGGTCCGGCCGCATCGCGCGTTCCCACCCCGTTGCAGCCCTCCGCACCGCTGGCCTGGCGTGAGCTCGCGTCGCTCTACCGCGGTGAGTTCGCGTTCGTGTGGCGCTGCGTGCAGCGTTTCGGCGTGCCGCGCTCGTCGGCCGACGACGCGACCCAGGACGTCTTCCTGCGCTTGTTCGCGCGCTGGCATACGCTGGACGATCGCTCGCTGCGCGGGCTGCTCTTCGTGATCGCGCGCCAGGTCGCCACCGATCATCATCGGCGCGTGCGCACGACGACCGAGCCGGTCGGTGAGCACGAAGACGCGACGACGCTGTTGCCCGACGAGCTCGCTGGTCGGCGCGAGGCGGCGACGTTCCTGCGCGAGTTCGTCGAGTCGCTCGATCCCGAGAAGCGGCGCGTGTTCGTGCTCGCCGAGCTCGAGCAATGCAGCGCGCCGGAGATCGCCCGCGCGCTCGAGGTGCCGCTCGGCACCGTGTACTCGCGGCATCGCGCGGCGCGTCTCGAGCTCGACGAGGCTCTGCGTCGTCGTCGTGCACGCGAGCGATCGGCGAGTCGCGTGCTCGAGGCTGCGCGACGATCGCGTCCGGCTCCGCGCGAGGGCGCGTTGCTGCGCGGGTGGCTGATCCTGTGGATTCGACTGGGCGAGCCGCGTCCGCCGGTCTTGGCCACGGCGCTGGCGAAACCGCTGCTCGCGACGGTGGCCCAGGCGATCGCGGGCGGTGTGCTCGCGGCCGCGACGATCGTCGCTGTCGCGCAGGCGATCCCACGCGACGAGCCGATCGCGATCGCCGAGCTGGAGATCGACGAGCCGCCGCTCGCGGCCGTCGCGGTCGCGCGCGTGCCGATCGCCGCGACGTCGCCGGTCAGCGCACGGTCGGTCGAAGAGGAGCCGGAGATCGAGAT
>DASZPU010000334.1:0-32544 GCA_035550195.1 Nannocystaceae bacterium
ACTCGTCCATGGTCAGCTCCTTGTCGGCCGGGTCGAGGCGCCGGCGAGCCGTCGCGCGAACGCGACGTAGTTGTCGATGTTACGGGTGGCGAGGTCGTGGCGGCCGGCTGCGACCAGCGCGTCAGCACCCTCGCCGTAGCAGCGATGCTTCGAGCCGTCACACGATTCGTGGCGACGGTCGCCGACGCCGAGTGACTGATGCATCAGCTCGTGCATCACGATCGCGGCGACCTGGGGCACCGGCCTCGCGAGCAGCCGGGGGCACAGGCGGATGCGCCCGAAGATGCTCGCATTGCCGAGGAGTCCCGTGCGGCACCGGTGATACGATGCGGGGAAGCACGCAATCGTCGGGGCCAAGTGACGCCCGTCGATCTCGTAGCCCTGCACGAATCGGCGCACGAGTCCGTCGTAGACGCGCGCGACCTGCTTCGCGCGCGCGGGCGCGAACGGGCCGAACAGCTCGACGGCTGCGCTTGTCGACCATCGCGCGCGCGGTCGGCCCGAGCGGGTGAGCTCGACGACCCACTGGCGCCCGGCGATCGACCAGCGGAACGCCTCGGCGTAGGCGGCGAGGATCTTCGCGCGCGCACGTGGCTCGCACGTCGCGATGCGCGGTGCCAACGGCGCGGCCGAGCCGCCGGTACGGTTGGTCGACGCGAGCATCATCGGTTCACTCAAGGCTTGCGCGAGAAGAGCACCGCGCTGAGCTCGGTGTAGAGCTGTTGGCCGGCGCCGACCTGAGTCGCCGTCATCGTGACCTTGACGTACGGCCCGAGGAACGTCGTGGTGTCGATCAGCAGCGAGGGCACGGCGGTACCGCTGGTGATCTGAACGCTGAGCGCCGGCGTACCGGACTCGGTGAACTCCTGCGGATCCTGGCTCGAGGGGAGCGTGTTCGGGAGGTTCAGCGTGAAGCTCCCCGTCCCAATCACTCGGTTGTGCACCCGCACGCCCAGCCAGTAGTAGTAGAACGGGATGATCGCCAGCGAGCGCTTGATCGTGATCGTCTGGCTACCTACGCCGAGGAACGTGAAGTCGAAGATCTGCTTGCGAAACAACGTCACCATGCCCATCGATGCACCTCCATCGTCCGCGTTCGGAGTTGTTGAACTTGGATCATCAGGGGAACGGACGTGGTGAGGATTCCGGAAAACCTGATCGCGCAGATCAGCTCACGGCGAGCAGCTCGCACGCGCGCACACCGAAGGCGACCGCGAGCAGTGCGACGATGTCGATGCTGGTGTCGCAGCGTCCGGCGAGGATCTCGTAGAGTCGGGTCTTGCCGATCCCTGCCGCGCGTGCGAGCGCGACGACGCTCGGGAAGCCACACGCAACGCGCAGTCGCGCGACGTTCTTCGCAAGCAAGTGCCGCACGTCGAAGTGTGTGCGTGTAGGGGGGGGCGCCTGCCTCGGACTCGTCGAGCAGCAGCGCAGGCGAGCACTCGAACACGTTAGCGAAAGCTGCGACGCGCTCGATGCCCACGCCGACTTCGCGGTGCATCATCGCGGCGAGCGTCCAACGCGAACAGTTCACGCGTTCGCAGAGCTCGATACGCGCGATGCCACAGTCGCGCCATCGTTGCTCGACGCGTCGCGCGAGCACGTCACGTACGAAGAACACGGTTTCCGTCCGCACGGCCGACATCCGGCACCATCCATCCCGGCAGCCACCACCGGCTGCGCGTTCATGGTGGTGACGTTGCGGGGCCTTTCAGTCAGTGGACAAATCGTCGCACCGTCAGCCGTGGGACGGATGACGTGCGCGCCACAACGGCGCTACGGTTCTGCGATGACGATCCGTAGTCCGCTTGTCCCTGTCGTCCTCTTCGGTACCACCGTCATCGCGTGCGGCAACGCCGACGAGAAGGACAGTACGCCGCCAGTCTTGCAAGCGGCTGCAGTCGGTGACGCCTCTTCGATTCGGCTCACGTTCAGCGAGAAGGTGGTGGTCGGCTCCGCGAATCCCGTCGCGTTTCGGCTGAGCCTCGGGGTGAAGGACGCGCAGTCCACCGTCTACTATGCGCTCGCATACGACGGGCTTTCGTACGATAGCGACGACGGCCCGATCTCCGATGCCGATCCGAGCGCGGCGACGGGCGGCGGAAGCATGAGCGGCAGCGCGACCGCGAGCGGAGGGAGCGATACCTCCGGCACGACGTACACGTCGACGACGTACACGAGCAACGGCACCTACGATCCCACGAATCCCGATCCGACCGGATACGACGCAGGCGGTTACGAAGGCGGGTACGCGATCCCCGGTGCGCCCGACGATCTTCGTCGCCCGATCCCGACGCGCTTCATCTCCGATCTCGGCATCACCGACATCCGTGCGGTCGACGGGCAACCGAACCAGGTCGATCTCGTGCTCGCAGCTCCGCTCGCGGGCACGCCCGCGTGCGAAGCACTGCCCGGGCTCGTCGCCGATTCGGGCAAGGCCGGCATCTTCGTGCATCACAAGGAATCGCCGGGCTCGCCGACCGACGAAGCTGGCAACGCGCTCGCCGATCTCGCGAAGCACTGGGTGGACGCCAGCGACAAGGCGTACGTCGAGCTGCAGGGCGACTTCCCGAACATGAACCCGTACCTGCCGATCAACTGCCCTTGACCACCGCGCGGCTCACGAGCGGTGAGCTCCTTGGACCGCGGTCATCCCGGATCGATGCGCGCTCGCGTGCGCCGATGACCGGGGTCATCCCGGATCGACGCGCGGTCGGGTTGCGGATGACCGCGCTCATCGCAGTCCGACGCGCGCGTGAGAATGGGATGACCGCGGTCATCTCCGACCGACGTGCGTGAGGGTCCCGGATGACCGCGGTCATCCCGAACCCATGCGCGAGCGGCTGCGCGGATAACCGCGGTCATGCCGAAACGGCTCGGACCGTCGTTCTGAGATCGACGGATGTTCTGGTTCGGATCATCCGTCGCTGGCCCCAGTGACGCGCGTGCGGACGCTGCTAGCTTCGATCCAAGGCGGCTCCCGACCATGACTGCGCGACTCGAACTGCTCTCGTACACGCGTCTGCCCAAGCTCGGTGTCGGTTCCGCGCTGAGCCTCGCGAAGATCTTGCTGCGTCGCGCGCCGCGACGCTCGTCGCACGCGGTGCGTCAGGCTGCGTCCGACGTCGAACAAGCGGTCGCGAAGCTCGAGGCCGAGTGGGCCGAGCAGATCGCACGGCGCGCTCGCACGGATCTCCGACCGCTCGGGCGTCGGCTCGACGCGACGTGGGGTGCGATCCGTGATCGTCTGCTCAACTACACGGTGTTTCCCGACGACAGCCCCGAGCGTGCGCGGGCGATCGCGATCCACGACCTGCTGTTTCCCGACGGGCTCGCGTTCCTCAAGCTCGCGTTCATGTACGAGCACGCGGAGAGCGAGCGTCGCATCCAGCTCATCGACGCGCGTGGGCTCGCCAAGGACCTCGCGCGACTCGTCGGCGCGGGCTTCGTCGAGGCGCTGCGTGCCACGCATCGTGCGTACGGCGAAGCGCTCGGGATCATCAAAACCACGCCCGTGCTGTCGCCCATCCAGCTCGCCGAGCGGTTGCGTGCGCTCGTCGATGCGATGAGCGACTATGCGTTGCAGCTGATCGCACTCGCCCGTCACGACGCGGCGATTCGCGAAACCGTCGACGTCGCGCTCGCGCCCATCGACGAGTTCCGAGTCGCCGCGGCACGGCACGCGGCCGCGTCGCGCCGCGATGACGGCGACGCGGACGATCCACCCGCGAACGAATCACCGCCGCGACCGACCGGATCGGGCTGACGCCTACTGCTGAACCTCGTCGGTGCACAAGCACGCGGCGTCGTCGTAGATGTCCGTGTATGCGCAGCCCGAGGTGCCGTTCCAGCCGGCTTCGATGCACGCGGCGGTGCAGTCGAGCGCGTACCAGGCGTCGTGATCGCACTCGAACATCGTCGTGCCGCCGCTGCAGAAGTGGTGGCCGTCTTCGCAGCCTTTGGCCGCCTCGCACGACGTCGAGTCGCCACAGCTCCCGCTCGGGCACTGGTCGTGGTCGCTGCATGCGAGCGCGCAGCGCTGCTCCACGCAGCTCGTGCCGTCGCAGCACTCGTCGTCGTCCTCGCATGCCGCGTCGAGTGGTGAGCAGTCGTGCGTGCACGCTTCGGCCGCGACGCACGCTCCACCACCGCCGTGGAGTGGTACGCAGCAGCCCGACGCGCAGTCGTCGTCGGAGTCGCAGGACCGCTGGCAGCTCGCACCCTCGTCGCCGGCGACGCACACGAGCGCGCCGTCGGGATGGATGCAGCACTCGTCGTCGGTTGCACACGGCTCGTCGAGCTCGCGGCACGATGGGCCGGTGCCCGCGCTCGTGCTCGTGTCGATGATGCCGCTGCTCTCGGCCGCATCGCTCTCGCCGGGCACGCCGCTCGATTCGTCGGCGGCACTCGACTCGGTGTCCGCGGGCGCACCCGCCTCGGACCCCGCTTCGGAGCCTGCGTCCGACGCGGACGCCGTCGCGCCCGCGCTCGATTCACCACACTCTTCGCATCGCTCACCTACCGGCGCGCACGCACCCATCAGCGCGCACGCCCACACCCAGGTACGAGTGCCCATCGCCCCACCTCCAGCTCGACCCGATCACGCGGCCAACGATCGCCGGGAGCGCGGGTTACACCGCCGCGTCCCAACTCTTAGTGCCCGGATCGCGGCGAATCCATCATCGCTCGTGCACTTCGATCTCTCGGCCAGTCGCTGCTATCTTCTGCGAGCGTGCGTGACGGAATCCGCTTCATCGGGCCATTCGGCGAGACGTACGAGCTCGTCGATCTGTGGCGCGGCCACGGCTCGCCCGAAGGCGGTGTGCCCGTCGATGCTGCGAGCGCGTCGCTCGTCGCGATGCAGAGCGAGACGTTGCGCGACGAGCTCGCGCGCAGCTCGTTGGCCGACGACGGCGCGTTCGATGTCGACGACGAGCTCGCGGCGATCGTCGGCGAGCTCGACCACGGCGAGGTCGGACGCTTCGCGCTCTTCCGCATCGAGGTGCAGCGCCCCGCGGTCACCAACGTCGCACCGGAAGCGCCGCTGCTCAGCGACCTCGCCCAGAAGCCGCCGCCGTCGCAACCCGCAGCACCCGACGTGCAGTTCGAGGTGCGCGTCGTCGACGAGCTCGGCGAGCCGGTCGCGGGCGTCGAGCTCACGTGGACGCAGTCGGGTGACACCGGCAGTGCGACCACCGACGGCTCGGGCGTCGCACGCTTCACGCGTCCGCCGGGGCCGAGCTTCGCATCGGTGCGCTTCACCGATCTCGACGCGTTGCGCGACACGATGAAGCCGAAGTGGGATGCGACGGGTCGCTCACCGGGCACGACGCCGATCGTCGCGAGCGACGACGTCACGGTGGTGTTCCTGCGCGACGATCTCGACGGGCGCACGTTCCCGCTGGTCGCGAAGCAGTCGCACGACATCTCCGTGCAGCCGTACGTGTTGCTCGCGCGCTTGTTCGGGCTGTCGTTCGAGACCTCGAAGTGCTTCCTGTTGCCCGAGGCGATCCCGAGCCTGCGCGCGATGCGACGCATCTACGATGCGAACCCCGACACGACGCTGCTCGTCGTCGGGCACACCGACACCGCGGGCGAGCCGTCGTACAACGATCCGCTGAGCCTCGAGCGCGCGGCGGCGATGGCTGGGTACCTGAAGGACGACGTCGACGCATGGCTCGCGCACTACGAGTCCGGCAAGCCCGCGGAGAAGCGCTGGGGCAGCCATGAAGACGGGCTCATGATGCTCGCGCTCGTCGGTGACCCCAGCGAGCCCGGGGTGTCGCCGACGCTCGCGTTCCAGCGCTTCTGGAACGCCGAGGTCGAGGCCGGCAATCAGGAAGGCGACGCGCTCGAAGAAGACGGCGCGATGGGGCCGAACACTCGGCGTGCGCTCGTCACTGCGTACCAGAAGCAGGACAACACGACCTTGCCCGAGGATGTCGAGCTGGAGCAGCACGGTTGCGGCGAGACCTTCCCACTCGACGACACCGGCACCGAGGTCGATGCGGCGCCGGTCGACGGCAAGGACGATCGCACCGACCGTCGCGTCGAGCTGTTCTTCTTCGACAAGAAACTGGGCGTGCAGCCGCCACCACCGGGGGACAACTCGAAGCCGGGCGCGCAGCAGTATCCCGAGTGGCGTGCGCGCGCGCGCGTCGTGTCGGACTTCGCTGCGGGCGTGCAGGCGCCGATCTTCGACTGGGACGACGCGCTCGATGCCGGCATGCCGAAGGATCTCGAGCTCGTGCTGCGCGACGACGAGACCGAGATGACGATCGCGTGGAAGGCCGGTGCGCGCTCGGGCAAGCGACGGCGCTTCGTGTTCGGCGATCTCAGCGGCGACCTGCCGTGCACGTTGGTCGCGAAGACCGGCGGCGAAGAGATCGTGCTGCTCGATCAGCAGACGATCACGTCCGAAGAGCTGCCGATCGTGTGGACCGCGTGGCTCGAGGATCTCGTCGCGATTCCCGGTCCGGCGAACGATTCGACCACGGTCGGCGACACGCTGAAGGAGCTGCTGCCCGAGCCGCCGCGCTCCGTGTTCGCATGAGCACGCGCGCCGCGGCGCTCGCAGTGTTGCTCGGCGTATGCAATCCGCCCGCGACGGAATCGCCGCGCGACGAGCCATCGCAGATCGCGACGCCGCCCGTCGGCGTCGCGCCTGCGCCAACGAGCGCGTTGCCGCTCGGAGTCTGGCGGTGGCTCGATGCGCCGGGTCGTGTGCTCGCCGTCGAAGGTGACGCGCTGGTCGCAGTCGGCGGCGATTTGTTGCGTGAAGACGACGATGCGCTCGTGCAGGATGGGCTCGTCGCGAACGTGTCGAGCTGTGCGAAGGCCGAGCTGCGCGACATCGTCGCGATCGCGGGCACGTTCCCGCAGCACGCCGCGATGCTGCGCGCGACGGCCAGCGGTGCGACACGGCTCTTCCACTGGGATCGCGAGCGTTGGCGCCCGGTCGAGCGCGCCGCCACGTTGCTCGCGACCGTGCGGGGCGAGCCGCTCGCGATCGCGACGAAGGATCGCGGCTACACGATCGCTGCAGTCGTGCCGACGCGCATGCGGATTCCGGCGCCGATTCGAGATGGCGTCGGCGTGTGCACGAGTGCGCTCGCCGAGCCCGTCGCGGCCATCGGCAATGTGGCCGGCGATCTCGTGGTGTGGGGTACCGGCTGCGACAGTGCCGCGACGATCGAGTGGTTTCCTGCCGACGGCAGTCTGACTCGGATGACGCGCTGGCCCGAAGCGAGCATAGGCGCGATCGATCTCGATCCCGTCGGGAATGTCGTCGCGGCGCGCGTCGCCGACGGCACGAGCGAGATCCTCGTCGCGCACGCCGCAGGTTGGAACCCGCGCGCGACGATCGCTGGGCACGTGCGCGCGCTCGTCGAGCACACCGACGGGCTCTTCGCGATCGTCGACGATCGCCTCGTGGTCCTGCGCGACGACGCCTGGCATGACGTCGAGATCGCGGCACCGCGCACGCTCGTCCGCGCGGCCGACGACTCGCTGTGGATCGGCACCGCCACCGCGCTCGTGCGCACGCGCGCGCCCGCCTGGGCCGCGACGCTCGACCCTCGCGGCTGCGACGTCGCGACCGTGCGCGCGGCGAAGCCGTATCGCTTCCGCGATCGCCGAGCTGCGACGTGGCGCTGCGCCGGCGGCATGTTCGTGCCGATCGCCGACGAAACGAGCTGGCGCGCGCTGTGGCCCAAGATCCCCGACGAGATCGAGCTCGGCTTCGCCACCGCCCGCCGCCGGCGAGGGCAGGGCGATGCACCGCTCGCACCGGGCACGCCGATCGAGCCGGTGATCGCCCGCGAGCTCGACGCGACGCACTACGGCTTCACGTTGCACGGTGACGACGAGCTCGCCGAGCTCGCGCTCTCCGAGCTCGCGACGCGCATGACGAAGCTCGGCCAGCGCGCACCCGCACCGATCTGCGCCGCACCGATCTCGCTGCCCGAAGCCGAGCTGCGGCGCCGCGCTACCAGAACCACTTCGGAGTGACCGTCTCGACCACGCCGTCGGTGATCGAGCCGGTCTTCGCCTGCACTTCCCAGTCGTTGCGGAACGCGTGCCGGGTCGCGCGGATGTCGATCGCGCTCGTGCGCACCGTGAACGCGGCCGGCTTGCTGCCCGCCGGCGCCTCGAGCACGCGCGTCTTGCCGGTCGT
Organism: Nannocystaceae bacterium; assembly: GCA_035550195.1. Taxonomy (GTDB): domain Bacteria; phylum Myxococcota_A; class Polyangia; order Nannocystales; family Nannocystaceae; genus Xiheibacterium. Next base: position 8,177 of record DASZPU010000334.1, read on the forward strand.
GTCCACGAAGAACGCGCTGTCCGTGGTGTCGGACTTGCCGAGCAGCGCGCAGCGATTGAGCGGGCGCTGCAGCACCGCGGCCACCGTCGCGTTGTGCACGATGTAGAGGTGACCGCTCGCGCTGCCGATGGTGTGGGCCACCGGCGCCGCGAAGGTCGTCTTCGTCGCGTGCCCGCGCTGGATGAACGCCTCGAAGTCGCTCGGCAGCTTCAGCACCATCCAGTCGCGGAACGTGCTCGACGCCGACGTGGTGAAGCTCGTGCTGTCGTCGACGATCACCGCGTGCCGCTCGGTGCGCCAGCCCGGATCCGGCAGCTTCGCACCCTTCAGCTTCGAGTAGTTCATGTAGCCGTCGGCGTCGGCCTCGAAGTCGGCACCGAACTCGGCGCGCCACCACGCATACGGCAGCTTGTTCTCGCCGCCGTCGACCACGACGAACACGTTGTCGCCGCCGCGCATCGCGTAGTTGCTGCCCATGCCGGTCGGCGCTGCGAACACGTCGCAGTTGGTGCCGCAGAACTGCGCCGCGGCACCGCCGTACGCCACGTTGCCGCGCGAGTCACCGTGCTCGAGCGCGCGGCCGAAGAGCTGCGACACCACGGCTTGCGCGACGTTGCGCTTCACGTCGTCGAGCGTGGCGGACTCGCGACCCCCGTCGGGGAACGCGATCGTGAAGAACGTGCTGCGCGAGGTCTTCTTGTCGAGCTGGCGCTTCGCCTCCGAGGTCTGCGCGAGCACGTTGTTCATGTGCACGCAGCCCCACAGCCGCAGCTGCCCGCCCTTGCGAAACGCACCGAGGAACTCCGGGAACGCGCTGCGAAAGGGCGAGCTGGTCGCGGGTCCGGCGAACAGCTTCTGACCGGAGACGATGAAGTCCTTCTGCCGGCCGTCGAGATCCTTCGGCGTGCCGCGACCGCCCGGCCAGCGCGCCTCGGTCGGCTCGAAGTCCGACGTGCCCCACACGAGCGGCCCCTGCACCCACCCGTGTCCGAACACGCCGGCCTCGATCAACGTGCGCGCGTTGACGAAGCCGATGTCGTGCACCGTTTGGTAGAAGTCCTCGATGCCGATCTCGTCGTCCGACGTGTCGTCGGGCCGCGCCAACGCGGCGTCGATCGGCTTCTTCTCCTTCTCCGAGATCGTCACCCAGTCGTTGTGCTGCGGCACCGCCGACTTCACCGTGACCAACGTGCGTCGACCTTGGCAGTCGAGGATCGTCGCGATGGTGGCCTTGTCGAGCACCTTCGCCTTGTAGAGCTGGTTGCGACGACCGAGCGCGAACGGCAGGTAGCGCGTGCCGTCGCGATGCGGCGGTGGGCGCCGCGAGAAGTGGTTGTGGCTCGCGAGCCCGACCCACTCCGTACGCGCGAGCAACAGCACGTTGATGGTGGCGAAGCGCGCCACGTCGCTGCTCGGTGTCGCGCGCTGCCCGACGTTGACGATGCTGACCGTCGCGGCTTGGAAGGTCGCGCCGTGCTTCTTGTCCCAACCGGCCTTCACCTCGATCACGCCCGCCTTCACCGACAGCGTGAGTCGCTGTACGACCGGCGAGCTCGTCTTCTTCTGCACGACCAGCAAGTACTCCCCGGGATCGATCGGGGCGGACGACTTCGGCTTGTAGAAGCCGTCCTTGTCGTGGTCGTGCGTGGCCTTCAGCTTGTCGTACGGCCACGCGAGCTTGTCGGCGTCCGCGCGAGGCATCAGCGCAACGGTTGCATCCGTGACAGGGGTCTTCGTCGCAGCGTCGGGACTCGCCTGCGTGTAGACCTGGATCTTGATCGAGTCGCTCACCGCCCGGGGCCCGAGACTAACCCTTGAGCGGCCCTACGCGGAGGGTCTATATATGGTTCGCCGGATGGCTTGGCCTGTCACCATGCGAAGGTCGTTGCTCCTGCTCGTGCTCGCGTCGATCGCCTGCGCGGCGGTCCCACAGAACCGCCGCGAGTACCTCGCGGATCCCACGATGCAGCTGCAGGACGATCCGCTCGAGGCCCGCGCCAACCGCAAGCTGTGGACCTCGCGCGAGGGCGCTGCGGGTGGCGACGCCAAACCGGCGGGCGGCGGCTGTGGGTGCTCGAACTGAGCGTCGCGCGTGGGTGCTCGCTCTGGCGGTGACGTTCGCGGGGGCGCGCGTCGCCGAGGCTTCGCCGCTCGTCGATCCGCCGCGCGCGAAGAAGGGCCCGAAGATCGACGATCTCTACCTGCGCTTCACGTGGTTCGATCAACACGGGCGCGGCTTCCAGTCGAAGGCCGGTCCACCGCAAGGGCCGGGCAGTCAGCGACTCACGGTGTTGCAGCCGCAGGGCATGCTCACGGTGCGACAAGCCGACCCGCGCTTCTCGCATCAGATCACCTTCGCGCTCGACGTGATCTCGGCGGCGTCGGCCGACGGCCTCGATGCGGTGTCGGCGGCCTCGCGCGAGAACGAAGCGGGTGAGCTCGACGTCACCTCGACGTTCGCATCGGACAAAAAGGGCGACTGGTCGCTGCGCTACGGCGTGCACTTCGAGGAGCCGCTGCGCTCCGGCTTCGTCGGCGCCGGTTGGGTCGGGCGCTTCGCCGACGACAACTTCACCGTCGGCATCAACAAGACCTTCGTGTTCGACGCGTTCGACTACATCCATCCGCTGGGATGGAGCCCGAAGAAGCTGAGTCATCGCTACACGCTGTCGGACAACATCACGCTCTCGCAGATCTTGTCGCCGACGACGGTGCTGTCGGGGTCGTACGGGCTCACGTTCCAGTACGGCCAGCTCGCGACCACGTGGAACTCGATCTACATCGCCGACGCGAAGACCAGCGGCTGCGGAGACGACGCCACGCAGCTCGAGGAGTACGACTGCAACAACCGGCGGCCCGAGCGGCTGCCGAAGACGCGCATGCGTCACGCGTTCGCGCTGCAGCTCAACCAGCACATCCCGAAGACGCGCACGACGCTCAAGGTCAGCTATCGCTACTACGTGGACGACTTCGATCTGCAGGCACACACACCGGGTGTGATGCTCTACCAGTGGCTCGGTCGACGCGCGTACTTGCGCGCGATGTACCGCTACCATTGGCAGCGGGGCGTATCCTTCTATACGGTGGGCACGCGCATGACGGTGCCCGAGGACACGCCGCTCACCGCAGACTCGGATCTCGCGCCGTTCTCCGCGCACCAGTTCGGGCTGAAGGCGGTGGTCTACCTCACAGCCGTGAATTCGCTGCGGGGTGCACAGTACTTGGACGCCGGGTATTCTCGGTATCAACGCTCCAACGATCTACGCGTCAATGTCTTCTCGATCGGGTACGGAAAGGATTTCTGAAGCGCGGCGGCGATGGATGCTCGCCGCGAGCAGCTTGATCCTCGCGTCCGCTTGCCGATCGCGCCGGGACACCACGGTGCCCACGGCGGCCGCCGACGGCACGTTCTCGCTGTTGCCCGGTGACGTCGCGTTCTCCGATCGCATCGCGGGCAACGTTGCCGTCATCGACTTCTGGGCGACGTGGTGCGAGCCGTGTCGCACGTCGATCCCCAAGGTCGTCGGCTTCGCGCAGGAGCACGCACAGGATCTCGTGGTGGTCGGCGTGCACGTCGGCCACGGCTTCGCCGATGCGCTCGACTTCGCGAGCGAAGCGGGCATCGGCTATCCGCTGTACGCCGATCCCGATCTGCGGCTGTCCGGCAAGCTCGGCGCGAGCAAGGTGCCGACGGTGGTCGTGCTCGATCGCCGCGGCGTCGCCGTGCATCGTGCGACCGAGATCGACGACGCGGTCGAGCGAGCGGTTCGCGACGCGCTCGCCGCGACCTGAGCGCGCTCCGCGAGCGGCGTCACGCGAGCCAGCAGGCGTCGAGGCGATCGAGCATGCGCGTGTCGGTGACGATCGTCGTGTTGCTGAGCACGGCGCTCGCAGCCCCGAGCTCGGGGTAGACGCGGATCTCCGCGCCATAGCCGGGCCCGCCGCCCGCGTGACAGCGGAAGTCGTGGGCACCGAGGCGCCCGGTGAACCATGACATCGCGTGTCCGCTGCGCTCGCCCGACGCGAGCGACTGCGGCGCGAAGTAGTCGCGATAGCCTGCGGCGGACAGCAAGCGTTCGTCGCGGCCCGCGATCGCCGAGAGCACCGGCGCCCACCCGCGCGCATTGCCGACGAGCCCGCCGTACGCGGCCCCATCGAGATAAAACGGTGCGTAGCGCAGCCATCCGCCTTCGCGCGTGCGCAGCTTCTGGCGATCGGGCATGAGCGACACCATCATGCCGATGGGCGACATGATGCGCGTGTAGCCGGTCGCGTGGCGCTCGCCATCCGGTGTCGTGAAGTCGAGCCACGCATCGGCGTCGTCGCGATCGCGGACGACGTCGAGGATCTTCGTGTGCACGTAGTCGACGTAGCGGGTGCCACTCAGCATCGCGACGAGGCGACCGAGCACGAGGAAGCCGATGTTCGAGTAGCGTGCGCGCGCGCCCGCGGCACCGTGCTTCGGATGATCGCGCAGCACGTTCGCGAGGAATGCGTCGTGATCGAAGCCCGCGTGTGCGGCGGCGCGGTGCACCCAGTCGAGCGGCAACGGATTCGGCAAGCCGGCCTGGTGGCTCAGCACCTGTCGCACCGTCGCGCGGTTGCGATAGGGGAGATCGGGCAGCCAGCGCGCGAGCGGTGCGTCGAGCTCGAGCTCGCCTTTGTCGACGAGCTGCAGCACCGCGAGCGCGGTGATCGGCTTCGTGGTCGAGAACGCGTGGAAGGTCGTGCGCGGCACGACCGGCGTGGGCGGGCGACGGGTCGCGAGCCCGACGCAGCGCAGCGTGGTCTCGCCGTCGCTGCGCCGAAACCAGTACTGCGCACCGATGTCGTGACCGAACGTGTCCGCGAGCGCCCGGTCGATCGCATCCATCGGACGCAGCGTATCAGGGCCGCGGCTGGATCAGGATCTCCGTGTCGGCGACCAGGAGCGACGACGCACTCGCGACCACGACGCCCTCGGGCATGGGGGTGTGGAGCGCGGCGAAGTTGCGGAAGTAGCCGATGCGATCGGACAGACCACCGTCGGCGCAGTTGCCCTCGCTGGAGTTGTACTCGAACCACAGCGCGAGCACGGCATCGGTCGGGGGATCGTCGAGGGCTTCGTCGCCATCGCAGCCCATGGCGTCGAGACCGATCACGCGTGTGGTCTCGACCTCGGCGCGATCGAAGAGCTGCACCGGCGCTTGGTCTTCGTCGGCCAGCCAGATCGACAGGAAATCGTAGCTGCCTTCCACACCGCCGCAGGTCCACGCGTCACCCTGATCGATCTCGACGAGCACCCAGTAGCGCGTCCACGTGCTCTTCACGATCGCGAAGTCGGCGATCTGGCCCGCGAGTGCGTCGCCATCGGCGACTGCGGCCGCGCCGAGCGTGCCATACGAGCGCGCGTCGACGGACGCGATGTGCGTGCCTTCCGTGGCGCTCGTCACCGGATCCCAACCGGGCACGGTGCCGTCGAGATGGCTCGCACCCGAGTAGAGCTGGCGCACCTCGATCCAGCGGCTCGCGTTGCCTTCCGGTGGTGCCGACACTTGGAAGGTCTTCTGTGCACCGATCGATCCACCGTCGGCGCAGCTGCGTCCGAGATACCACTCGGGTGCGTTCCAGGAATCCCACGTGACGAGGATGTCGCCGTCGCGTTTGTCGATCGCGGGGCGTGGCTGGCCCTGGATCGAGTGTTGGCCGGCCGGGATGAGCACCTTCGCGGCGTTCTGCTTGTTCGCATAATCGTCGGCGGTACACGCCGTGCCGCTGCCGTCGCTCTCGGTGTTGCCGCTCCAGCAGTAGGTCACGTTCACGCCGCCACCGGCGGCCGCGATCTCGCTCGCGCTGCGGAACTGCGTGCCGATGTTCGCCCCGCCGTCGCCCATCGGCAGATCCATGAGGCACAACCAGTAGTCGTCGGTCGCGGGTCCATCGCACGCGCCGGTCGGGATCGGTGCGCCGGTCGAGCTCGAGTCGACGCTGGCACTCGTGTCGAGGCCGTCGCTCGTATCGGAGCTCGCGGTCGCTGCCGCGCTCGTGCTCGTGTCGGGACTCGACGATGTGCTCGTGCCCGTTTCGTCGCTCGACGACGTGCTCCCGGCACAGCTCGACACGCAGGGCACGACGAGGATCACGACACCGACGATTCGATCCAACGTGTACATCGGCCGTCGATGCTAGCGACCGCGACTGCGCCGAGCCACCGACAGAACCGCAGGACATGCGCCGCAGATACGCATCCGATCTGCGGCCACGCGCCCCCGCATCGCTACGAAGGCGACCACGCGCCGAGGTCGACGCGACCGCCGTCGGTCATGATCACGAACGGGCGCGTCTCGAAGCCGAGCTCGCCCTTGCCGTCGTGGGTGACGATCTGCAGCGCGCCCATGCCGAAGCCCATCGGGCCGCGGCTGAAATAGAGCGCCGACAGATGGTAGGGCCCGGCCTTCGGCGCGCCCGTGATCGCGAACTGCTCGGGGCCGTAGCCGGTGGTCACGTCGGCGAGCAGCTGTCCGCCGGTCGAGAGATTGCGCCACGCATAGTAGGCGTGGCCGCCGAAGTCGTCCTCGATGTGGAAGTCGACGTCGTTCGCGTCGGTCTCCCACGCGAGCACGAAGCGCGTGGTCTGGTGCGTCGCCGGTGCGATGCCGTCGCGCATCAGCAGCTTCGTGATGGTCGCGCGGTCGCGCGGTGACTTCGCGATCCAAGCGGCGCCGACCACCGCGAGGTCTTCGCGCAGGATCTCGCGCGCACCGGCGAAGCGATCGAAGCGCAACTCCTCCGACGTGAGCGCAGCATGGAGGATCGCGACCGCGTGGGCATGGCGGCCGTCCTCTGCATACGCCATCGCGAGCAAGCGATGGCTCGAGGGATGATCGGGTCGCGATGCGAGCGCCTTCTCGTAGGTGTCGATCACGAGCGGCAGCCCCGACTTGCCCAGCGCCTCGATGCGCTCGCCCGCGAAGCGCCGCAGATCGGCGCGCGCAGGATGGAGGTCGATGATCGATCCGTATGCCCGCATCGCCGTGCCGCGATCGCCGAGTGCTTCGGCCACCTCGCCGAGCGCGACGAGGGCCAGCACGTCGCCGGCATCGCGCTCGCGCCACGCCAGCGCGCGCCGCAGCGCGAGCCCTTCGTCGCCCTCCGCGAGCGCCGCGCGGATCGTCTCGTACTCGCCGCTCCACGGCGCCGGCGCGTCCGCGATCACGCGCTCGCCCGCCGCGAGTCGCTTCCGCGTCGGTGCGATCGCACGGCGTGTACCCGCGGCCGGCACGCCGTCTTGCGGCGTCCAGCCGTCCGCGGCGAGCCGGAACGGATACGTCGCGATGGTCCGGCTCGACTGCGCCGGGAAGCGCCACCGCCTCACCGCGTCCTTGATGCACACCCCGATCTCGGGATCGGCGAGCGTGCTCTCGAAGATCGCAGCCGCGTCCACATTGCCGCCGCTTCCGATCGAGAACTGCACCGAGATGCGCCCCGCGACGTCGGCGTCGCGTGTGAGTCCTTCGACGTAGCACGCGCGCACTTCGTCGATGTGTGCACGCACGACACGACGCACGAGATCGGGATCCAATGCGCCGACGATCGTCGAACGCATCATGCGAACCGTCGGCTCGACCGGACGCCGACGAGGCTCGCCGACGACGCCGACCGTGCCGAGCCCGATCGTGCCTTCGCCCGTGCCACCACCGCCGCGGCCGGTGCCGACGAGCCCCAGCCCGCCCACGCCGTACGACTCGCCGATCTCGGTGCCGACCATCGAACCCCACACGTCCCCATCGCCGGGCGCGGGCGGCGAGCCATCGTCGGGCAGCGCGGCATCGGCTGGCTGCGCACCGGATCGCTCTGCGATCGGATCGCGCGCGCTGCGATGCAGCAGCGTCGTGCCCGAGGGGCCGACCGCGAGGATGTCTGCGAGCGCCCGTCGACCGATGCCGTAGCGCTCGTAGTCGGACTCGCGCTCGAGCACGAGCATCGCGGTGAGATCGGAGAGCACGCGGTACTCGGTCGACAATGCGACGATCTCTGCGGCGAGCCGCGTGCGCACATCGGCTTGGTCGCGCGGCAGCGCAGAGCGACGTGCGGTGAGCCGCTCGATGTTCGCACGCACCCACGCGCGCTCGAGCAGCGGGCGCTCCGCGGCGAGCTCGCGCGGCTCGATCGGCGCGCGCCCGGCCAGCTCGATGCGCATGTGCTCGCGCTGCCCGAGATCGGCGTAGATGAGCACCTCGTCGCCGGGTTGCTGCCCTTCGAGCTGCGCCGGCCACACCCAGTCCGCGCCCGGCACCTGCACCGCAGTCGCGGGCAACACCGTGCGCGCGAGCTTGTTTGCGATCGTCCGCGCCGGCAGCTCAGCATCGACGACGAGCCCGGCTCGCGCCGCGAAGCGGGTGGTGAGCGCGGCGAGCAGCATGTCGTCCTTCGCACCGCCGTCGAGGACCGCATCGATGCGACGCACGCCGGCCTCGGCGAGCCGCGCGGCGATCGGCTCGAGCTCCGCGATCTCGGTCGCGCCGGCGGTGGCGATGCCGTCGCTCACCACGATCACGCGCTCGATGCCGCGGCGGTCGTCGGCCAACGCCGCGAGCGCGGCTCCGAGATCCGAAGCGCCCAGAGCCCGGCCGTTGACCAGGTGCTCGCGCTCGGCGTGACCGAAGCCGCTCGCGTTGCCGTCGTGGATCGTGGCGCTCGACTGATCGAACGCGATCACGCGCAGCGGGAAGTCGCCGCCCTCGACCGCCATTAGCGCGGTGATCAGCTCGCCGAGCCGGGCGATGCGAGCGTCGAAGCCGATCGCACGCGAGGCGCTGGTGTCGAACAGGATCGCGAGCGACCCGAGCGGCGTCGGGCTGGTGTCCCCGTCGACCGTGATGCGCGCGACCGCGAGCTCGTGATGACGCAACGCGATCGCATCGGGGGCCTCTTGCGAAGCGACCACGAGGTCGTCGGTGGGCGTCCAGTCGCGCTCCGCGAACGCGACCACATCCGGCACGACCGCACCATCGATGGCTTCGCGGCGGACCACCTTCGCGCCGAAGGACGCGAGCTCGGGCAGCCCACGCAGCGCGATGCGATAGGGCTCGTCTGCACGCGGCAGCTCCTGCGAGTACGAGACGATGAGCTCCTTCTGCTCACCGGGCCCGATCGGGAACACGCGCGCGCCGAACGAGTTGCCGGCCTCGCGCTCGAGCAGCGCGGGATCCTGGCGCTTGTGCAGGAAATCCTCGTAGGCCTGGCGCGCGGCCTGGCGCTCGACGACTTCGCCTTCTTGCCAGGCATCGCCGATCTTCATCGCGAACCGCGAGATCGCAGCGTGCTCGGGCAGCTCGATGCGGAAGCGGCCTTCGATGGTGCGCATCTCCACGTTCTGGAACACGAGGTGCATCTGCGTGAACGCGAGCGGTTGCTCGATCACCGCTTCCGCATCGATCGACAACAGGCGCAGCTCGGTGCCGTCGGTCGCCGTGAGCGCGAGCGGTGCATGGGCATGGTCGCTGCGCTCGCCGAGCTCCGGCACGCGCTGCGCTGCGATGTCTTCGATCGACTCGGGCAGCGGCGCGCAGCCGCACAGCCATGAGCATACGAACGCGCCGAGCAGCGCGGCACCACGAGTGGCCATGCTCGCCCAGGACAACCGCGGCCCAGCGAGGTTCCGTCACTCCCGCAGTACGCGGCGATAGCACCAGAGCGCGAGGCCCCACACCGATGCGAGCGAGACCACCATGAAGATCCAGCCGCCGATCGTCATGACCCGTCTCCGTGCGCGTCGGCGGGCGGATGCTTGCCGTCGAGGTCGAGCCCGAGCGCGCGCCAACGCAGCTCGCCGATGCGCGTGCACACCAGCAAGCCGGCGAGCGCGACGAGCACGATCACCATCGTGCCGCCGGCGATCGGAGCATCGAACAGCGCATCGACGCGCGTGCCCAGACCCTGCCAACAGAACGTGCCGAACACCGCGAGCAGGTACGCGGGGGCGACGTACTTGATGACGATGCGGAAGATCGCGGGGATGCGCAGACGCGCGCCCTCGTGCGCTTCGGCGAGGCCGCGATCGACTCCGAACACCCAGCCGAAGCAGATCGTCTGCGCCGTCGCGAGCATGAAGATGCCCGCAGTGCCGACCCAGAAGTCCATCGTGTCGAGCGCGAGCAGATCGCCGGAGTAGTGCAGGTTCCAGATCGAGCCGAGCGCACAGACGATGACCACCGCCACGACCGCCTTCGTCGCGGAGAGCCCGAGCGCCTCGTGCAGGAATGCCTTCACCGGCTGCAGCATCGACAGCGAGCTGGTGATCGCGGCGAGGAACAGCATGAAGAACCAGATCGCACCGATGGCCTGACCGATGCCGCCCATGTGCGCGAACACGACGGGCAACGTCGCGAAGCCGAGCCCGTACACGCTGCCCACCGTGCCCGATGCACCGAGGAACACGAACGCCGCGGTGATCGTGATGAGCCCGCCGTAGCCGACCTCGAACACTTCGTTGGTCGCGGCTGCGGTGAGCCCCGACAGCACGACGTCGTCCTTGCGCCGCAGATACGACGCGTAGTTGATGACGACACCGAAGCCGACCGACAGCGAGAAGAAGATCTGACCCGCGGCCGCGAGCCACGTCGCGGGATCGCCGAGCGCGGCGAGGTTCGGGTTCCACATGTGCCCGAGCCCGTTCCCGACGCTCAGCTCGGGATGCACGGGGTCGGGCGTGCCGAGCGTGAGCACGCGGATGAGCACCACCGTCGCGCAGATCGCCATCGCCGGCATCGCCCAGCGGCAGAAGGTCTCGATGCCGCCCGAGAGCCCGCGCCACACGAACCACGCGTTCAAGCCGATCACCATGGCGAGGAACAGCACCGCACCCGGTCGTCGCCACAGCACGCCGTCGCCGTCGCTGCCGGAGACCGTCGCGAAGTGCTCGGCCGATCGCGCGACCCACTGCGAAGGATCGTCACCGAGCGCGACGCCACCCATCGCGTACTCCCACGCGTACTGCAGGCACCAGGCTTCGACGATGCCGTAGTACATGTACACGACGAGCGGGATCAGCAGACCGAGCACGCCGAGGTAGCGCCACAGTCGTCCGCGTCCGACGACGCCGAGCACACCGGGCGCGGAGTGGAAGCCCTTGCGACCGCCGTAGCGACCCATCGTCCACTCCGCCCAGCCGATCGGGATCCCGACCAGCACGAGCGCGACGAAGTACGGGATCATGAAGGCGCCGCCGCCGTGCTGGGCAGCGGTGCCGGGGAAGCGCAGGAAGTTGCCGAGCCCCACGGCGGAGCCCGACACCGCGAGGATGACTCCGAGCCGTGTGCCCCAGCGCTCGGTCACGTCAGGTCATCGCGCCGAGGCCGTCCTGATCCTTCAGCACGACGGTGCGGCCGTTGAGATCGAGCAGGCCCTTCTTCTTGAACTGCGCGAGCGTGAGCGAGATGGTCTCGCGCGTGGAGCCGATCAAGTTCGCCATCTCTTGATGGGTGATCTTGAGCCCGATCTGCATGCCGTCCTCGCACTCGACGCCGTACTCTTCGCCGAGCTCGAGCAGCAGCGCGGCGAGCTTCGCTTGCACGTCGCGGAACACGAGGTGCTCGAGCTTCGTCTCGATCTGTCGGCGACGCTCGCCGATCGTGCACGCGAAGTTGAACGCGAGCTGAGCATCGGAGAGCAACAGCTCTTGGAACTGCTCGCGCGGTAGCTCGGTGATGATCGCGTTCTTCATCGCCTCGGCCATCTCGTCGCGCGGTGCTCCGTCGATGACGCAGAGCTCGCCGAAGATGTGGCCGGCGCCGCGATACGCGAGCGTCAGCTCCTTGCCGTCGCGCGTCACCTTGCTGCACTTCACGCGACCGCCGTTGATGAAGTAGACGCGGTCGCCGGGATCGCCGGGCAGATAGATGACCTGTCGCCTCGCGATCTCCCGAATCTCGACGACGCCTGCGAGCTCGGCCAACTTGGCGCTCGCGACGCCTTCGAGCATCGGAATCTTGCGCAGGTACCAGATCGCCCGCTTCTCGTCCTTGGCTTCCTGGGGGGCCGCTTTCGCCATGGTGGCCGTTAAAGTATCCGAGCCGACAGACGACAACCAGCGTGTGAGCTGGTTTACCGCGGCCGATCGGGCTGGCTTCGTCGCTTTGCGAGGCCGGGCACGACCGTTGCAGCGAGCGTCCCGGCCGACCCCTCCGCCGCCGTCGCGCGGCCGGGCTCGGCGGACCATCTCGACAATGATTCTGCCCAGTTGCAGCTCGAGTCCCCCGCGCGTCGACGGGCCGTCGGCCCGCCCCGCTATGAAAAGTCTGCGGGGCGCTCGCATCGGTTTCCGCGGCCGGGCGCGATCGCGGGATCTCGCCGGGCAGCGCGGGTTCTCGATGATCGAGCTGATGGTCGTGCTGGCGGTCATCGCCGCGCTCGGAGCGGTCGCGGCGGTCGGCTTCCGGCGCAACGAGTTCAGCAACCAACGCGCGCGCTTCGTCGCCGACATCGAAGGCGTGCTCGTGCAAGCGCGCAACGCTGCGGTCGATCGCCAGACGCAGGTGCGCGTCGACGTCGATGCGAGCCAGGTCGTCGTCACCGCGTTCGACACCAACACCGATACGTGGACGACGGTCGATCGCGCGGCGCTGGAGAACATCAACGCGTCGCTCATCACCGCGGGCGCGGTGCAGCCGGTGTGCATCTACGGATTCACCGCGGGCGTGCAGGCGCCGTCGCAATCGGGCAGCGTCACGCCGCCGTCGGATTGCGCGACCGCGACGCAGCGGCTGATCTTCGAGGCCGACGGGCGCTTCAGCGATCCCAACAACGCGTTCAACTCCGTGCCGAACGCCGGCGCGACGCTGTGGATCGCCGACCGCACGCTCGGCACCCCGAAGTACTCCATCGTGCAGGTCTACCCGGGCGGCCTCGTGCGCACCTTCGAGGATCTCGACTGATGCGCGCGCGTCGACGACAGCAGGCGGGCTTCACCTTGATCGAGGTGCTCGTCGCGATCGTGGTGTTCGCGATCTCGATCGTCGGGCTCGTCGCGATCGAAGCGCGCAGCGTCGAGGCCCAGCGCGCGTCCTCGATGATGCGCGACGGCGAGCGCGTCGCCCAGGAAGCGATGGCCGAGCTGCTCTCGCGCGGCTTCGTCGAGCTGCTCGACGCCGACTTCGCCGGCAACCTCGGACCGTCGCTGCCCTACGACGACTCGGGCATCGACCCCACCACGCGATTGCGCGACTTCCGGCGCCCGCCCTCCGATCAGAACGCGACGGTCAACGTGATCGGCTCGCTGCGCAGCACGTACCTCGTGCATCGCTCGATCGACTGGGTCTACGACCCCAACACGCCACCGCCGAATCCGCCGTCGATCCCCGCCGACCTGCCGCAGGTGAACGCGCTCGTGCTGCAGGTGACGGTGCTGTGGATCGACGACAGCAACCCCACGATGCCGCCGCCCGAGACGCTGCTCGTCACCGATCTCACCCCCGAGATGGCCGATCCCACCAACGCCGCGTACGCGCCCTACGTCGGTGCGGTGCAGCTTCGCACGGTGCGTGCGAACGACACGGTGCTCCCGCCATGAGGAAGCAAGCGGGTTTCACCTTGATCGAGATGATGGTCGCGATCGTCGTGTCGGCGATCGTGGTGCTCGGCGTGTTCGCGTTCGCGAACATCCAGCGCGCCAACGCGACCGCGTTCGAGCGCAACGTACGGATCCAACAGGCGCTCGAGGGCGCGATGTGGACGATCGGTCAGGACGTGCGCCAGGCCGGGCTCGGCTTCACGCGCATCTGCAGCGAGCTGCGCGTGTGGGATCAGGCCAATGCCCGGCTCGTGAATCCCGGCGTCGCCGATCCGAACTTCGCGGTCGCCGATGCGATCACCGGCGAGCGCTACTGGGTGCTGCGCGACGGCATCCAAGCGCACTGGCGCAGCGAGGGCGCGGGCTCGATCGACGGCGGCGCCGCGAGCTCGGCCGCAGCCGGCAGCGCGGCCGACAGCTTCGACGTCATCCTCGGCGAGCCCAACTACTCCAACGCGATCGGCGTCTTTCATCTCGGCGATCCGATCGACGGCGGCGACGCGACACTCGTCGTCGAGACCTCGACGCTGCTCGACAGCACCAACGTCGCCCACGTCGCGCAGGTGCAGCAGCTGTTCCCGCCGGGCACGTTCGTCGTCGTCGCACGTCGTCCCGGCTTGCTCGTGAATCCGGTGTCACCGAACGCGCAGGGGCAGTGCGTGCTCTTGCAGGTCACCGGCGACGTCATCGCGGGCGCCGATCCGCAGCGCTGGGAGATCCCCATCGGCAGCGCGTCGGGCTTCAACGCCGATCTCGCGCAGCTCGTCGCCGACGACGGCGTCGTGCCGCCGTGTACCGCCGAATCTCCGGCCTGCGTCGACGACTGGGATGCGACCACGCTCGACGCCGCGATGGTGGTGCCGGTCGGTCGCCTCCGTTGGTCGCGCTACGAGCTCGACTACTTCATCCCGACCTTGCCGTACCTCGTGCGCTACGACCTCATCGGTTGGCAAGAGGGCGATCTCGACGGCCTCGGTGGCGTCGACTATCCCCACTGCACGAGTGGCAACTGCGTCGCGCCGCAGCTGCACCTGCCCGGTGGGAACCCCGGACCCGCCGCCGTCGCGATCGCGCCGATGGTCGAGGACATGCAGGTCGCGGTCGGCTGCGATGGTTGGTCGTCGGCGAACGCCGCGGCCGCCGGCAGGCGCGTGCCCGACGTCGGCTTCGAAGAGCTCGGCCCCGCCGAAGGTGCGCTCGCCGGCGTCGCCAACGTCACCGTCGACGAGAACCGCACCGAATCGGGACAGCGCAACGCCGACGAGTGGCTCGGCAACGCGCAGAGCGAAGCGTCCGCGCCCGACTGCGTCGCATACGGCACCGCCGAAGGCAACGCCGCGACGTGGGTCACGATCGAGACCGACCCCGGCCCCGCGTTCCGCATGAGCCCGCAGACGATGCGCGTCACGCTGCTGGCCACCGACGAGACCGTGGAGGCCGCGGGCGGCATCGCCACCAATCAATTGATGGCGATCGAAGACCGCCCGGAGTTGCCTTCGCTCGTGGGAACGCGACAGAGATTCTCGTTGACCGAACGATACGCGCCCGAAAACCTGCACTGGCGGGATTCGACGGTGCGATAGGAGCCGCCACCATGCCCGCCTTCGCGAACAAACCCCACCGTCGTCGTCGTGAGCTCGGCGCGACCATGGTCAGCGTGATGCTGTTGTCGGTCTCGCTCATGACCGCGGGGCTGCTCGTGGTGCGCAGCTCGGTGCGCGAGGTCGAGCAAGCCGGCCAGCTGGTCGCGCGCGAGCGTGCGCTCATGGTCGCGCAGGCGGCCGCCGATCTCGCGGCGGCGCAGTACATCCGCATGGACAACGGCACGCTCAACGCCGCGCTCATCGGCTACGCGCCGCAAGCCGGTGCATGCACCGACCCGTGCGGCGACTGCATTCCCGACGTGACCGACGTCGTCACCGGTCAACGCAACGAAGTGCTCGCCGGCTCCGCGATCGGTTGCGGTGGTCGGCCGTGCATGCGCCAAGGCGCGGTCGCGTTCCTGCAGGACGCCGCGCTCGCACCGACCTCGTGGTGCGACGTGCCCTTCCGCGACCTCGTCACCGGCGGCGATTCCGAGGCGCGCGTCTCGGTCTGGGTGCGCAACAACTCCGCCGATGCGCTCGGCCCCGGTGGCAGCGCGTCGTGGATCGACGACCACGACGGCCGCGTGGTGGTCACCGCGATGGCCGCGATCCGTGGCACCACGGTCACCGTCGAGCAGGAGCTGGTGTTGACGACCGGCTCGGGCGCCACGGTGCTCCAGCCCCAGACCGCCGACGAGGGCTACGGCGGCGGGCACAACAACGACAACTCCGCGGTGTCGGTGTGCTCGAGCGACTTCGTGCAGGCCACGCCGACACCCTGACCTGCTAGGCTCGGGCGAGTTGCTGAGCTCCGCCGATCTCCCCACGCCGATCCGCAGGGTGCTGCTCGACCACGCCGTCGAGACCGAGGCGCCGTACGAGCGCCGCATCTTCACCAACCGCGATCTCAACTTCGATTCGATCTCGATCATCGGGTTCGACATGGACTACACGCTGGCGATCTATCGCCAGGACGAGATCGAGGCCATGTCGATCCAGACCACGACCGACAAGCTGGTCGCGCGTGGTTATCCCGAGCTCTTGCGTGCGACGCCGACCGATCCGCGCTTCGCGATCCGCGGGCTCACCGTCGATCGTCAGCTCGGCAACGTCGTGAAGATGGATCGCCACGGCTACGTCGGGCGCGCGTACCACGGCTCGCGCAAGCTCGAACGCGCCGAGCGCAAGGCCATCTATCGCGATCAGCGGCTCGGCCAGGAGCGCGAGCGCTTCGCGGCCGTCGACACGCTGTTCGCGTTGCCCGAGGTCACGCTCTTCGCCAACGTCGTCGAGCTCATCGATCGCAACCCCGACGCGTTCGGTGAGGGCGGCCCGCCCAGCTACGCCGAAGCGTGGCTCGACGTGCGCGAGTGCATCGACGAAGCGCATCGCGACGGCTCCATCAAGGATCACGTCCGCGACAACCCCGGGCGCTTCATCGAGCGCGACCCCGACCTCGCACGCTCGCTGCATCAGCTGCGCTCCGCCGGCAAGAAGCTGTTCGTGCTCACCAACAGCTTGCACGACTACACCGAAGTCGTGATGCGCTACCTGCTCGACGACGCGCTGCCCTCGTATCCCGACTGGACCACCTACTTCGACTGGATGGTGGTCGGCTCCGCGAAGCCGGCGTTCTTCACCGAGAACACGCCCTTCCAAGAGCTCGATCGCGCGGGCACGCCGCTCGGCCCGAAGAAGCCGCAGGTGCAGCGCGGCAAGATCTACCACGGCGGCAATCAGCAAGGTCTGCAGGCGTCGCTCGGCGTGTTCCCCGACGAGGTGCTGTACGTCGGCGATCACATCTACGGCGACATCGTGCGCAGCAAGAAGAGCTCGGGTTGGCGCACCGCGTTGATCGTGCAGGAGCTGCAGCACGAGCTCGAGGTGCGCCGCGACTGGGAGCTCACGCTGCACGAGATCGGTGCGCTGCACGGGCTGCGTGCGCGACTCGCCGAAGAGATCGGTCAGCTGCGCTATCTGTCGCGCACGCTGTCGCGCATGGAGGCCGGCGAGCTCGTCGAGACGGGTGTGGGCGCGGACGATGCGTCGCGCATGCTCGACGAGACGCGCGCGGATCTCCGCAAGCGGCTCGAGTGGCTGCGGGGCTACGAGCAAGAGACGCGCGAGACGCTCGAGCGCCGCAACCTCGAGGTCGACGCCGCGTTCAATCCGTATTGGGGCAGCAGCTTCGCGGAGCGCCACGACACCAGTCGCTTCGGTGCGCAGGTCGAGTCGTTCGCGTGCATCTACACGAGCCGCGTCAGCAACCTGCTCTTCGCATCGCCGGCGAAGTACTTCATCTCGCCGCACGGCTCGCTGCCGCACTGGTCGATGGGCGGCTGAGTTGCGACAGCGCCCTTCGGTCGCAGTCGCTGCATCGCCTTCGGCGAATTGTTTCCCCCGCCCTGCAGGCCGGCATTGGCCTTGCACACAGCCGGGGCGGCCCAAGCCGGAGCTTCAGTTCGGCGGGCGGGCGATTTCATGCGCGCAACGATTTCCACCGTTTGCCCCGCCTCGGCGGAACGCGGCCGGCCCGCGCCCCGCACCCGTCTGCGCCAGCTCTGCAGCTTTTTCATAGCGGTCGCCGCGGTCGCGGTGGTCGGCTTCGGTCTCTTGCGTCCGGTCGAAGCGCGCGTCCGCCCGTACTACGTCGTGCAGGGCGGAAGCTTCGGCACGATCCATCCGCGCGTGCTCATCGTGCTCGACACCTCCGGCTCGATGGGTCTGCGCAATCAATCGACCGAGGAAGTGTGCGAGTGGCACTGGTGCGAGAGCACGGTGGGCACCGATACCGCGAGCCGCATCGCGACCGCACGCGCCGCGATCCACTCGGTGGTCGAGAGCGTGGGCACGAGCGCCAGCTTCGCGCTGATGACGTTCGAGCAGAACGCGGCGCGTCCCAACGACGGCAGCGGCGGCGTGCCGGCGTATCCCAACCACTGCGACCAAGGGACCGATCAAGAGCGTCGCTTCACGTGGGTCACGAGCAACGCGTACACCGACACCGGCACGTACTACGACGTCCACCAACACAGCGGCGATCTCGGTGGTTGGCGGCTGTGCCAGTCGGGCACGAAGGCGCCCTATCCGTATCTGCGTTGGGACGACCTCGGCACCGGCTCCGTGATCGCGGTGCAGGAGTCGAGCGGTGACGTGCCGGCGCAGCCGCTCATCAGCTGGGACCTCGCCGACTTCTCCGGCTGGGACAACTCGCAGCGACGCGTGCAGTGGTTCCCGTACTACATGGGCACGCGGATCAATCTCAACGACACCACCGATCCCGATCACTCGCTCACGTATCTCACCACCGGCGACTACGGATACGGCACCAGCGCGGGCGCGCAGACCTACAAGGACAACGAGGTCCGCGATCACGATTTCTACTACTGGCCGTACGTCGACGGCTTCCCCGGCTATGCGCAGTACTTCGTGACGCCCGTGGAAACCGCGGTCGCGCAGAGCCGCGCCGGCGTCACCGGCAACGACGGCCCGACCAGCGGGGCACGGCTCTACGCGCCGTTTTATCTCGACCTCTCGTCGACCGCGATCCCCAACACCGACTGGGGCCCGAGCACCGCCGACGACGGCAACGGTGACGTGCTCGGCTACGTCAATCCGTTCGAAGAAGGCGGCGTGGATGCGATCGGCGACACGCCGTGGTTCACCACGATCGGTGCGATCGTCGGCTCGCCCACGCAGTCGAACGCCCAGTTCTCGCACACGACCGTCGCGTCGTATCTCGGCTTCGCCACCACCGTCGACAGCCCGGATGCGTGCGCGCCGACGTATGCGGTGCTCGTCACCGACGGCAACCCGTATCCCGCGACCGAAGGCGGCGGTGATCTCTACGCGCGCATCGCCGATCTGCGCACCGAGCTCGGTGTGCGCACGTTCGTCGTCGGCATGTTCCTCAGCGACGCGACCGAGGTGAACGAGATGGCGTGCGCGGGCGCGGGTGCATGCGCAGCGGATCCCTGCGACACCCCGTGTGCAGACACGCCGGCGAAGGACTGGGACACCTGCGCCGATCCGGACAATCCGACGACCGCGTGCGCGTACCTCGTGAGCGACTCCGCCGAGCTCAGCACTGCGCTCACGGAGATCATCGAGAAGGCGCTCGACCTCGAGCTCGCGAGCGGCCCCAGTGCCACCATCAACGACTTCGGCGTCGGCGCGGACGGTGCCGCGGGCTCCGGGCAGATCGTGCAGACCGACTTCTCGGCGTTCACCGAGTTCCCCGGCTGGCAAGGCCACGTCGTGCGCTCGCTCTGCGACGACGTCGATGGCGTCGGCGATCCGCTGCCGCACTGCGTCCTGCCCAGCCCCGAGTTCGCCGCCAGCGAGATCGAAGAGACCTTCGGGCCGTGCCCGCAGAGCCACGAGTGGGACGCGGGCGAGTGTCTGCAGCAGACGGCGTGGACCGATCGCCGGCTCTACACGAACACGCTCGATCACGACGTCATCGCGATCGCGAACGGCGACGGCACCGCGAGCGCGGCGTTCCAGGCCGAGCTCGAGACGCTCGGCTTGCTCACCAGCGCCGATCACGATGCCGAAGCGGACAACATCGCCGCGTTCCTGCTCGGTCGCGATGCGCCCGATGGTTGGAAGCTCGCCGGCGTCGCCAACTCCGCGCCGGTCGTGGTGCGCCGCATTCCGCCGTACACGCCCAATCGCGTGCCGGAGGTGAACATCCGCGATCCGCACTGCGCCGGTCGCCTCTACGGCGAGATCGATGCCGGCAGTCTGCCCGACAGCCTCTACGACTTCGCGAGAGCGTCGAACGATGCCACCGCGCTGTTGCCCTCGCCCTCGCCGCACTACGAGTACCAAGAAGCGGTGATGATCGGCGACGACATGGGGCTCCTGCACGCGTTCCAGCTCGACAGTGGCAACGAGCTGTGGGGCTACTTGCCGCGCGACCTGTTGGCGAACGCGGCCTCCGAAGCGGCCAATGGTGCGGCGTCGATGGGCCAGCCCGACGACATCGACGATCACGTCTACGGTGTCGCGTCGACCATCAATCACGCGCTCTCGTTCGACGCCACCAACACGCGTTGGGTCGATCTCGGCGTGTTCGGCTTCGGCGCGGGCGGGTACGAGTACTACGGGCTCGATCTCTCGCACATGAGCCCGGAGTCGACGGAGGGGCCGTTCGAGCTGCTGTGGGCCACCTCCGACGACGGCATCGACGATCTCTACGACGATCTGCTCGGGCAGACGTGGGCGCGTCCGGCGTTGTCGTATCGCGTGCCCAACGAAGCGCTGGGCATCGAGCCCACCACGTACGTCGTGCTCGGCTCGGGCTATGCGGTGCCGAGCGGCGCACCGGCGGGGCAGGGGCGCACGCTCATTCTCGCCGATGGCGTCACCGGTGCGATCGTCGAGCAGTCGGAGCTTCCCGCGGTCACCGATCCGGTGTTCGAGTCGAGCTTCGGTGCGCTCGTCGATCCGGCCATCGGCTCGCACTGCCTCTCGCGCTACTGGGCGGAGATGCAGGAGACGTACATCGCGGATCCGGCGGGGCGACTCTTCCGCTGGGATCTCGGGCGCGACACGGCCCACGAAGCCGACAGCGTCGACGTGTGGGGGCTCAACGCGCAGGAGGTCACCCGCTTCCCCGCGTGCGAGAGCACCAGCACCGAGTGCACGGTCGACACCGGCAACCGCGGCGATGCGTTCATCTATCCGCCGGCCGTCAGCGCCAGCAATCGCATCGACGATTTCTCGTCGGTCGCCGCGGGTGCAGTGAACGACCAGAAGGATCAGTTCCTGGTCGCGCTCGTGAGCGGAAGCCCGTACGACGACACGCTCGACGGCGGCAAGGCCGACAACGCGTTCCACAGCAGCTTGTACCTGCTCGTCGACGATCACCACACCGGCGACAAGCACCTCGGTTTCACGATCCCCGACGGCGCGCCGAAGTTCTCGGGCTCCGATGCGACCGCGGGCACCTCGCTGGGGGCCGAGCCGCACTACCTGCGACTCGCGCTCTCCGACATCGAGCGCACGCGCACGGTGACGCCGTATCCCGGCGCGAGCGAGATCATCGACACGCGCGCATTCAGCAAGCGCGCGCGGCCGATCCGTGCGCCGCGGATCTTCGTCACCGGCGTGGCCGATCAGAGCGGCCCCACCGACGTCGTGATCGAAGGCATCGAGGTCTACTACATCGAGTACACGATCTACGAGCCCAGCAGCGGCGAGTGCGATCCGAACTACTACGACGCGGCGAATCAGGAGTGGCACTTCGACCACGGCTCGACCTACACGATCACGTTCCGCCTCACGGCGGATCTGTCGGCGGGGTTCAACTTCACCACCGGCACGACGTCGACCGCGGCGGACTTCGGCGGCGGCTTCACGCCCGGGCTCGTGCTCGACTCCGTCACGCAGAACCAAGTGCCGTCGTGCCCGAGCGGCGACTGCGGCCCGAGCTTCGAGACCGCCTCCACCGCGCCCTGCGACAACAACACGCCGGCGCCGTCCCCGGGCTCCACCGGGTTCGCGGTGCCGACCACGAGCTTGCAGGTCGCCGGGTTCACACCCGTCGAGTGAGCGCGAAGCGTGCTAGCTTTCGCAGCCTAGCGTGCGCGAGCTGATCGACATCATCCTCCACCTCGATCGCCACCTCAACGCCTGGGCCGGCGAATACGGCGGCTGGATGTACGGCCTGCTCTTCGCGATCGTGTTCGCGGAGACGGGCCTCGTGGTGACGCCCTTTCTGCCCGGCGACTCGCTGCTCTTCGCCGTCGGTGCGCTCGCGAGCTCGGACGGCTCGCCGATCGACGTGTGGATGATCGGGCTCTTGCTGACGATCGCGGCGATCACCGGTGACGCGCTGAACTACGCGATCGGTCGCCGACTCGGGCCCAAGGTGTTCGCGAGCGAGAATTCGCGGCTGCTCAACAAGCAGCACCTCATGCGCGCGCACGCCTTCTACGAGAAGCACGGCGGCAAGACGATCATCATCGCGCGCTTCATCCCCATCATCCGCACGTTCGCGCCGTTCGTCGCCGGCATCGGTCAGATGAGCTACGCCCGCTTCGCGACCTACAACGTCGTGGGCGGCGTCGCGTGGGTGTGGTCGTTCCTCTTCCTGGGCTACTGGTTCGGCAACCAGCCGCTCATCAAGAAGAACTTCACGCTGGTGATCGTCGCGATCATCGTGATCTCGGTGATTCCTGCGGTGGTGGAATTCGTGCGCGCCCGGCGGAGTGGCGACTGAGCTGCGCTGCAGGGTTGGGCACGACCACGTTCACGTTCACGTCCACGTCTACGTCTACGTTCACGTAAACGTCGACGTGGACGTAGTCGTGAACGTGAACGTGAACGTGGTCGTACCGATCGACGCAACGCCCAAGAACCCAGTTCTAGTTCGGCGCAACCACCACGAGCTCGACCTCGGTCCCCGGCGGAACCTTCTCACCGGCGACCGGAGTCTGCTTCATCACGTAGCCCTCACCGAGCTCGCTGTGCTCGACGCGCTTGATCGCGCCGACCTTGAGCCCGGCGTCGGTGATCGCCTTCTTGGCCTTGCCGAGGTAGAGGCCGGTGAACTTCGGGACCTCGATGCCGGCCGGCTCGGCGATCACGAGTCGCACGATCGAGCCCTTCTTCGCGGCTTCGTTCGCGGGCGGGGTCTGCTTGATCACGGACGATGCCGGCTTGTCCGACGCTTCGGGCGTCGGGTCGGCGACGTCGAAGCCCGCGTCGGTCAACACCTTGCGCGCGTCGTCGATCGGCTTGCCGACGACATCGGGGATCTTCACGTCCTCGCTCTTGCGCGCGACGACGACACGGATCTCCTTCACCGAGAGCTCCGCGCCCGGTGCCGGTCGCTGCTGCACGATCGTGCCCGGCTCCGCACCGCTGCCGTCGCGCTCGCCGTCCTCGATGATCTCGATGCCCTTCGCACGCCAACGCTCGCGTGCTTCCTCCACCGGCATGCCCTCGAGATTCGGGGCCGCGAGCTTGTCGTCGCTCTTGTTGGTGGCGCCGCTCGCTTCCTTGCCGTGATCGACCATGCCGGCCACGGTGGTCGGCGCGATGGGCAGCACGCCTTGCAAGCGCAAGATGTACGGCCCGAGCAGCAGCTGCGAGGCGACCGTAGTCACCAGCGCGATGAGGAACATCTTGAACGCGTCGGTCATCCGCCCGGGTCGGAGGTCGCCCACGGCAGTCTATCAGAGCGAGCGCCGCTCGCCCGCTCTGTACGTCCGCGCAGGGGCTACGACGTCGGCTTGGACGCGTCGGGCTGTGTTTGTGGTTGGCGCCCGCGCACGACGATCCCGAGATTCTCGCTGTCGTCGTCGTCCGGTCCCTGCGCATCGACGACGACCGTCGTGCCGGACACGATGCTGCGCTCGAGGATCGCGGTGGACAACGGATCGACGATCGTCTGCTGGATGAGCCGCTTGAGTGGCCGCGCGCCGAACTCGGGATCGTAGCCCTTGCGGGCCAAGCGCGCGCGCGCGGCCGGCGTGACCTCGAGGCCGAGCTCGCGCGCCGCGAGCCGTGGTCGCAGGCGATCGAGCTGGATGTCGACGATCTTCCCGATGTGCTCCGGGCCGAGCGGACGGAACGCGACGATGCCGTCGAGGCGGTTGAGGAACTCGGGCCGGAAGTGGCCGCGCAGCGCAGCCTCGCGCACCTTGGCGGCCTCGCGTTCGTCCATGCCGGGGCGCATGCGATCGCTGCCGAGGTTGCTGGTCATCAGCACGATCGTGTTGCGGAAGTCGACGGTGCGACCTTGGCTGTCGGTGAGCCGACCATCGTCGAGCAGCTGCAACAGCACGTTGAACACATCGGGGTGGGCCTTCTCGATCTCGTCGAGCAACACCACCGAGTACGGACGTCGCCGCACCGCTTCGGTGAGCTGGCCGCCTTCGTCGTAGCCGACGTAGCCGGGCGGAGCGCCGAGCAAGCGCGACACGGAGAACTTCTCCATGTACTCGCTCATGTCGATGCGCACGACGTGGCGCTCGTCGTCGAAGAGGAACTCCGCGAGCGCCTTCGCGAGCTCGGTCTTGCCGACGCCGGTGGGACCGAGGAAGAGGAACGAGCCCATCGGCCGATTCGGATCGGCGAGCCCCGCTCGCGCCTGACGCACGGCCGCGGCGACGCGCTTCACCGCTTCGTCTTGACCGACGACGCGACGCTCGAGGTTCTGATCGATGTGGAGCAGCCGCGCTTGCTCGCTCTCCAACATCCGCGCGACCGGGATGCCGGTC
>DASZPU010000335.1:0-4239 GCA_035550195.1 Nannocystaceae bacterium
CATCGCCTTGCTCGCGCAGCGGAACGATCTCGTCGGGCTCGCGCAGCCCGTGCGCGAGCTCGAACGCCAACGGCCACAGCGCGTTCGCGACGACGACCGGATTGTTCTTGAGCCCGCGGTCGTACTCGGACCCCTGCAACAGATGATCGTCGCGGTAGACCTTCAGCACGCCGCGACGCAGCGCGCCGTTGTCCTTGCCGTGGCTGCGATTGCGCTCGGCCGGCACGTCGGCCACCGCGGCGCTGCGCAGGATCTGCCCGGTGATGCGGCGCAGCTCGGCGGCACCCGCCGGCGTGAACGGATCGATGTCACCGTGCTCGAGCCTCGCGCGCGCTGCCATCGCGGTGCAGTCGACGTCGCACGCGAACCGGCGCGAGGTGAAGAAGTGGTGCAACCCCTCGATGTTCGCGTCGCGGAACGTGGGCAAGAGCGTCGCGCACAGCCGGCGCAGGTGCACGTGCTCGATGCCCGCGGTGTACGCGACGAACAGCATGTTGGAGAACAGCTCGGGCTCGAGCGGGAAGCCCAGCTTGACGCGGATGAGCTCGGCGATCTCGCGCCACAGCGCGCGATCGAGCTCGTCGGCGACCACCTCGTCGAGGTGACGCGGGTCGGTGACGAGCCCATCGATGATCGAGTAGAGCTCGATGGGGTTGTCGCCGTGCGGACCGGTCGCGAGCGTGGCTTGGATGCCGACGCAGCGCCCATCCGCAGCGCGACGCTCGTCGAGCCGTTGATCGACGAGGTATGTGATGGCCCGCTCGCGCGCGACCGATGCTTCATGCTCCAGACGCGGCACCGGCGGTCGCGAGAGCGACACGGAACGCGGCGAGGCGACGGTTGCGGACATCGGACGTAACGATGCGAGTACGGATGTACAACGTCCGTTTTTACACTTCGCATCGTGCGTGTCCGCGCGTCGCGATCGACCCGCGTTTGAACGCGGTTCCTTTTTGTCGACTGTCCTAAAGATCGTCGCGCTCGAAGTCGCCTCGCAGCAAGCGCCGCAGGGTTCGACCATGGTGAGTGTGAGTCGATGAACCGATCCGTCACGGATCCGAAAACCGCGCGCTGGACGGTGCTCACGACCCCTGGAAGCGGTTTTTCGCGAAGCGCCGACGCGGCGATTCCATCCACCTTCCAGAACCGATGACCACCTCCAACATCCGCATCACCCTGCTCACCGTGCTCGCCACCGTCGCGCTCGCCTGCGACGACGAAGGCGGCAGCGGCAGCAGCGGCGGCGGCAACGCCGACGCGTTCTTCCTCCCGACCGACGAGCCCGACAACACCAGCGCACCGACGATCGAGATCGACGCCGCGGGCGGCGTGCATGCGGTCTACCCCGCGTACGCCGGCGGCGATGCCTTCTATGCCTACTGCGCGCCGGGCTGCACCGGCACCGACGACGTCGAGGTCGTGCGGCTCGAGACCGACGGCACCGTCGCGAACGCGATGATCGCCCTCGACGCGTCCGGCCATCCGCAGCTCCTGCTCTCCGCGTTCGCCAACGTCTACTACGCGACCTGCGACGGCGACTGCACCGAGCGCGCGAGCTGGACGGTCAGCGACATCATGAAGCACGACAACAAGCGCGAGATCACCGGCGAAGCGTTCGCGCTCGATGCCGAAGGTCGCCCGCGCTTCATGATGCACACGTACGTCGCCTACCTCGGCATCGGCCAGGACGCACCCGAGACGCACTACGTGACGTGCGACGAGAACTGCCACGACGCGGCGAGCTGGACGATGAACCTCGTCGCCGAGCAGATCTGGCAGTCGACGCACCTGCGCTTCGACGCGCAGGGTCGCGCGCACGCGGCCACCGTCGCGATGGTCGCGGGCGAGAACGGCGAGGCTACGCAAGACATCGCCGCGTATGCGCTCTGCGACGGCGACTGCAGCGACGGCATGAACTGGGTCGGCAATCCGCTGGTGCCCGCGTTCACCAGCCTCACCGACGTGGTGTCGATCGACCCGGCGATCGCGCTCGCGCTGACGAAGGACGGCCACCCGCGCATCGCGGTGCTCGGCAAAGAGGACGACGGCACGCGCATGGTCGCGTACCTCGCGTGCGACGAAGACTGCGACAGCGCGGTGTGGAACGGCACGTCCCTCGAGCGCGGTGACGACATCGGCCCGGGCATCGACATCGCGCTCGACGCCGACGATCACCCGCGCTTCAGCTACACCTTCGACTACAACATCGGGCTCGCGCACTGCGAAGCCGACGCGTGCGAGCACGCGGAGTCGCCGTGGGCGGTCGACAAGGTCGAGCTCGGCGGCGAGATGTCGCCCGACACGATCTTCTTGTGGCCGAACTGCAACGTCGGCGCGTGGTTCCTGCACTCGCCTTCGCTCGCGATCGGTGCCGACGGCCACGCGCGCGTCGGATACCAGGCGCGCGACATCAGCGGTGGTTGGTCCAACCCCGATCCCGACATGCCCGACTGCGAAGCCGGCACCGACATGACGTGGAGCCGCTTGGCGGTTCTCTGACTCGTCTCCCACTAACACCTGAAAGAACCCGACAATGAAGAACGCGACACTCACCCTGTTGGTGGGCGCGGCGATGACGGCTTGCGTCCCGCCGACCGACCACGACGACGACACCAACGCTTCGACCGCATCCGAAGAGAGCAGCGAGTCCGAATCCACCGGCGAGCCGCAGCCGCTGTGCCCCACCGAGACCTTCGGTCCGACGCTGCACGCCGACGACATCGTCGGCCACGAGGTGTGGCGCGCCGAGGATGGCCCGCACATCGTGATGTACACGGTCGATGTGCGCGAGGACGCGATCCTCGAGATCGAGCCGTGCGCGGTCGTGCAGCTCACCGAGGACACCGGCATCAACGTCGCGTTCCCCGGCACGCCGACCACCGGCACGCTGCTCGCCGAGGGCACCGCGGAGCAGCCGATCCGCTTCGAAGGTCTGCACGGCAATCGCTGGGGACAGATCCTCGTGCACACGCCCGGCACCGCGACGCTGCGTCACGTGACGATCAGCGGCGGTGGTGGCTTCGACACCAGCGGCGCGAGCCTCATCGCGATCGGTGACGGCACGTTCCCGACCCAGCGCAACCTGCTGGTCGATCACGTGACCGTGGAGGACTCGCTCGGCTACGGCGTGAACGTCACGCGTCACGCGGCGTTCGCCGACAGCTCCACGGAGCTCGTGATCACCGGCTCGGGCGACGAGCTGCATCCGTTCCCGATGATGGTCGACGAGCACGCGATCGACTCGCTGCCGCAGGGCGACTACACCGGCAATGTCGTCGACGAGATCCTCGTCGAGCCCCACGATCGGCTCGAGGAGGACACCACGATGAAGAACCTCGGCGTGCCGTATCGCATCGGCAGCTCGCCGGTCGATCGCTTCGCGGTCGGCAAGGGCGACGGCGACGTCGCGACCACGCTGACGATCGAGCCCGGCACGACGCTGCGCTTCCACCCGGAGACGGCGTTCGAGATCGATCACTACTCCGGCGATCGTCCGGCGCGCGGCAACCTCGTTGCGGTCGGCACGCCCGACGCACCGATCGTGTTCACCTCGGCGGCCGACGTGCCCGCACCCGGTGACTGGGTGGGGCTGTGGTTCGGCGGCATCGTGAATCCCGAGACGCGCCTGCAGCACACGCAGATCGAGTACACCGGCTTCGACTGCGGCTGCATCCTGCTGACCTGCAACGAGCTCGAGCAGTTCGAAGGCGCGGTGATCCTGTCGATGCCGCCCTCGTCGATGTTCATCACCGACTCGGTGATCCGCCACGGTGCGGGTCACGGCATCGTGCAGGGCTACGACGGCGAGAACCTCGACTTCGCGGCGAGCAACTCGTTCGAGGATCTGAACGGCTGCGAAGCGACGCTGCCGCGCATGCCGGAGTGTCCGGATCCGCGACCGACTTGCGAGTGAGATCGTAGGGTCGCGAGCACCGGCGCGATCACCTGTTGCAGAGCCTCGGCGCGCAGCCGCATCCGCGTGCGCGCGCCGAGTCTGCCGTGGGTGGTCGCGTCGGTGCTTTCTGCGTCTGCGGGCAACGACGCGCGGGCGGCTTCGTGCATCGCGTCGTCGAAGCTGCGGTGGATCGCGGCGCGCTCGTGCGCGTCGGCCTGTGCGAGTGCCCACGCGAGGAAGCGCCAGCCGAGCTGGGCATGGCGGAGCTCGTCGTCGGCGATGCGCTCCAAGGTCGCGAGTACCTGCGGATCGGTGGCGAGGTCGCGCGCGTGTGCAGCTTCGAT
>DASZPU010000336.1:0-10368 GCA_035550195.1 Nannocystaceae bacterium
CAACGTGCAGATCTTCGAGCAGTGCTGGCTGCCCGAGACGCCACGCGCGGCGCTGCTCATCGTGCATGGGCTGAAGGATCACGGCTCGCGCTACGCCGAGCTCGCGGAAGCGCTGGTCGCCCGCGGCGTCGCGACGTGTGCGATCGATCTACCCGGCCACGGCAAGTCGGAGGGTGAGCGGGTGTTCCCCGGCAGCTTCGACGAGTACGTCGAGGACGTGCGCATGGCGATCGCGCGCATGCAGCTGCGCTTCGCGGGCAAGCCGGTGTTCCTGTTCGGCCACAGCATGGGCGGCGCGATCACGACGCTGTACACGATCCGCGATCAGCCGCAGCTCGCCGGCCTGGTGCTGAGCGGAGCCGCGCTCGCGACCGACGCGCCCGAGGGTCAGCTGAAGCTGTTGCGCAAGGTCGCGCGCAAGTGGCCGCACGCGCGCGTGCTGAAGCTGAAGGCACGCAAGTTCTCGCGCGACAAAGCGGTGCTGCGCGCAGCGAAGGACGATCCGCTGGTCGATCACCGCAAGATCCCTGCCCGCGTCGCGCTCGGCATCGTCGACGCGATCGACGAGATCACGGCCAACGACGCGAAGCTCGTCGTGCCGCTGCTCGTGCTGCACGGCGCCGCCGACGAGATCACGCCGCCCGAAGGCAGCAAGGCGCTGGTCGTCGGCGCCGGATCGCAGGACAAGACCTTCACGAGCCTTCCCGGCCTCTACCACGACCTCGTGCACGAGCCCGAGCGCGCCAAGGTCATCGCGACGATCGCCGACTGGGTCGACGCGAGAATCGCGAAGCCCGCGGGCTAGAACGTGATCACGGGGCCGAGCGACAGATCGAAGAGCACGCTGCCGGTCTTCGGGAACCAGCCGCCGACGTCGAGCTCCGCGAAGATCGCGAAGTTTTTCACGATCTGATAGTTGAAGCCGACGAGGCCGCCGATGAAGCCGGGGCCGATCTTCACGGTGTCGATGCGGATGTCGTTGCTGCTGGTGTTGAGCGCGACCTGCTCGGCGAGGTTGCGATCGGCAACGCCGTTCGTGTCGGGCGGTGCATTGCAGCCCTGGGTATACGGCCACACGGTTACGCAGTCACTCACGTCGACCATGCCGTTGGCACTCGCAGGCCCGGAGTAGCCGATGTCGATCGCGTCCGGCACGCTGTTGCCGTTGCGATCGTTCGTGAAGCCCATGTTCACGCGCAGCCGTGCGTGGCCGTAGCCCGCGAAGCCGCCCGCGAACACGCGGAACTTCTTGTCTTCCTTGCCGAAGAAGTACTTGAACTTCACGCCGATCGCCCACGTAAACGGCGGCTTGCGACGAAAGCCCTGCGGGTTGCCGGAGCGCACGTCGTTGATGAACGAGTCGGTGGCTTGCTTCGTGGGATCTTCCGTGAAGACCTTGCTGCCACTCACCACCTGCAAGCGCGTGAACAACGAGAGCACGATGCGCTTGCTGACGCGCACGCCGATCTCGGGCGCGATGTGGAACGGGGCGCTCGCGAGCCCCGTGGTGACGGGATGGTGCTGGCCGCAGTAGCTGGGGTCGTACGCCGCGGTGAGTGCATCCGCAGGAGCCGGCAACGCGCCCTGGATCGCACCGATCTGCGCGAGGTGACCGCTGAACGCGAGCTGATCCTTCGCGAGCCCGGCATTCGCGGCGAACCAGCGCTCGACCGCACAGGCCTGCTCGCGCGTCTGATAGGACGTGCTGCCGGGCCCCGGCGTGAACTGCTGATACGTGAGCTCCGCAGTGCCGCGCGCGATGCCGGCACCGGTGCCGATGCCGAGGTTGATGAAGACGCGCGGCAGCTTGCTCTTGCCGCGATCCTTCTTCGGCTTCGGCGGCTTGGGCTTGCCGCCCTCGTCACCGCCACCTTCGCCGCCCTCGCCCGCTTCGGCACCACCGGTCGTCGCGACCGGAGCGTCGCCGCTGGGCTTGAGGACCATCGGGTGCTCCTTGTCGCCCCGGTTCGCGAGCGTCGTCGTGCCGTTCGCGTCGAAGGCGTACAGGAAGTACTCGATGTCGGCGTCGCCGTGCTTCGCGACCGGGATCACCACCGAGCCGAAGTTGCCGAACGTGTTCATCGACTCGCCGACGAACTCGCCCTTCTCACCCGCGCGGCGGAAGTAGAGCACCAGCTGCGCGTTGTCGGGCAGCGGCACGTTGGCCTGCGCGGTGAACTCGATGTCGCCGCCGCGACCGTACGCGGGCGGGGTGTGGATGATGGCGTCGTTGCTCGGACGCGTGGTGCCGCGCCGCGCTTCCTCGAGCAGCTTCTGCAGATCGGGCGAGCGCAGCTCGATGGGCAAGGTCGCGTTGAAGTCGCACGCGACCGCTTGCTTGAAGGCCGCGAGCGCCTGCGCGCGGTTGCCCGTGTTCGAGAAGATGATGCCGCCGCGCAACACGTGCAACGGTGCGAGCGTGGGATCGCTGCCGATGCCCGCACCTTCGGCGCGCGCGACCGCAGCATCCAACGTGCCGAGCGCAGCATCGAGATCGAGGTTGTTGAACTGATCCTTGGCGGACGCGTACGCGCCGTACACATCGTCGCGCGGACCTGCGAACGCACTGCCCGGCGCGATCGCCCACAGGGCGAACGCCACCACGAGCGACCAGACCGATAGCCTTCTCATGGATTTCTCTTGCAGTCGGCGTTCGAGACGTTGAACTCGACGCGACGGTTGCGTGCACGCCCGTCGTTCGTGCGGTTCGAATCGATCGGCCGCTCTTCACCGAAGCCCACCGGCTCGAGCCGGCTCGACTTCACGCCACGTCCGCGCAGGTAGGTTACGACGCTGTTCGCACGCTTCTGCGACAGATCCTTGTTGTACTTGTCCTTGCCCTTGCTGTCCGTGTGACCTTCGACGCGGAAGTTGAGCGTCTCGGGCACCTGGTTGATGACGGTGGCGACGTCGTTGAGCAGCTCGAAGCTGCGCGGGTCGATGTCCCACTTGTTGAACTTGAAGAAGACCTTGTCCTTGATCTTGACCGAGCAACCGTCGAACTCGGCCTTGAGATCCGGGCAACCGTCGTCGTCGCGATCGCCGTCGTAGTCCTCCGGCGCGTCGGGGCACTGATCCTTGCTCTTGCAGAAGTCGTACTTCGCGAAGAGGTCCTTGTCGGACACCCACGGATCGCAGAGCTTGTCCTTGTCGTTGTCGGCGTCGGGACAACCGTCGGTGTCCTCGAAGTTGTCGACGTCCTCGGGATCGTTCTTGCACTGATCCGGATCGTCCAAGATGCCGTCCTGGTCGTTGTCGGGATCGGGGCAGCCGTCCTCGTCTTCGAACTGATCCTTGTCCTCGGGCTCGTTACGACAGTCGCGCTCGTCCTTCTTGTCGTTGCTGACCCACTGACCGTTCTCGAACTTCGCGGCGTCGAGGACCTCGTCCTTGTCGTTGTCCTTGTCGGGGCAACCGTCGTCGTCTTCGAAGCTGTCGAAGTCCTCGGGATCCGCCGGGCAACCGTCGGCGGCGTCGTCGTAGCCGTCGCCGTCCTTGTCGCCGACCGTGCCCACCGGCGCATCGCGGCAGCGCTCGGGATCGGTCAGCTTGCGCGCGCGCTCGGTGTTGTACGCCGCGGTCTCCGCGTGCTCCTTGCCGCGGAAGTACTCGCCGGCACTGAGCGCATCCTGGGCGAACTTGATGTTCGCTTCTGCGATCGCGGTCTCTTTCGGTGCGCAGTTGATCGCCTTGCTGCCGTCGCGGATCGCTCGCTGCAGCTCGGTCTGCGTGCCTTCGACCTCACCGAGCAGCTTCTGCCCGATGCACGCCGGAAGTGCGATCGACACCGCCGCGATCAAGCACAGCGAGCGGCGCTCGATCATCGAGTGCCGCCTCCGACGCTGCCGCCGGCCTTGCCGTCGACCTTGCCCTCGCCGGCTTTGCCCGAAGACGTGGCCGAGCCCGCCGCCTTCTTCTCTTCTTCGAGCTTCTTGTCGTCGATGGTCGTGCGCATCTTGCCGGCCTCGCGGAG
The DNA here is from genome assembly GCA_035550195.1 of Nannocystaceae bacterium. Classification (GTDB taxonomy): domain Bacteria; phylum Myxococcota_A; class Polyangia; order Nannocystales; family Nannocystaceae; genus Xiheibacterium. Next base: position 3,974 of record DASZPU010000336.1, read on the forward strand.
CTGCGCCTTCTTCTTGGCCTCTTCCGCGAGCTGCTTCGCACGATCGCCGTAGTCGAACGAGCGGTCGTACTCGCTGTACGCCATCAGCACCTTCGATTGCTCGAGGTACGTGACCGCGCCCCAGTACTCGTAGGGCGCGTACTGCTGCGCGCCGGCCTTCTCCGCGTCCGCGACCGCGCGCGACGCATCGACCGCGACCTTCTTCAAGTAGCCGAACGGGCCACAACCAGCGCTCAGCACCACAGCGGCCGCGAGGGCGGCGATCGTCGTCGGGCGCTTGGGCGTGGGGGCGGGCACCGCGGGCTCCTCTCGCGATCGCGATGCCGAGGTGATCCCCCGAGCATCTTTCGCGAATTCGCGGAACGGACGATATCAGGCGCCCGGCGCGGGGGTCAACCGATGCGCGGCTGCAGGTCGCGTCCAACATCCTCGGTTCGGGGTAGTCTCGCCACGTGCTCGGCCGGATCGTCGCGGCGGCCTGTTTGCTGTGCGTGGCGTGCACGCGGGTCTCGGACCAACAACGGTTCGAGGCGCAGGGCGAACGGCTGGAGATCGTGTCGACCGTTCCCGCGCGCGGCAGCGTCGACGTGCGACCGGACGTGCGCCTCGACGTCTGCTTCTCCGCCTTCTTGGATCCGCGCACCCCGATCGATGCCCCGGTCACGTCCGGGGTCGTCCAGGTGGATGCGGAGCGATCGCTGCAGCTGTCGCCGTGGCACGGCCCCGGTGGTGCGCCCGCGCGCGACGAGGTGGGACCTTGGTGCGACGGCAGCGTCGTGACCATCGCGCCGCGCACCGAGCTGATGCCAGGACTGCTCTATCGTTCACGTCTCGCGCCGACACTGCGCGGATGGAACGGCGAGGTGCTCGACACCGACGCGGACGGCTGGACGCAAGAGGCCGACGGGCCGCGGTTCTACCTCGAGTTCACGGTGGCGCAGGAGCCCGCGACGACGAGCAGCGACGCGAGCGGCAGCGACGCGAGCGGCAGCGACTCCAGCAGCGGTGACGCGAGCGGCAGTGAATCGGGCGGCGCGGAGCTGCCCGACGCGCTCACGCTCGACGACCTGTTCGCCCCCGGCGGCGTGTTCGATCCGCAGCGCGAGCTGTGCAGCTGTCATCGGGGCGACGACGAGCTCGCGACGATGCGGCTCGATCTCAGCGATGCCGATCACGCCTACGCGGATCTCGTGCTCGATCAACGTGCACGCGACACCGGCTTTCCGATGGTGTCGCTGCGCCGCCCGTCGGAAAGCTTCCTCGTGCACAAGCTCTTGCGCGAAAAAGACGGCGACGCGCTACGCGGCGTGCTCGGCGATGCGATGCCGAAGGACGGCGAGCTGCCCTACGAGGACTACGTGGCGATCGCGAGCTGGATCGAGCACGGCGCGCTGCGTTAGGACGCGGTGGGCTTGTCGAGGCCGAGCTTGCCGAGCCACTGCTCGACGCCGTTCATCGTGGACGCGACCAGCTCGGGCGAGCTCGCGAGCTTCTCGACGTGTGCGCGCAGCTTCTCCGCGCCGCGCTTGATGCGACTGCGCACCGTGGCCTCGGGCACACCGAGCGCGGCCGCGAGCTCGGGGCCCGACAGACCTTCCCAGTAGTAGAGCTCGAGCGTCACCTGGAACTCGACCGGCAGCATGCGCAGCGCCTGCAGCAGCACCTGCTGCTCGCGGTGCTTCGCGAACGCGGTGGAGAGACCCGGCACGAGATCGGCGAGCGACTCCTCGTCGACGTCGACGGCGCGCCCGCGTTGGCGCTGGCGCAGGTGCTCGTACAGCACGAACTTCGCGGTCGCGAAGAGGTACGCGCGGAAGCTGCTGTCGTCGCGCAGACGATCGCGGCCGCGCACGCACGCGATGAGCGTCTCTTGGATGCGATCCTCGACGTCGGTGTCGACCTTGTTGCGGAAGAAGCGGAGCAGCGCACGGAAGTGGCGGTCGAACAGGCGGTTGCCTGCGCGGTTGTCACCCTCGCGCCAGCGCGCGAGCAGCTCGCGATCGTCCTCTTCAGCCTCGACCACGCATCGAGAATAGCAGGGCGCACCCGGCGTTTTGGTGCGCAGGCGCGGCGCGGCGAAGTTTTTTGCTCACGCGGGGATCGGATCGCGATCTCGCGTCACGCATGAACGAGGGCCGGTGCGTCCGATTCAGCGTCGACGGCGACGCACGCCGAGCAGCGCGAACAATCCGAGCCACGGCAATCCGCCGCGACCGTCGACGTCGCAGCTGCAGCCGCCGCCGCCGTCTTCGCTGCCGCCGGCACTGCTGCTCTCGTCGCTGCCGCCTTCGGTCGCGGTCGCGTCGGTGGTGCTCGGGCTGGTGGTGGTGAGGGTCCCACCGTTGGTCGCGGTCTCATCGCCGCTCGAGTCCGCGGGCGCGGTGGTCGAGCCGTCGTTGCTGTCGCTGCCGCTATCGGCGGTGCCGCTGTCGCCCCCGCTGCTGCCGCTCGACGTGCCGCCCTGATCGACCACGTGGTAGACGAGGTCGTCGCTGCACGTCGAGTTGCCGTGCGGATCTTCGGCGCAGAGCTGGAACGTGACGTCGCCGGAGAAGCCGTCCGCGGGCAGCTCGCTGCGGAACACGTCGCCGCCCATGAAGAACGCCGGCACCTGCTGCGCGACGCCGGCGGGATCGAGCAGTGCGTACGCCGATGCGAGCCGCGGACCGTGATCCGAGAGCGCGTCGTCGCTCACCGCCCAGTGGATGATGCCCACCTCGCCGGCCTGCAGCTCGTCCGCCGGCGGATCGCCGATGACGATGATCGTCGGCGCGGTGTCGTCCTCGGGCACGAGATCGGTCGCGAGGAAGACGCGGTTGAGAAACGATCCGCTCTCGCCCTGGGCGGTCGCGATGTCGATGCGATGGTCGCCGTCGAGATCGCCCATCTCGGCGCCGAGGCTCGAGTCGGTGGGCCCGGAGAACGCACCGGCCTGGTAGTCGAAGTTGCCGGTGCCGTCGTTGACCAGCAAGCGCTCGGGAGTGCTCAGCGCGACGACGACCGCATCGAAGTCGCCGTCGCTGTCGAAGTCGGCGCAGATGATGCCGTTGTCGTCCGAGTTGGGGTTGCCATTGACCTGCGCGACCGTGACGTCGGTGAAGGTGCCGGTGCCGTCGTTGGCCCACAGCCGCTCGGTGTAGTTCGGCCCCTGGTTGTCGATCCAGATGTCGAGGTCGCCGTCGCCTTCGATGTCGCACACACCCGGGCCGTAGTGCAGCCCGCTGGACGAGTTGAAGTCGGAATCCTGGAACACCCCGGTGCCGTCGTTGATCCAGATGCGATCGGCACCGGCGTGTGCGTTGGTGAGGAGATCGAGATCGAAGTCGCGATCGACGTCGAGCAGATCGATGTCGTTGATGTCCTGCCCGACGTTGAAGGGAATCGCGGCGAGGAGCTCGGTGAAGTTGCCGTCGCCGTCGTTCTGGTAGACCAGGCAGTCGCCGCTCACGACGCGGTCGCAGACGACGATGTCGAGGTCGCCGTCGTCGTCGAGATCGCCGAAGCGCGTCGCGCCCACGGCGATCTCGGCCGCGGGCAAGCGCGCGTCGCCCTCGTCCATGAACGCGCCGCTGCCGTCGTTGATGAACAGCGCGCCGGCGCTCACCGTGCCTTCGGGCGCGTACATGTCGACGTCGCCATCGCCATCGACGTCGCCGATCGCGACCTGACGAATGCGGCCCATGTGCCCGCCGACCGCGTCGTCGGACACGTCCGTGAAGCCCGCGTTGCCGTCGTTCGCGTAGATCACCAGTGGCTGCGCCGCGCCGCCGTCGTTGGGATAGACGATGTCGAGGTCGCCATCGCCGTCGAGGTCGTGCATCCGCATGTAGTTCGTGTAGCAACCGCTGCCGCTGCACGGCTGCGTGCCGAAGGCGTCCGCGAGCTCGACCCACATGTTGGAGCCCGCGTGCGCGACGGAGCTGCCCGAACAAGCCAGCAGCGTGAGACCAATCCAGGTGGCGCGTGTCATGGACGTGCATGGTCGGCCACCGCGGCCGCCACCGCAAGCGTCACTGGCCCTTGATCAGCTGATCCGTCTCGATGCTGCGCACCATCTTCAGCATCGATTCGAGCCGCTGCTTGCGCTCCTTGGCGCGCGCGTGCACCTCGAGGAACTCGGGATCCTTCAGCCCGAGCGTCGCCGCTTTGTCGTACAGCGCGAGCGCCTTGTCGGTCTCGCGCAGGCACTCGTCGACCATGTCGCCCGACAACGCAGCCGACTGGGCGTTCTCCGCGTAGTGCAGCCGACAGGGGCCCTTCTCCGCTGCGCCTTCGATCTCGAGGCCTTGCATGAACACGTCGCGCTTGTTCTCGCCGCACGCGGAGACGAAGAGCGCGAGGAGGAGGAGACGACGGCCCACCATCGCAGCTTAGCCCGTTCGGTCGCGACGCGCACGTGCTCGCGTCAGCGCAGCCGCTCGGCCTCTGCGCGCGCGGCCGCAGCCCCGTCCGCGTCGCCTGCGAGCGCGCGCAGCTCTGCGAGCCGGAGCCACCCGTCCGCGCGCCACGGGCGGAGCTCGACCGCGCGTTCACACAGCGCGAGCGCCTGCTCGCGGCGCGCCGGATCGCGCGACAGATACAGCGCGAGGTTCAACAGCGCAGCGCTGCGCGTCGGCTCCTTCGCGAGTGCGGCCTGCGTCCACTCGATCGCCGACGCGTCGTCGCCGAGACGATCGTAGAGACTGCCGAGCGTCACCATCGCGCTCGCGTGATCGGGGTCGAGCTCCTGCAACGACGACTGCAGCGCGGCGATCGCTTCGCCGACGTCACCACCACGTTGCACGTGCGCGCGCGCCCACGCTGCGATCGCGACCGCGAGCCGCCGGCGATCGACGTCGCTGGGAAGCCACGGCAACAGCGCGGCGATCTGCGCGGGCACGGTGTCGGTCGCCGCGAGCGCGAGCGCCCCGGGGCCACGCACGCCGAGCGGCAGACGACCCGCCTCGGGCTCGAAGCGCACGCGCCCGAAGATCACGCCTTGCTCGAGCGCGACGGCGCCGGGCCACGCGGCGATCGCCGCTTCGATCCGCTTGGCCTCGCCGTTGGCGGCGGCGATCGCCGCCCAGGCGTCGGCGTGCTCGGGCGGCACGTCGTCGGGCTGCGCGCGATGCAGGTGCTGCGCAGGCGCGGTGAAGAGATCCGGGCGTGCGCCCTCGATCACGCGCGCCCACACGATGCCCGCGGAGAGATCGTCGGATTGCGTCAGCAGCATCGTGTCCGCGGGCAGCTGCGCGAGCGCGGCCCGGGTCCACGCATGCGGGGCCCACGATCGCATCGCCGCACCGTCGGGCAGCGTGCGCAGCCCCGCCGGCAGGATCAGCATCGTCCACACGAGCGGCACGACCGCGACGCGCAGCTGCGGTCGCGATCGCAGCAGACGATCGGCCGCGACCGCGATCGTCACGATCGCACACCAGTCGAGCACGAGCCCGGTCTGGCGATCGGGCCCGCCCATCGGGTTGATCGCGATCGCATAGAACGCGGAGCCCAGCGTCCACCACGTGACCGTCGCGAGCGCGCGACGATCGGCGAGCTTCGCCGGCCCCACCCACGACAACACCAACGCGATCGCGGCGAGCACCGGACCGGACGGACCGAGATCCTCGCCCATGCGCGCCATCGCATCGGATGCGTTCGCGCCGAGCAACGCGAGCGAGCGCGGCAGCATGTCCTCGGCGTACGCTTCGCGGATCGATCGCGCGAGCACGTGATCGACGAGCCGCGCGAGCGTCTCGGGGTCGCCCCAGTCGGTGAACGGTGCGCGGGCCGACGCGAGCGGCAGCGCGAGCACGACCAGCGTCGCCATCACCACCACCGGCGGGGCCCAGCGCGCGAACGGTCGACCGTTGCGCAGCGCGGAGATCCACGCGACCAGCAACACCGGCGGCAACAACATGCGCAGCTCCGCGAAGCACCAGATCGCCCACGTCGCGACGAAGCACGCACGCAAGCGCGGCGCGAGGCGGAGGTCGACCGGGCGCGCGGGATCGAAGCCGTCCGCGACGAACGCGAGCGCGGCGAGCTGCGGCGCGTACAGCTCGACGCCGCGCGCGTGTCGCTCGAAGGTGAGGCCCGCGACGAGCAGCAGCGCCGTGCCCCACACGATCCAAGGATGGGTCTCGCGGCGTTCGAGGATCCGCACGGTGAAGACGACCGCGAGCGCGGCGAACACGGCGCTGACGAGCGCGAGGCGGAAACCGATGGGTCCGAGCGGCACGGCGCTCGCGAGCGCATGCGCTGCGCCGAGGCCGGGCATGCCGGGCGGATGCATCACGCCGAGCTCGAAGCCGGCCGCACCGAGCTCGCCCGCGTCCAGCCACGCCGCCGCCGGCGACGCGCCGATCGACGCCACCACGAAGGCGATCGATCCGAGCGCGAACACGGCACGCACGCCC
>DASZPU010000337.1:0-10124 GCA_035550195.1 Nannocystaceae bacterium
AGCTCGAGTAGCCGTTGACGAGCGGATGTCCGTGCGCCAGCCCGAGGAGCATCGCGCGCGCGGTGCCTTCGTGATCGCAGACGTCACCGCTCGGTGCGAACGGGATCCACGCGATCGCGGCACCAGGCTCGGCCTCGTCGCGCAGCCACTGCACCCACGCGAGCTCGGGATCCGGCAGCGTCGTCCAGCGTGGGCTCGGGGGCACGAGCTCGACGAGCAAGAGCGCGGCGAACAGCACGACGAGCCCACGGCGGCGGCGCAATCGCACCTGCAGCATGCGCAGACCGATCATCGCGAGCGCGATCACGCCGATCTGCGCGAGCGCGGTCGCGCGGAAGAGCGCCCGGATCTGGCCGTAGCCAGGCACGAGCTCGAGCGCATCGGCGAGCGGCCCGAGCCGCGGACCGGATGCGAGCGCCAGCGCTGCGAGCACCACGGCGAGCAGCATCGCGATCTCGCGACGGCGACGACGTCGTTGCAGTCCCAGCGCCGCACCGCTGATCGCCGCGAGCACCCGCAACGGACCGGGATCCAGCGCACGCGCCTCGACGTCGCGCGCGACCCACGATCGCGGCAGCGGCACGAGCCCCGGCCACGGCACGCGCACGAGCTGCATCGGCTTGATCGCGCCGCGACTCTGGCTGCGATCGGAGCGGTGCAGATCGAGTGCAGCGAGCGTGGCGCGCTGTGGCAGCGCGAGCGGCAGCACGATCGCCGAGCCGATCGCAGTCGCGAGCGCGAGCGCACCGGCGAAGCTGGGCCGCAGGTGCCGGCGCTGCACGAGACACAGTGAAGCGGGCAGGAGGGCGAGCACGCCGAAGAGCGTGAGCTGTCCGCAGCAGGCGAAGCCGAGCCCGATCGCGAGGCCGAGCTCGATCGCCGCGCGCCGCAGCGATCGCCGCCCGTCGAAGAGGTCGAGCAGCGCCGTCATCATCCACACGAGCGGCCACACCGCGACGAGCGGCAGCACGCCGAGCTCCTGGTGGACGAACGGCAAGAGCAGCGCGATCGCACCACCGACGGTCGCGAGCGCCGGCCCGACGCGTAGGCGCAGCAGCAAGCGCCGCATCATCGCTGCGTTCGCGACCATGCACGCGAGCACCAACGTCGTCACGCAGGTCGCGAGCGGTACACCGATCGCGTGCAGCGGCCACGCGACGAGCGACAACAGCGGCATCGGCTCGGACAACGCGAACGCGCCGGGCGTCGGATGGAAGATCGGCGCGTCCCACCAGCCTGCACCGAGCACGTCGATGCGCGACTGCCCCCAACCGATCGCCCAGCTCAACGCGAACGGTACGGTGTCGCACGGCTCGCTGCCCGCGACGATCGCTCGGTCGAGCGATCCGAACGGGGGCGCGAGCACGACCAGCGCGATGACGAGGTAGCCGACTACCTCGCGCACACGACCTCAGCGCGACCGCGCGCGCGGCATGAGGCAGAAGACCAACGCGAGCGCGCACGACAAGAGTGTGATGGGCGGCAGCTTGCCGGGCCACGTCGCGGGCGTGATCCACACCGGCCAGCCGATGAACGCGACGTGCAGTGCGGTCAACACCAACACGATGCGGGCGAGGCCACGCACGAGGCTCGTACCCTGGCTCTGCGTGTCGAGCGGGCGCAGTGCGGTGGCGTAGAGCAGCCACCCGAGCAACGTGGTCGCGATCGCAGCGGCGAGCATCGACCACTCGGTGGCACCCGTCATCGCGCCGCTCGGTTGGTAGAGCTTCGCGATGTACGAGCGGTCGAGCACCATGAACGACAGCAGCACGTGCAGCCCCGCCAACGCGGCGCCGACGAGGCCCAGCCGCTTGCGCCGCGCCTTGTCGACCACCACGCGCGAGACGCCGAGCATCACCAGGCTCGCGACCGAGATCGCCTTGTTCGTGACGAACACCGGCACCTGCTGCCAGTCGACGGTGCCGAACACGTTGTAGCGAACGATCGCGTACGCCAAGCTCGCGAGGAACACTCCGGCGACCAACCTGCCGTCGGGCATCGCGGGCATCCTACAGGCAGAGCAGGTACGCCACCAGATCCGACTTCCCCTGCGGCGACAGGCGCGCGCTGCTGCTCGCCGAGCTCACCGCGTGATCACGCGCCGTAGCACGTGACGGTGAAGTAGCCGTCGGGGTCTTCGACGCAATCGCACATCTCCGGCATCACGCAGCTGCAGTCGGGCTCCGCGATGCCAGCGCAGGTGTCGGGCAGCGGAGCGCACGAGTAGGTCGGCATCGCGTTGGGCACACCGGGCACGAACTCGTTGCACACGAACTGCTCGGGCCCGCAGCCCTGCATGCCGCACATGAACGTGGGGCAGGGGCACTCGCCTTGGCACGCGACGCCCAACGGCACGCACTCGAATCCGCATGCGCCGTCGTAGGTCATGCCGTCGACGCCGCACACCGGCACGTATGCACCCGCGCCGCAATCACAGGGATCGCCGCTCGACGAGCCGTCGGCGTCGCTGCTGCCGTCGCCGCTCTCGCTCGCGCCGCTGCTCGACATCGTCGTGCCCGTCATCGTTGCGCTCGTGCTCTCCGAGGCCGACGAGGATGCTTCGCCGACGCTGCCCGACCCGCTGTCGGCGTCGTCGCCGGGACACCCCGCGACCGCGAATGCCAGAGCTCCGACCATGACGATGACACGCAAGCGCATGCCGCCAGCTTAGCGGAAGGCGACTAGTTGCAGGTGCTGCTGCCGTTGCATTGTCCCGAGCAGCACCACGAGTCGTTCGCGGGGTTCTCGCAGTTGCCTCCGGCGGGCAGGCAGCAGTGGTTCATCGTGTTCGAGCACGCCAGGTCGCCGCAGCACAGATCGTCGTTGTTCACGGCGGAGCCGTCGCAGGGCGCGAGCACCTCGTCGGCGCAGCAAGCGTCGAGGTTGCCGTCGCAGTCGCGGTTGCTGCCGCAGCACTCGTCGTTGTTGTTGCACGCCGCCCCGAGCACGTCGGTGCAGCACACGTCGCCTTCGGCGTCGTTGCAGTCGAGCGCACCGCAGCAGCTCTCGTCGGTGGTGCAGCCGGCCCCGAGCTGGTCGGTGCAGCACACGCCCGCACCGCCGTCGCACTGCAGCGGGCCGCAGCACTGCAGATCGGCGCCGTTGCACGCGTCGCCGGGATCGTCGAAGCAGCACGCGGAGACGTCGTAGCTGCAGCCGTCGCAGCCGAGCGCGCCTTGATCGAAGCCGCCACCGAGCTGGTTGCACTGCGTCTCGGGCATCGCCGAACCGTCGCAGTCCTCGCCCGCGTCGATCGCATTGTTGCCGCACGCGCTGCAGCCGGAGATGTCGCGCGTGCACGTCGACGTGCACGTGATCTCGCCGGGCCCGAGGCCGAGGCCCATACAGGTGGCGCCGCCGAGATCGGCACCATCGCAGTCTTCGCCCGCGTCGATCACGGCGTTGCCACACAACGTGCAGCCGGTGGTGTCGAGCATGCAGCTCGCCGAGCACGCGATCGTGCCGGTGAAGAAGCCCTCGCTCATGCACGTGGCGCCGCCGACGTCGGTGCCGTCGCACTGCTCCGCCGCGGTGCTCACCCCGTCACCGCAGTCGCTGCACGCACCGGTGTCGAAGGTGCACTCGATCCCGCACTGCACCTCGCCCGCGTCGAACGCCGGATTGACGTCGCTGCACGCGACGGTGATCGGTACACCGACCTCGCACTGCTCGCTCCGCGAGATCACGCCGTCGCCACAGTCGGGCAGCTGACACGTCGACGAGCAACCATCGCCATCGACGAGGTTGTTGTCGTCGCACTCCTCGCCCTGGTTCATGTCGAGGTTGCCGTCACCGCACGTCGAGGGCGCGCAGGTCGACGTGCACCCGTCGCCGTCCATCGTGTTGCCGTCGTCGCAGCCCTCGTCGGGGCCTTTGTAGCCGTCGCCGCACTCGTCGATCCGGCAGTCGTCGCGGCACGGTCCGCCGTTGCCGTTGTCAGCGCCGAGATCGCACTCTTCGCCTTCCTCGAGCACGTGGTTGCCGCACGTCTCGGGGACACCCGTGTCGCTCGTGCCCGCGGTCGTGTCGTCGGTGGGATCGATCGTGGGGTTCGACGTGGGGTCGAGCGTCGCGCCGGTGCTCTGCGAGCTCTCGCCACCGATCGTCGCCGAGCCACCCTCGACGGGATTGCCCGGGCATCCGAGCAGCACGATCGCGATCGGCAACAGCATCGAGGTCAAGCGAGTCATGGGCGCTCCTGCAAGTGATTCGATGATTCCATGTATCGCCGTCGATCGTCGAGGCATGGCGCGGACGCATCGAACAGTGCCGTTCTTCGGCGTTCGAGCGGGTGTGGTTCGCGGGTGCTCGTGCGCGGGCGCGTCACCCGAGATCCGCCTGCGTCACGAGCGAGGCCAGCACCGCACGGCTCTTGATCTCGAGGCGCAGGTAGATGTGCTCGAGGTGCGTGTTCACCGTGCGCGTGGCGATGTGCAGCCGCTTCGCGATGTCGTCGCTGCGTAGGCCCTGCGCGACCAGGCGTGCGACCTCGAGCTCGCGCTCGGAGAGGCGGGCGAGCTGCTCGATCGCCACGCGGGCCTGCTGCACGCGGTTGCGATCGGCATCCGTCGCGAGCCGGAACTCGAGCTCGATCGAGCCCACGTGGATGCGATCGCCGCTCGACAGCGTGTGGCGATCGATCGGCGTGCCGTTGACCACCGTGCCGTTGGTCGAGCCGAGATCGTGGATGACCAGCAGCGTGCCGTCGCCCGCGACGATCTCGGCATGACGGCGCGACACGCCCTCGAACGGCAGCGAGATCCGGGCCGTGGCGTCGCGCCCGATCACGAGCGGTGGCTGCAGCTCGAACAGCACGCCGAGCACGTCGCGACTGCGTCCGAGCAGCACCGGCACGCGCGGCGGCGGCGGGCGATGATGGGCCTGGACCGGGGTCGTGCGCTCGTCCAAGGGAGCGCGAGCATAGCAGCCAGCCTTCGGGTGCTGGCTCAGGGCACGTATTCGTCGGCGCCGACGTCGGGCGCATCGTCGCGGGGCTCGCCATCGAAGTCGTCCGACGGTGGCGTGGCGGCCACCGACACGCCGGCGTCGATCGCCTGCGTCGCGCCGGCCACGAGATGGAGGTCGCCCGCGCTCGCGTCGACGAACAGACCGAAGCCGACGTCGACGACGTTGCCGGAGTCGATGATCGTCGCGCCCTCGCGCACCTCGACGTGATCGGTCATGAGGTTGTCGACCACCGAGCCGGTCGTGTCGCTGAAGCGAGGATCGAGCGCGTAGCCGACCACGAAGAGGTTGACCAGCGTGTTGTACTGCACGACCACGTCGCAGGCGGACCACGCCGACATCATCGTGTCGGGCTGCACCGGCGAAGCCGCGAGCGCGGCACCGCCGACCCACACCATGTTGTTGCGCATCGTGCCGTCGAAGTGCTGCGCGTTCGGACAGGTCGCGCCGTCCGGGGGCGCGCGCGTGCCCATCGTGTCGGCTTCCCAGCCCAGCATCGGCCCGCGATTGTTGTCGCGGAACGCGTTGCGCTCGATGATCGTGTCGCGCGCACCGTAGCCGAAGTGCACGGTGACGAACGCGGCGCTGCTCGGGCACCAGAATCCCTCGAACACGTTGTCGCGCACGCGCCAGCCCGCGCTGCCGAACGACTTGATCGCCGACATGCCGTTGCAATCGCTCTGGAGCTCGCGGAACGCAGCGCTCGTCTCGAACGTGCTGCACGCGACCTCGCCGTCGTCGACGAACGCGTTCGCGGCGAAGTCGGCCTCGAGCGCGAGCTGGAACCCGTGCGCGTCGGCGAAGTGCACGCGATGGATCCGCGGACGTTGCGGTGCGACGCCGCCGGTCGGTGCGATCGCCACCAGTCGATCGGCGGAGCCACGCAGCGTGAGCTCGGCGAGCGTGACGTCGTCCGCCGCGATCGCGACCAGCAGCGTGGTCGTGCCGCCGCCGTCGAGCACGACCGCGTCGCGGTCGCCGGTCTCCGAGCGCAACGTGACGCCGGGTGCAGCGATGGTGATCGCCGGCTCGCCGCTGCGATCGTAGCTGCCGTCGGCGAGCACGAACGTCGTGCCGCTCGCGGCGGTGGCGATGAGCTCGTCGAGCTGCGCGGCCTGGCTGGGGTCGAGCATCACGATCTCGCCGTCGGCCGCGGGCAGCGGCATGCAGTCGCGAGGCTCGTCGCCGGTGTCGCCCGTGGAACCGCTCGCGCTGCCGCTGCCGTCCGCGCGGCCGTCCCACGCGGGATTGTCGACCAGGCAGCCGGCCGCGCACGAGGCGAGCGCGAGTGCGATCCGCGACGCGAGCGACACCACGGCGAGCATACCACCTGTCATAATCGCCACCGGTGCTCGCTGCGATCATCGCGCTCGCGTTGTCTGCTGCGCCGACCACGTCGGGGGAAGATCCACGCATCGGTGTGGCCGCGATCGTCGTCGACGGCGAGCTCGTCGACACGCGCCGCGATGAAGCGCGCGCGCGTCTGCTCGCGGCGTCGCGTCGCAGCGCGCCGGCGCTCGTGGATCTCGCGGACGCGACCGCGAGCTGTACGGACGATCCCTGTCGCATCGCGGCCGCGCGCACGGCCGACGTGCAGTGGCTGATGATCGGCACGCTGCGGATCGAGCCGGGCGAGCGCGACTACACCGTGGAGCTCGTGATCAAGGGCGTCACGCGATCCGACGACGTCGCGACCGCGGGCGGAACCTGCGAGCTGTGCGGATTCGAGGACGCGCTGGGCCTGCTCGAAGCGAAGGCCACCGGCGTGCTCGCGAGCCTCGAGCGCGTGCGCAGCACCGCGGGCGCGGAGATCACCATTCGCACCACGCCGCCCGGAGTCACGCTGATCGTCGACGGCACGCAGCTCGGCGTCACACCGCTGACGACGCGCATGACCGCGGGGCGGCACCACGTCGTGGTCGAGAAGGCCGGCTACCTGCAGCAGGTGCTCGACATCGAGGCGATCGACGGCGTCGACAAGGAGCTCGAGCTGCAGCTCCTCGCGGCTCCGGTCGCGCCCGACCGTCGTGCGAACACGATGATCGGCGCAGGTGCGGCGCTCGGTGTGCTCGGGCTCGCGGTCGTGGGCACGGGCGCGGGGCTGCTCGCGATCGACGGCAAGCCGTATCGCGACGACTGCCAGGCCGACCCCGACGGCGACTGTCGATTCCTCCACGGCACGCTGCGCCCCGGCATCGCGCTGGCGGTGAGCGGTGCGCTCGTGACGGTCGCGGGCGCGGTGCTCATCGGCACCGGCGTCGCGCGACGCAAGCGCGGCCGTGCGACCGAGCGCCGTGCTGCGATCACGCCCGGCGGCGTCACGCTGCGGTTCTGATCACTGCACGCGTTCGTTGGCGCCGACGTCGGGTGTGCCGTCGCGCGGATCGCCGTCGAAGTCCTGCGTGGCTGCAGCATCGCCGAGCGCCATGCCGGCATCCGCCGCGGTCGAGCCCGCGGCGAGGTGCAGGTCGCCCGCGGCCGCGTCGACGAAGTGCTCGGTGCCGACGTCGGTCATGTTGCCGGGCAACTCCGCGCTCGCACCATCGCGCATCGTGATGCCGTGCGTGGTGAGGTTGTTGCCGATCGTCGCGTGGGTGTTGGCGAAGCGGTACTCCATGCTCACGAACGGCTGACCGAGCGACACGACGGTGTTGTGCACCACCGCGGTGTTGCAGGCCTGCTCGAGCGCGACGCCGGAGTCCATGCCGAACTGCGACGCGAACAGCTCCGGGTCGTCGCCGATGATCATGTTGTTGCGGATCGTCCCGCCGTAGTGACCGACGAAGCCGTTCACGCCGGGGCAAGGGTCGTCGCCGTAGTCGCGGCTGGTACCGTTGCCGCTCTCGCCGAGCCCGAAGCCCACACCGCGCGCACAGTCGACGATGGTGTTGCGCTCGACCAACGTGTCGCGCCCGGAATTCCAGACGTGCACGCCGTGCTCCGAGAGGCCCTGTGCGCACCAGAAGCCTTCGATGTGGTTGTCACGCACGACCCAGCCGCGCGCGAGGTGGGCATCGATCCCGCCGGTGTAGCAGTCGGTCACGTGGTTGCGGCCCTCGTCGGTGAGCTCGAGGTGCGAGCATGCGACGGTGCCGTAGTCGGCGTAGCGACCCTCGGCGGTCGCGTTGATCTTGATGGCCTGTTGACCGGGATCGATGACGCGCACGCGATAGATCATCGTGTTCTCGGTGTTGCCGCCGTCGCCACCGGTCACGTGGATCGGGTGGTAGATCGGGCGCTGGATCGTGACCTCGGCGATCGTCACGTCGCTCGCGGTGACCTCGAACACCGAGCCGATCGTGTAGCCGCCGTCGATCACCACCGCTTCCGGATTGCCGCTCTGCGAGCGCAGCGTGACGCCGGGCTGTGCGAACACGATGTAGCTCGCGCCGCTGACGTCGTAGGTGCCGTCGGCGAGCATCAACGTGGTGCCGCTCGCGGCGTTGGCGATCGCCGCGGGGAGATCGTCGCCGGGGCCGACCTCGATCACGTCGCCTTCGGGCGGCGGCAACGGATCGCAATCACCTCCGGTGGGTCCGACGCCGCCGGTGCTGTCTTCGCTCGCGCTGTCGCTGCCGGAGTCGTCGTCGCCCGGCGTCGTCGAGGGCCCGTCGCCCTGCGAGGACGCGTCGTCTTCGCTCGCGCCGTCGGTGGAGCTCGGGCCGTCGTCGCTCGGACCCTCCGCCGACGTCGTCATCGACGTGTCGCCGTCGCCCGAGAGGCTCGTGCTGCTCGCGTCGCCGTCGTTGTTGCACGCGAGCGACATCGCGGTGGACGCGAGGAATGCGAGGCGAGTGGCGGTGCCCATCGCGACCACGGTAGCGAGGGGGCCGGGCGCGGGTAATCGGAAGTTCTCCCGATTCGTCACTTGCCGACGAGGCGATCGAGCCGCGCGATGCGGCTCGCGGCCGAGCTCGCGCCCAGCGCGTTCGCCTTGTCGTAGGCCGCGCGTGCGTCGTCGTAGCGCAGCAGCTTCACGCGCGCGTCTCCGAGCAGGATCCACAGGGCCGATGCGCGCGGCGTGACCGCGGTCGCGCGCGCGGCGAAGCGCTCGGCATCGCGATACTCGCTGCGCTCGAAGTGCAGCTCGGCCAGCCCACCGAGCGCGGCGGCGTTGCGCCGATCGAGCTGCAGCGCGCGATGAAACGCCGACGACGCGACGCCGAGCTGTCCGCTGCGCAGCGCTTGCGTGCCCGCTGCGGCCTCACGCGCAGCGCCGGCCGGATCGCGCGCGCCATCGCCGGATTCACGGGGTGCGTCCTCGCGCGGCGCCTTCGCGTCTTCGACGATCGTCGGCGTCGCGTCGGTCGGCGGTGACGCTGGCGCGCTCGTGCGCGCGGGTTCTTCCTTCGCGAGCTTCGTCGCGATGATCGTGCGTGTGCTCGCCGCCCGTGCGAGCTCGCGATCCGCGGCGTCGAGCAGGCCATCGAGCCGCGCGCGCGTGCTCTCGGCGGCGTCGTCCCGGCTCGCGAAGTAGCGCTCGACCTTCTGCGCGCGTCGCTGCGGGTCGGCCTCGGCCAACAACGCGAGCGGCTCCGCTGCGACCAGCTCCGCCGACGTGAAGCCGCCGTGCTCCGCCTTCGCGACCAGCTCCGCGAGCTGGCCGGGCGACAGCGTCACGCGTGCGCGCGAGTGCTCGCGCCGGGGATCGAACACCAACGCGGCCGCGTAGAAGTCGACCGCGAAGGGCGGACCACCCGGTCGCTCGAAGTAGCGATCGCCGAGCGACACCAACGCGTCGGCGAGCTCGCTGCGCAGCGCGGCCGCCTGCGCGGTCGCGTCGTCGTCGCCCAGCGCTTCGAGCTCGAGCACCTTCGCGATCGCCGTGGGCTCGTCGGGCGCGCCGGGCGATGGATGCACGTACTGTCCGTGCGCCGCCGCCGTGCGGGCCTCGTCCACCAACGTGCGCGTGCGATCGGGTGCGCTCGCGACGGGCTCCGGCCGCAGCATCCACGCGCCGGCGACCGCGGCCGCGCTCACCAACGGGATCGCGACGGCGAGCGCGACCAGCCCACGCCGACGACGGCGACGATCGAGCACCATCGCATCGAGCAGCGCTTCGATCGCGCCGTGGCGATCCGCCGGTTGCGGACGCAAGCCGCGGGCGATCACGCGATCGAGCCACGGCGGCACGCCGCGCTGTTGCGTGCGCACGAGCT
>DASZPU010000338.1:0-7092 GCA_035550195.1 Nannocystaceae bacterium
TGCTTCGTGATCGGGATCGCGTCAGCGATCCACGCCACGTCCGCGCGTGCGGGCGAGAGCCCGATCGCGATCGAGCGCCGCACCGCCAGCCCCGAAGGCGCGGTGTCGACCGAGTCGAGCCAGGTGTTGCCGAAGTGGACACCGGCGGCCGGCTTGTCGCTCACCCAGGATGCTTCGTTGATGCGCGTCGGCGATCCGCAATTGCTCTCGCGCACACGCGGCGACGTGTTGTTCGCGTTCGGCATGTTCGACTGGATCGAGCTCAGCGCGAACCTTCCGCTCGTGCTGCACCAGCGGGTCGCGAGCGGCGGCAGCGTCGTCGGTAGCGCGGGGCTCGGCGACGTGCGTGCGGGCCTGAAGGGCACGCTGCTGCGCTTGCCTCGTCGTGGCATCGGGCTCGGCGTGATGTTCGACGTCACCGCACCGACCGGTCGCGGGAGCGATCACCACGGCTACGGTGCACCGAGCTACGCGCCGCAGCTGCTGCTCGAAGTTCGTGGTGCACGCGCGATCCGGGCCGCGTTCAACGTCGGCTATCTCGTGCGCAACGACGTGCGCATGCTCGGACGCATCGCCGGCGACGAAGTCACGGCGCGTGCGTCGGTGCGCGTGCCGATGTCGTGGCGCTACGACGTGTCGCTGGTCGGCGAGCTCGACTCGCGCATCGCGTTGGTGCGCGGCGCCGATCATGGATTCCTCGCGCGGCTCGGTATCCGCGGGCAGACGCGCGCGGGTGTCGTCATCGGTGCGTACGTCCACGGCGGTCCGCCGATCGGATTCGGGCCCGGGCAGCTCGGCGGTACGCTCGCGTTCGCCTGGGCACCGCCCTCGCGCACCGGCACCGAGCGTGCGTTCGACGGCAGCAAGCGTCCGCACGCGGCTGCGATCGCGCTGCGTCACGACGCGCTCGCGCGCCGTGAAGAGCCCGTGGTCGAAGAGAAGAAGGATCCCCGCGATCCCGACGGCGACAAGGTGTTCGCCAGCGGTGATCGCTGCCCGCACGCTGCGGAGGATCGCGACGAGTTCGAGGACAGCGATGGTTGTCCGGAGCTCGACGACGATCGCGACGGCATCGCCGATGCGTTCGATCTCTGCCCGCGTGCGCCGGAGCTCGTCAACGGCGCGCTCGATCTCGACGGATGTCCGGATCGCTTCGCGAAGGGCGGCGCGATCGAGACGCTCGATCGCATCGATCTCGCCGCGCTCGCGCCGAGGATCGCGTTCGAGCAGGGCACCGACACGCTGACTGCGAAGAGCCGCGCGTCGATCGAGGCGTGGGTGGAGCTCGCGCGCTTGAACCCGTGGATCGAGCGGCTCGAGCTCGCGGTGTACGTGCACCCCGGCGACGACGCGCGGGCGCGTGCCGAGGCACGTGCGAGCGCGGTGATCGCCGCTGCGCGTGCGGCCGGGCTCGAGGAGTGGCGCATGCACGTGCGCGAGGTCGGAGCGGTGCCGGCGGAAGTGAACGAGCGCGTGCGCGTCGCGGTGGTCGGTGGAAGCGGTAGCGCGCTGCGTCCGCTCGCGCCCGAGCCCGCGGCGCTGCAGCGGTGGATCGCGAGCACGAAGGCCGTCGAATCGCCGGCGAAGACCATTCCGGCGGATGTCGGGTATGCGGCGCAAGGGCCTGCGGGCACGGGCACGGGCACGGGCACGGAGCCGTAGCTTCGCTACGGCTCGCGGAACACCCAAACATCGTGCCGGTGCACCACCTTCGCACCGTCGCGTGCGAGCACCGTGATGCGATTGCCGCCGGGCTCGAGCGGCACCGAGGCATCGAACGCCAGCGTGCGCGCGGCCTCGCCTTCGCTCGCATCGTTCGCGCCGAAGTACACCTTGCGATCGACTTGCGCCGTGCCGGGCGGACGCACGAGCACGACCACGTCGCGCGCGCGCTCCTTGTGCGTGATCTTGCCGCGCAGCTCGATCGCCGCCGCCTTCGTCACCCGCGGATACGAGTCGAGCTCGACCGTCGGCGGCAGCACCTGGATGCGTCGCGGCGGCAACGCGGCCGCGCGTCCACCCGCAGCATCCTTCAAGCCCTCGAGATCCGCGGGCAAGAACATGCGCCGCCCTTGCCCACCGCCGTCGACGACGTCGTAGCCGCCCATCGTGCCGAGCACCTGCAGCACGCTGCCGGGCTCCGCGATCGCTGCGACCGCGGTCGACGGATGCGCGCCGAGGTAGAGCCGCGCACGCTCGCCACCGACCTCGACGCGCTTCGCACCCGCCGCGAGCACACCGGCCTGCGGCAACACGCGGAAGCGCAGTCGATCCTGCGCGCTCGTGCGCAGCTTCGCATCGCCGAGCACGAGCTCGAGCTCGAGCGGGATCGCGGGATCGGCTTCGTCGCTCACCGTGATGCCGAACGCACCGCCCTTCGACCCGTTGGGCGCGAGCTCGCCGAGCGCATAGAAGCCTTCTTCGAGCAGACCTTGGCGACCGCTGAGGTTGCGCAGCAGCACGCGCGCATCGGGGCTGTTGCCGTCGCCGAGGTTGTGCGCGACGAAGGCGAGCAGCACCTTCTCACCGCGCTGTAGCACCCCATCGCCGTTGCCGGTGATCGCGAGCGGCGAGCGCTCGCCACCTTCTTCGGGCAGCGGACGCGCGGGCGCATGGGCGGCGAGCGTCGGGTCGTCGATGACCCAGTACTCGTAGGCGAGCGCGGGTCGAGCCGCACCGGAGATTTCGAACATCACGCGCCCTTCCGCATCGGGCGTGTCGTCGGGCTCGCCGACGTGCACGTCGACGTCGAGCGCGTCGGTGAAGTCGGCGTGCCAGGGCATCACGTGCAGCTTCAGCTCGCGCGTCACCGTCTCGCCCGCGGGGATCTGTCCGACCATCAGCTCGATGCCGTCGAGCTCGTCGTGCACGCAGTCGGTGATCGCGTGCACGCGATGCGCCGCGACGGCGCCGGTGTTCGCGATGCTGAGCTCGAGCCCGAACGGCTCGCCGGCCGCGATGCGCTTCGGCCCGGTGACGCGCGCGGTGACCTTCAGCGGCGGCGCGCTCGTGCCCGCGGGCTGCGGCGCCCAGTCGATCTTGTCGACCGCGAGCGCTCGCGTGATGCGAGCGTCCTCTTCGATGCGGATGCGACCGGCGATGCCACCGAGCTCGGTGCGGCGCTTGTCGAGATCGGTGGTGCGCGCGAGGTCGCGGGCCACTTCGAACGCGATGCGCAGCTCGGGATCGGCCAGCTCGGGCACCGCCTTCACGTCCGCGGAGGCACCGGGCGCGGAGAGGTAGCGCAGGTGCAGCGCCGCGGCTTCGGCAGCCTTGCCCATGTCCTTGCCGATGTCGTACTTCGCCGACGGCAGATGGGCGGCACGCGAGCGCTCGCGCGAGCGTTCGAAGCGTTCTTCGTCGTAGAAGCGCACGACGCCGGGCACGTTCGACAGCTCGACCGGTTGCAGCACGAGATCGGGGACGACGCCCGCGCTCTGGATGTGACGACCGCCGGCCACCAACCACTCCGCGAGCGTCAGCTTGAGCGCGAGTTCCTGGCCGTACGGCGCCGCGGCGCGCACCATCTGCACGGTGCCTTTGCCGAAGCTGGTGCGACCGAGCACGGTCGCACGACCGAGCGCCTGCAAGCCACCCGCGACGATCTCCGCCGCGCTCGCAGCATTCTCGTCGAGCAACACCACCACCGGCGCACCGAGATCGAGCACGACCTCGGGATTCGCTTCGGCCACTTCGTCGCCTTCGGCGCTGCGCACGACGACGAGCTCACCCCTGCCGACGTAGTCGTCGATCATCTCGGTGGCCTGCGTGAGCACGCCGCCGGAGTTGCCGCGCAGATCGAGCACGAGCCCCTTCACACCGGCGCCGAGCTTGGCGAGCGCAGTGCGAGCTTCCTCCGCGGTGGTCTCCTGGAACGCGCTCACGCTCACGTACGCGACGTCGTCCGGCAGTCGCACCGCACGCACGCTCTCGATGCGGATCGTGTCGCGCGTGACCTTCACGGTGAGCTGCTTGCGTGCGCGCTGTAGGCGGAGGATCACCGGCGAGCCCACCGGGCCGCGCAACTTCAGCTGCGCCTCCTCGGCGGACATGTTCACGGTGGACTCGCCGTCGATCGTGAGCACGACGTCGCCGGCCAACACGCCCGCGAGCGCAGCCGGCATGTCGGGCATCACGGAGACGATGACGATGCGGCGCGCTTCGGTCCTGATCTGCGCGCCGACACCACCGAACTCGCCCTTCGTGCGCACACCGAGATCCGCGTGCTGCTCGGGCGTGAGCAACACGGTGTGGGGATCGAGCGGGCCGAAGAGCCCGTTGATCGCCGCGTACTCGAGCTCGTGCTGTTGCTCGGGCTCGAGGTCGAGCACGCCGTCGGCGTACACCAGCACCTCTTCGAGCCGCGTCGCCGCACCGAGCAACGTGGTGACGTCGGCGAGGTTGAACTCCGCACGCGCCGAGCGCACGCGCACCTGCAACGAGTCGCCGGTGGCTTCCGCGAAGAACTCCGGCGTGTGCAGACCGAGCGCAGCAGTTGCCGCGATCAGCTGTCCACGCGGATCGATGCGCTGTTTGTCGAAGTAGTCGCGCTCCACCTCGAACGCCGACCACACCAACAAAGGAAAGGTGTGCTGCGAGAGATCGGGCGGCTGCAGCAGCTCCTCGGCATCGGCATCGGCCTCCGCGTCGGCGGGCTGGGAATCTGCAGAGGGGGTCGACGCGTCGGTGCGGCCACAGGCGGTCGCGAGGATCGAGGCGGCCAGCAGCGCGCGCAGGAGCTTCATCGGTCGGCGCAGAGCATAGCGTGCAGATCACGCGATCGGCACGATCTACCTATGGTCGCGTCGGCGTTCGTCATTGTCGCAAACGTCGATCGCGATCCGGCCGAAGCCCCCGACTTCGCGACGCGCGTCTCCTGGCACGGGATCTGTAGTGCGGCGCACCCCCGTGCGCGTCATCCATCCGATGAAGCTACTCGCGAGCGTCGCCCTGCTGGCCCTGTCGGCCTGCGCAGATGCACCGATCACCTCCGATCACCTCGAGCCCGACGGAGTGCTCCGCGGTGCGCGCGATCAAGCCGCGTTCTCCGCGTCGCCGGCTGCTCCGCAGCGCGCGAGCTTCGTGCAGCTGTCGGCGGTGCTCGCCGCGGAACAAAGCGGTGCGTTGCGCGATGCCGATCGCTTCGCGGCGGACGTCGGCACCGTGCATCTGCATCTGCGCGCCGATGGTCTCCCGAGCGCACGCGCCGTGTCGTTCCGGTGGATCCACGGCGACACCGCGACCATCGAGCGCGGCACGTTGACCGACGGACGCCAACTCGCGCTCGCATCGAGCGTCGCGGTCGCGCCCCATCAAGTCGGGCCGTGGCGCGTCGAGGTGCTCGCCGAGCCCGCCGACTCGCGCGAGCCGCCCGAAGTCATCTTCACACGCGAATTCGTGATCGAGTAAAGAACGGGCCTTCCGGCGCGGATTGCCCGCGCGTGGGTCGACGGGGAACGCAGCGCCCGGTGATCGGGTACGCTCGTCCGCCATGACGAACGCCGACGCCGGGATCGCACCCGACACCATCGAGGCCTTCGCACGCGGGCTCTACTTCGTCGCTGCTTGCGATGGAATCGAGCAACGCGAGGAAGACCTCTTGCGCGCGCTGCTGCGCGAGACCGAGGCCTCGTGCAGCTTCGAGGATCTGAAGAGCGGCAGCTTCGGGCCCGCCGACCTCGCGATCGCGATCGAGACCTCGTTCCTGCGCCGCGTCTTCATCCGCGCTGCAGTCGCGATGGTGAAGGCCGACGGCAAGTTCACCGATGGCGAACGACGAGCGCTCGGCGAGATCGCCGACGCGTTCGGCATGACCAACAAGGAATTCGGCGAGCTCGAGCAAGAAGCCGCCAGCGTGCACATGTGACCGGCGGAATGCCTTTTCGAGCCGAGCGGTAGCAGGAGATCACCCCATGGGCATCATCAGCTTCATCAAGAGCCAGCTCATCGACATCATCGAGTGGCTCGACGACACCAACTACACGCTGGTCTGGCGCTTCCCCGACGAAGACCACGAGGTCAAGAACGGCGCGAAGCTGATCTGTCGACAAGGTCAGGCGTGCGTGCTCGTCAACGAAGGCAAGGCCGCCGACGTGTTCGGGCCCGGCACGCACACGCTGTCGACGCAGAACGTTCCGATCCTCTCGACGTTGCGCGGATGGAAGTACGGCTTCGAGAGCCCGTACAAGGTCGAGGTCTACTTCATCAACCTCCGCCAGTATCTCGATCAGAAGTGGGGCACCGCGAATCCGGTGCTCGTGCGCGATCCGGAGTTCTCGGTCGCAGGTCGTCCGGGCCGCGTTCGCATCCGTGCGTATGGCTCGTACAACTTCAAGATCGTCGACCCGCGCTTGTTCTTCGACGAGATCGTCGGCACGCAGGGACTCGTCTCCACCGACTCGATCGAGGCGTATCTCAAGCCGCGCATGGTGTCCGCGTTCTCGCAGGCCGCCGGCAAGAGCGAGCTCAGCGTCGCCGACATGGCCGCGCACTACGACGTGCTCGCGAATGCGGTGCGCGGAACGATCGAAGAGGACTTCAAGAAGATCGGCATCCAGCTCACCAGCTTCATCGTCGAGAACATCTCGTTGCCGCCCGAGGTCGAGAAGGCGCTCGATGCCGCGGCCGCGCAGAGTGCTCGCGGTGTCGACAACACGATGGCGTGGGAAGGTATGCAGGCCGTGCGCGACGCAGCGCGTCAGCCCGGTCAGGCCAACGGCGTGATGCAGGCGGGCATGGGCCTCGGCATGGGCGTCGGCATGGGACAGATGATGGCGGGCGCGATGGGTCAGGCGATGCCGTATCCGCCGCAGCCGGGCTATCCCCAGGGGTATCCCCCGCCCGGCTATCCGCCGCCGCCCGGCTATCCGCCGCCGCCCGGCTATCCCCAGCAAGGTGCGCCGCAGCCGGCTCCGCAGGCTGCGCCGGCGCCCGCCGGCTCGCTGGAGGACAAGCTGCGCGCGCTCAAGGCCGCGTTCGACGCAGGCCTTTTGACCGACGACGAGTACAAGAACAAGCGCGCGCAGCTGCTCGGCTCGCTCTGACACGATCTCTCGGACGTCGCCGGCCGGGTGGCTTCAATGCTCGCCACCG